>JAUICI010000006.1 GCA_030427935.1 Bacteroidia bacterium | reverse complement strand
CCAAAATTTGTTCATTTTGGGAGGCATTATTTCCTGTGTAGTTGCAAAGGACATTGTTTAATGTATCCGCAAGAGGAGTGGAAGCTATTTGCCCTGAACCAGGAGCAGATTCTATGTAATCACCCGTAATTTCCCAAATAATTGCCCCACCTAGATTATTGTCGATAATATACTCGGCTTTTAAACCAATCGAACGTTCGTCGTCATAAGAGAGAAAAGTGTTCAATCCATTTTTTCCGAGCATGTAGGGGACTTTGGCCTGATCATCCCAGTGGCTATCAAAAGAACTGCTATTCGCTAAAATATTATAGTAAAGCGGAGTTCCTTCATCTGCTCCGAAGGTTACTAAATCGGCATTTCCAGTTGAAGGAATATGCAAATTAGGTGATCCAGCGCAAATTTGAGACCTCCCATAAAAAGCCAATCCTAAATTGATTTGTGCCGGGTCAACATTGTATTGGTTGATCAAACGGTTAATTGCAGCGTCACAATTAAAGTCAGAATTACCTTGCGCGGGTGCATACAGAGCTGAGTTGTGGTTTGTAAATTGATCAAATGCGCCAAAGAAATCATAAGACATCAGATTAATTTTGTCGACAATTCCTGTTACATTTCCCCATTCTACATCATCCATTTTAGAGGGGTCTCCACTCACTGCAATTGTTAGATACATGGTCTTGTTCACGCTCGTACCATAATTGTCGATGGCAGCACGAATTTCCTGAAGTAATAAAGTAAAATTCACTTTGTCTGCAGCTGTTCCAGAATGTGTTGCAAATCCTGGATATTCCCAGTCTAAATCGATCCCATCAAACCCAAATGCTTGAATAAGTTGCACACATTGTTGGGCAAAATTTTGTCTTTTTACCGGATCTGCGGCGATTGCAGGGAAATTATCTGAAAGGGTCCAGCCACCTATAGATGGAAGGAATAAAACCCCATGCTGATGGCAGATATCGCTAAATTGATTTCCTGGATGATGATACGCAGGATTACCAAAATCATAGCCCGTATCGTATCCAGCTGGAGCAACTGCCCAGTTTATAGGACCCAATAGCAAATTTTTATCGGCCCAGGGATCGGATATCTGTATACTCCCGTCCGCCAAGGGTTCAAAAAAGGAATAGTTAATAATCGAGTATTTACTGTAATCGATACTCTGTGGGTCAACGAGTTTATTTCGGTCGTACCATTGCCAATTTGGGTAGTAGCCAATCACCTCTTTACAAGGTTGAGAAAAACTGGTAAGTTTAAGGAATAAAACAAAAATAAGAATGACTCTTTTCATAGCTCAAAATTTTAAATTTTTCGAGTTCGAAATAAGAGTAGAAAGCACCCAAAAACTAATTTTTGCTTTTCGAATTGATCAATTCTTCATAGTATGTTATAGTTGTAAGTAACAGAAAATCAATTAGATAAAACGCCTTTTCTAAGTTGAGAGGGTGTGATTCCAGTAATCTTCTTGAAAGATGAATTAAATACCGAAATGGAGGAATACCCCACTTCTTTTGCAACGCCTTCAATGCTGTAATGTTGGTAAGAGGGATCAACAAGTAAGTTTCGAGCTTTGGATATTCTTATTTCGTTAATCCAGCGGTTGTAGTTTTGATTGAAATAAGCATTGATGGATTCGGAGAGATAGGTTCTATTCGTCCCTAATTTTTTAGCCAACTTATCGAGTGTTAAATTCGGATTTTGAAACTCCTCTTTTTCAATGACTAGCTTTTGCAATTTTTCAATTAAAACAGTGTCCACATTCTTTTTGACTTTTGAATGGATGGGTTTCTCGCACTTGGTTAATTCTAAATTCTTTTGAATCAGGGATTTCGTTTTCCTCTTGTTTTTAATCCAAAGGAAAAGAACGCTTATGAATCCAATTAAAAATACCAGTGATGATAAGAGGATGAGTTTATTCCTTTGTTGTTCATTTTGAAGTCTTTCTTGAACGAGGTCTTTCTTCTCTTTAATTTCCTCCATTCTTCGACCTAAATCCAATCGAATCATTTCTTCGGAAAGCATTTGATTAGGTAAAAGCTGACCAACACTATCTGCTTTTCTTGCATAAACGAGTGCTTTTTCGGCCTTTTGTTCTTCTTCGAAATTATGACTTAAAGCATTAAGGACTTCCCTAAGGTTTTCGAGCATTCCGAATTTTTCACACAATTCCTGTGCTTGAAGTAGATTTTGATTTTCAGTAGCTCGATCCCCTCTTTTTTCAGCGATTGTTGCCATCAAAATTTGTATTCGATAATCATCTAGATAAAGATAATTTTCGCGAGTTTCGAATGCATTTTGAGCCTTTTTTATATAATATTTAGCCGAATCAAGTTGATCATCTACTAAAAAGTAAAAGGCATAATTTGAATAAAACAAGAGCCGATTTTCTTTTGTTTTACTTCCTTTTTTTAACCAATCCAAGGTTTTCTTTCGGTCTTTAAGCGTAATGTAAAAAGCGTGATTGATTGCCGCTAAATTAGCCTCCTCCACATATGAATCTTCACTAAATAGTTGGTAGGCTTTATTATTCTCTTCTATCGCTTTATCCAGCTTCCCTAGTTTGTAATCGAGTCTTGCCTTTACCAAATTATAGGAGGCCTCCAAATAGGGGTCTTGCTGGATTTCTTCTATATTCAAATCATAAAGTGATGTAAATGAACTTTTCAAAAACGAACGATCTATCATGCATTTAGCATGCGCAAGTTTCAAGATTGATTGATTTCTTGGATCCTTATTTTCTTCTAGTTTCGAGGATAATAAATCATTTTGCGCATTTAGGTCTGGGATGGACTCAAATTCCTGAATAATGGTTATTATAGACAGTTTACTGTCCTGAGCTTTTACCTCTCCCTGAAAGAAAGAAATGACTGTATATAGAACTATTGGAACGTATCGCATTTTCAGAAAACAAATAAATAAATTCATTCAAATCCGATGAAATTAAATTCGCTATAATTCTTGAATTGTTAAACCCTAAAAACTTGTTTTCGAAAAGATAGAAGGATTGCTTACTTTTGCGGGCTTCTCATGGAATACGAATTACATACATTGAGCAATGGCATTCGCCTCGTTTTCAAACCAGTGAAATCTCAGGTTGCACATGCGGGAATTCTGTCTTTGGCAGGAACCCGATTCGACCCTGAAGATAAAGCCGGATTGGCTCATTTTTTGGAACATTCGATTTTTAAAGGCACGGAGAAAAGAAAGCCTTTTCATATTCTGAATCGCGTAGATTCTGTGGGTGGAGAATTGAATGCTTACACGACCAAAGAAGAAATTGTGGTCTATGCCTCCTTTCCAAAAGAGTATATCAATCGCTCGCTTGAATTGTTGAATGATATTTCTTTTAATTCTGTTTACCCCGAAAAGGAAATCGAAAAGGAAAAGGATATTGTGATTGATGAGATCAATTCTTATTTGGATTCGCCTTCAGATTACATTTTTGACGAATTTGAGGATACTTTATTTGAAGGACACCCACTAGGAAAAAATATTCTGGGAACCGCGGAATCGGTCACGAGCATTGGTCGTGAAGACCTTTTGCATTTTGTGGAAAACAGGTTTATTCCAGAGAATATGGTGATCTCTATTGTTGGTGATTTTAAAATGAAGGATCTGATTCGAAAATGTGAAAAGTACATTGTTCCTAAATTCAGTTCCAAGGCTAAACCCAACTTTGATGATAGTTTTGTTCGAGAACATTTTGTGAAGAAAACCAATCGAGCAAATTATCAGAGTCATATCATGATTGGTGCGCAAGCTTATAATATCAATCATGATAAAAAGAGAGGCTTGGTTTTGCTGAATAATATGCTAGGCGGACCCTCACTGAATTCACGTTTGATCCTGAATATTCGAGAAAAGTATGGATTCACTTACAATATTGAGTCGAGCTATACGCCTTATTCGGATCTTGGGATGATCCATATCTATGCGGGTACGGACAAAAAGTACATGCATAAAACCATCAAACTAATCGAAAAAGAACTCAAGAATTTCAAGAATAAGAAACTAACCACCCATCAATTGGAAAGAGCGAAAATTCAACTGAAAGGAAACATTACCTTGTCCGAAGAAAACAATTTGAACCACATGCTTGGGCTCGGAAAGGCGGTCTTATTCAACAAAAGAATTGACTCTTTGGAAGAAATTTTCAAGTCGATTGATGCCCTAACTCCCGAAATCATCCAAGATATCGCCAATGAAGTATTCGACGAAAACAAGCTGAATTATCTCATCTACGAGGTTGAAGACTAACCTTACATTGCTCCGCGATCTCTGCGGAAACTTTGCGACTTTGCGTTTAAATCACTCCTATTTTTCCTTATCCGAATCTTCATCATCTATTTCTTCATAATCATCAAAATCCTCCTCCTCTTTCTTTTCTTCCCAAGGATTCTTGTTTTGAAAATTCTGAAACATATCGAAGTTAAAGTTGACATTTCGCTCCGGCGCTGGTGGAATCAAACCAAGAGCTCTACCTACAGAAGCCAAACCTTTAAATATGATATTCAATAAGAAGAAGAAACCTATAATCTTAAAGATCCAACCGATAATTGGCGCTTCATAAATCCCATGGATGGTTTCTGAAAACCAAGTAATGAAGGCATTATTGAGAATTTGTGGATAAAAGACACAAACAACAAAGTTGACGATACCAACTCCAATTGTGGCAATTTCTAGAGTTCTATCATAAATAGGTGCGGACATTCCGGGCATCATTTTGCTCATCATGGCCTGCATTTGCACCATGTTTTCTTTGTTCTGCAATTTACCTAGCCAGTACATCAATAAGATTAATCCACCAATAGTGAAATAGGTAAATCCGTTTTGTGAAGCCACATCTTCTCCTGAAAACTCCCAGATGAATCTTGCTGTAACGGAAGACAAGAACATATACTTGATTAATTTATAGAGGTAGTTCAAGAATTTGGTTCTTCTTCCTGCCATTAGAAGGTTAATTCCAATCATCAAAAAGAACCATACAAAACTGAAAATCGCAAAAACGATTCCTAGGTGAAATATGAATTTTAATATATCCACTTCTACTTTTTTTTACAAATATTGGAATAAAACGAGGAAGTAAGGTAATAATTTCCGCAGAAGGTGAATTTTTAGGTTTTTCGGGCACAAGGGACGCAGAAACGACTTTCGGGCATTAGCAATATGCGTTCTTTCTGAATCTCATTTCCACAACGAGAGCATGTTCCAAAATCCGCTTCATACAAGTGTTGAAGTGCGTATTGTAGGCCTTTCAATTTTTCCTCTCTTTTACGGAGAGCGGCTTCATTAATGGATTTATTGTTAATCGCATCCATTCTAGAAACTCGTCCGATTGCACAATCTGGTTCCACTGCTTTTGTGAGCTCTTTCAAATCCGCAATATCTTTTTTTAATTGCTCGATTTTGCTTTCAATGAGGCTTTGAAATTTCTTTTTTTCAGCTTTCTCCATGACATCAATATAAAAATATTCAAATAAATTAATGGTTATATACACGTTATTTACATAAAAGAAAAGTCGTTTCAAGACCATATTGATACTATTTTACCATAAAATTTTTCATTGGGAAAAACGCCTCTATTTAGTTCTGCCTTGCATAACATATTTTAAAAATGAAATCTCAGGAAACCCTCAATAAAGCTCACAAAAAAAGGGATTTATGTTAAAAAAACATTAATAACCCATCATTTTACTAGATTTTGGCAACCCTTTCAATTTTGGATTCGTCAAAAAAGTAACATCGAACAAAAAGGGTTAGAAAAGTATAAAAGTTAAACCCGAAGAAAACGCACTAAAACTTGGATTTATGAAACTACTCATTGCATTTGTCACACTAATTTCAATCCTGACCCTAAGCAATTCTACATTTGCCTCGCATGCAGCCGGTGCTGAGTTAACTTATGAATGTTTAGGAGGAAATCAGTATTTAATTCGATTGAAATTCTACCGAGATTGTGGGGGAATTACACCTTCTAACACAAGTATCGATTATGATGGATGTGGAGGATCGGGGACTTTATCAACTACTCAAGTCAGCTTGGTAGAAGTTACCCCACTTTGTCCAACAGCAACATCAGATTGTAATAGTGGAACCGTAACAGGTTATACGGAGTACGTTTATGAAGCTGTTATTACTTTGCCTGCAGATTGTGATGATTGGGTGTTTACATATTGTGAAAATGCAAGAAACTCAATTATTGATGTGATTAACTCTCCGGGTTCACAGGATTTATGTGTTCAAACTGGGATCAATAATTTAGATGCACCTTGCAACAACTCTCCTTCCTTTTCAAACCAACCGGTTTCTTTTGTTTGTGCAAATACACCTTATTGTATGAATCCAGGTGCAGTTGACCCAGAGGGTGATTCTTTGGTTTACTCCATGATTGTTCCTTTAGAGACTCCGGCTGGTGGTACAGTAACTTATACTGCACCTTATGGACCGAATAATCCATTACCAACAACGGCTGGTGGACCATTTACTCTGAATCCTCAAACAGGAGACATTTGTTTTACAGCTTCAGGTCCTATTGTGTCCGTGATGGCTGTTCGGGTAGATCAATATGATTCAAATGGAAATTGGATAGGTTTTATCATTCGAGATATGCAGGTGAATGTAAGTAATTGCACCAATGAAAACCCTACACTTCTGGGTTTTGATGGTAATCCAATAGATCCTTCCGGTTCGAATACAGCTCTAGAAATTTGTCCTGGTGATGTGATAAATGAAATTATTAATGCAACCGACCCCAATGATGTGGGTGCTGATTTAACTTTAACCTGGAATGCTTCCATACCAGGGGCAACATTTGTTGATAATGGTGATGGAACAGCAACATTTAACTGGGTCCCTGGACCTGGGGATATTGGAACCACCCAATGTTTTACTGTTACTGTTGAAGATGATCAGTGTCCTTATATAGGATCCAATACAAATTCATATTGTATTACGATAAATTCAGGTACTTTTTCAGGTACGGCAGATACGGTTTCTGTTTGTGGGAATTTACAAGCAAATTTATCCGCTAATAATGGAACGGTCTTCACTTGGTCTGTTTTAAATGGTGATCCTATTAATGTTCCTGGGAACTTCTCGTGTAACCCTTGTCAGAACCCAGTTGCTACTCCAAGTATTACGACAACATATATTGTAACCAGCGATTTAACTGGTGGTGGTGCCTGTGGAAATCAAGACACGGTTACGGTTGAGGTCGTACCAAATTTAGGCGATTTAACAGTAGAAGCTGGTCCAGACCAAAATATCTGTGTTGGACAATGTGTAGACTTACAAGGAACAGCCGTACAAGTTGTACCTCCTGCAGGACCAGTTACTTTTACAGGAAATCCAAATGCATATATTGATGATAATACACCTGTAAATTCAACAATCAATGTTTCAGGATTGAACATGACGAATATTACTCCTGGATCTATTGAGTCGATTTGTTTGAATATCAATCATGGTGCTGCCCAAGAGCTTGATATTTTTCTTGAATGTCCAGATGGTACTTTATTTGAATTGACTACTGATAACGGTGGAACAGGAAATGATTATAATGGAACATGCTTTACTCTAGCAGCTGTAAATCCAATTACGGGTGGAGCTACACCTTTTAATGGAAACTTTATTCCTGAAGGTGGACCTTTAAATACTGCTTTTGTTGGATGTTCAGCAAATGGTAACTGGACATTGCACGTTACGGATGATACAGGGGATTATAATTGTATACTTTTCTTCTGTGATAATGATGATGGAACAGTTTTAGACTGGTCGATTACATTTAACGACGAGCCAGATTCTACTTTCCTGACCACATTATGGTCGCCAGGTGGAGATATGAACGACCCCACATTACAACAACCAAATGTTTGTCCTACTGGAACAGGTTCATTCGTTTATACGATTACGGGAACAGATGCAAATGGATGCTCGGAAACAGACGATGTAACCGTTAATGTAGCTGGTGGATTTGACATCGACTCGATCATTACTGATGTATCTTGTCTTGGTTCAGATGGAGCCATCGACATCACACCGATTGGTGGAATCGCACCTTACACCTTTCAGTGGACGGCTGTTCCCTCTGGTACAAATATGGGAACAACTGAAGATTTGTCTGGATTAGATGCAGGAGATTATGAAGTTGTCATTACGGATCAGAATGGTTTAGGTTGTGTGGTTACAGATACAATTACTGTAGGCACTCAATTAAATATTCCAGTGATTGACTCAGTTACGATCATTGACGAATCTTGTTTTGGATTAAATGATGGTTCAGTGGAAACACATATCAGTGGAGGAACTGGAAACCCAACAGTGACATTATTTTTGGGCGGTGTTCAGGTTGACCAAAATGCAACCGGAATTTTTGCAGGTTTAGCTCCTGGAACTTACGATATTGAAGTAGATGATGCTGGATGTATAGTAACGACGCAAGCAATTGTGAAAGCCGGTCCAGATATCAGTTTTACATTTTCAACAACACCAGCAACCTGTGGAGCTACCAATGGTTCCATTGAAATTAACGCAACAGGTGGTTCAGGTTATGAGTTTAGTATTACGGGTGCTGCACCGACACAAACGGATTCAGTTTTCAATAATTTAGGAGCAGGTGCTTACACGGGATATGTTGTAGATCTCGCAAGTGGATGTGAATACACGGAAGCTATTAATGTGAACAATTTAACATCTCAGCAAATCGTGAGTGTGGATAGTAACGCGACTTCTTGTAATGGTGCTTGTGATGGATCTTTTACAGTTCACATGTCTGGTGGAACTTTGCCAATCAATTTCAGTATTGATAATGGAACTACGACTCAAGCAGACTCAACTTTTAACGGGCTTTGTGCAGGAACTTACGATATCTGGACTGAAGATCAAACGGGTTGTATTGCTACGGCACAGGTGACGATTATTGAACCAGCACCAGTTGTGTTTAATGCAGATTCAACAGATGTTTCATGTAATGGAGTATGCGATGGTGAGATTCAAATTCATTCAGTGATGGGTGGAGATGGAAATTTCCAATTCACAATAAATAATGGTGCGCCAATAGGGCCACAAGCGGATTCTTTATTTACGGGATTATGTGCCGGAACATATGGAATCACAGTTGAAGATGGGAACGGTTGTACAGCAATTGGAAATATTGATGTTGTGGAACCAAGCCCACTTACTATGAACTTTACTCCAGTAGATGCTGTTTGTAATGGCGCATGTGATGGATCGGCTGAGGCGAATATTTCTGGAGGAATTGCTCCTTATAATTTTGCTTGGTCAGCAGGATTAAATGTTCAAAATGATTCTACAATTATTGACGTTTGTGCAGGGACATATGATTTAACTGTAACTGATGCCAACGGATGTGTGATAGATACAATTGGATTTACGATTAACGAAAACCCTCCAATGTCCATTCAAGGAGTGATAATTGCTGATGAAGTTTGTTCGGGGGCTTGTGATGGATCAATTACTGTAGACGCAGCAACAGCAGTACAATTTTCAAATGATGGTGGGATGACTTATCAAGCGGGTAATGTTTTCAATAATGTTTGCCCTGGAAACTATGATATTTCAGTTTTAGATGCGGATGGTTGTCAGCATGATACGTCTGTTGTAGTTGGAAGTGTAAACCCAATTGATATAGCAGTTTCACCAGATACAACAATTTGTATAACTGGAGCAGCAGACTTAACTGCTAATGCGCAAGGTGGTACAGGAACTTTCAACTATACATGGACTGAGATCGGAGGTGGAGTTTTACCTTCAACGAATGGTTCCGTGACTGTGAATCCAACTACCACAACAACCTATGAAGTCTTTGCTACAGATGATCCAAATGGATGTACTTCTCCAACGGCAACAATTATTGTAAATGTAAACCCACCGATTAACGCTCAAGCATTTACAAGTCAAACAATTTGTTCTGGAGAAATGGTTAGTTTCTGGGGAACTGCTAATGGAGGAGATGGAAACCTTGTTTATACTTGGACCACGAATTTTAACGATACTTTGTATGGCAATACTCAGAACAATCTGATGCCTCAACAAACGACAACATACACATTACAAGTATCAGATGGATGTGGAACCCCTCCTTCTTTTGCCGCTGTAACGATAACTGTGAATCCAACTCCAGTAGTTACTTTTACGACACCGGATTCATCGACTTGTATTCCATCAACTTTCAATCTTGTGAATACAACGGCTGTTCAAGGTGATTGTTCTTGGCAATTTGGAAATGGGACTTCATCTACGGATTGCAACCCTCAGGTGACTATAAATAGCCCTGGATGTTATGACGCTACTCTAACGGTAACTTCCCCAGAAGGATGTACTTCGGATACAACTATTGTTGATTATCTATGCGGTTATCCTTATCCGGAAGCTAGTTTCTTATTTGAACCTCAAGTACCAACAACAGCACATACTACTGTTACTTTCGATAACTTAAGTGAGGATGCAGTGAATTATATTTGGACATTCGGAGATGGTTCTGGAAGTAATGAAGAACATCCAGTTCACACATTCCCGTCTGAATCGGCTGGAGAATATCCCGTTATTTTAATTGCAATCAATGAATATGGTTGTACAGACACGGCTTATTCAATTGTAAAAGTGATTGAAGAATTCATCATGTATGTTCCAAATGCTTTTACACCAGATGATGATGATTTTAACGAAACATTCAAGCCGATTATGACTTCTGGGTTTGATCCTGCTTCCTACGAATTGTCGATCTACAATAGATGGGGTGAGCTCATTTTTGTAAGCCGAAATCACGATGTAGGTTGGAATGGAACTTATCAAGGGAATATCGTTCAAGATGGAGTTTATGTCTGGAAAATATCTTTAAAAGATAGTTACACAGATGAAAGAAAGACTTTCACGGGTCATGTGACCTTGCTTAGATAAACCAAATACTTGGTATATAATTTGAGCTAATACTTTATATTTGAGTAATTAATTATTATTCATATGAATATCAAAGTATTAGCTCTTTTCTTTTTTGCTCCATTATTGATTTGGGGCCAATCCCAACCCGAAGTTGTTCTCACAACCGGACATACAGACGTAATCCAAGCCATGGATATTACCAGTAATGGAAAGTTCATGGCCACGGCTGCCAATAATAAAGTGATCAAGATTTGGGACGTTCCAACAGGTAGAGAATTTCGAACCATTTCGGGGAATAATGGAAGAATTAATAAAATGACCTTTTCTCCGGACAATGTTCATTTAGCTGCAATCATCAATCATGGTTCCATGAAAATCTGGAATGTGAAATCAGGTGAAGTCGTGAAAGAACTTCCTGCAGATTACAATGGAAATGTTTGCTGGATTGAAAATGGTCAGAAAGTCGTCTTTAAAAATGCCAATTCACAATTGGAAATGGTAGATGTTTTTGGAACAGATGCTACGAAAAAGACGATTGAAATGGTTTTCGGATACACCGTAAATGTTTACGAACCAAAAATGGAAGCCTATTCATTTGATGTAAAAGGGAATCTTTTGGTCTTCGATTTAAAGACCATGACGCTTAAAGGAGAACACAAAATTTTTGATGCTTTCAATGTGCCTTTTTCCGGGCCTGTGGTTTCTCCAGATGGTAAATATATTTCTGCTGGTTTTAACGATGACATCATTCGCTTAATCAATTTGGAAACTTTTAAAATCGATTTCTCTTCCAAAAAGGAAGAAGGAAAAGTCCAAAGAATCCACTTCGATAAAAAAGGGAAGTATTTATACTCCTACAATCATCAATGGATGCTTAGAGTTTGGAATTATGAAACCAAGAAAATGCAACACGAATGGAAGGTCAAAGATATGGCAGGTGTGCAATCTTTTGTTTCCCATCCACTCCAAGATGTATTAATCGAAGCTTCTTCTATTTACGGAAGAATTCGCTATCGAAATGTGGAGACAGGAGATTATGAAAGCGAGTACACCCAGAAGATCAATAAGATTGTTTCCATGGATTATTCCAAAAACGGGAAATACTTGGCTGTTGCTTCGGATAAGGCTCGAATAAAGGTTTGGAATCTCAAGAACAACAAAGTAGAATCCGAATTGATCGCTTTCTTCCCAGTAAAATTCAATGCGAAAGGGGATCAGGTTTTTGCCATGGCAGCTGATATGCGCATCGGAATTTTTGATATCAAAAGAAACAAAAGAGTAGGTCAGCTCGACTGCGACATGGAGTTAATTCAAACTTTGGCAATTTCCGAAGATGGAAAATATTTGGCAGGAGCCGGTTTTACGGGTATCGTGAAGATCTGGGATTTGGAAAAGAAAAAGCTGATTAAGAGAATGACTGGCCATGTTGGAGGCATTCAAGGATTGGCTTTTAGTCCGGATAATCAATATGTGGCTTCTTCAGGTTACGATCAAACACTCCGAGTTTGGGATTTGAAATCAGGGAAGGAATTGCATCAGAAAAAAGACCAGACCATTACGATTTCTGATGTGAAATTTTCACCAGATGGGAAGTTTTTGGCTTCAGCTTCTTGGGATCAAACCATCAATTTGTACGACACCAAAGATTTCAATTTGGTAAAGACATTGAAAGGACATAAAAACATCATTACAAGCATTGATTTCAATAAAGACGGAAGCGTTTTGGTTTCGGTAGCTGGAAATAATGCGGTTTCAGAAGCTGATAATTCCATGATCGCCTGGAGTATTCCGAGTGGAGAAAAATTGTGTCAGTTTAACGACCACGACGATCAAGTAACTAAAGTTGTGTTTGAAGAAGATCGCAATCGATTCATTTCCGCTTCCAATGATGGGACAATCAAGATTTCTGATGTAGATGAATGTAAGAATGTAGCCACTTTAATTTCCTATGGATATTCGGATTTTGCCTTAATTACACCAGACAATTATTATATGGCATCCAAGGAAGCGCTAAAAGGAATTTCCTTTCGTGTGGATGAAGAATTATACCCTTTCGAGCAGTTTGATCTAAGGCTGAACCGACCAGATATTGTGGGAGAGAGAATTGGGAAAACATCTCCGAGATTATTGAATGCTTACAAGTACGTTTACAAAAAGCGTTTGAGAAAAATGGGCTTCACGGAAGAACAACTTGGAAAAGAATTTCACCTCCCAAAGGTGAAGATTGAAAACGAATCGGATCTGCCGATTGCGACAGAACTGAATGAACTTACGGTCAAACTAAAAGCTTGGGACACCAAATTTAAGCTGGACCGAATCAATGTGTATGTCAACGATGTGCCGATTTTTGGAACCAAAGGAATCGACATGCGGGAGAAAGATTTGGGGTCGATTCTAAAAGATATTAAAGTTCCACTGATTCCTGGACCGAATAAGATTTCCTTTTCAGTTTTAAATGAAAAAGGGGTAGAATCCTTGTCGAAAACGGTTTCCATAATGAGAAAAAGCGACAACAAGAAAGCAGACCTTTATATTGTAGCGATTGGTGTTTCAAAGTATAATGATGAGCGTTTTAATTTAACCTACCCATCCAAAGATGCCTCAGATATCATCAATTCCATGGAATCTTCAGTGGATCTTTTCGAGAAAGTGCATGTGAAGAAATTGGTTGATGAAGAGGTGGTTTTGGAAAACATGGAAGACATTGAAGTTTTTCTGAAAGATGCTAAACCAGAAGATGTGGTAATTATTTTCATCGCTGGTCACGGTGTATTGGATGCCGATTTCAACTATTATTTTGGAACCCACGACATGGATTTCAATAACCCAGGTGAAAGAGGCATGTCCTATGAAAAGTTGGATGGGATTTTGGATAATATCAAATCACTCAGAAAGCTTCTGATCATGGATACGTGTCATTCCGGAGAAGTCGATGAAGAAGAAATCGAAGAAGGTGAAGTGGATGTGGAGAAAGTCGAAGGTGATGTGGAATTCAGATCTGCTGGAGCCGGAGTGAGAAAGAAAGAAGGAATCGGTGTTGAGAATAGCGTGGAATTGATGCAAGATCTATTTTCTGATTTAAGAAAAGGTTCTGGTGCTACCGTAATTTCTTCAGCAGGTGGTGCGGAATATGCGATGGAAAGTTCGGATTGGAAAAATGGTTTGTTTACTTACTGTTTTTTAAATGGACTGAAAAATGGTCGTGCAGACAAGAATGGCGACGGAAAGATTTTGATTTCAGAATTGAGAAAATACGTTTATGATGAGGTAACGAAGATGTCGGGAGGTAAACAAACACCAACAGCAAGAATCGAGAATATTCAAATGGATTATCGCATAAAATAAGAGTTTGAAACAGATTCTTCTCACCATACTACTCTTGGCATTTTCCCAAGCTTTCACTCAAGGTCGAATTGAGGAGAAAGTGGATAGTTTAAAATCAAAATTAAATAGGGAGCTTAAGGATGAGGAACGTGTGACTGTTTTACACGAATTGGCCACTATTTTGCTTCGAACGGATACAACAGCTTCGACCAATTATGCCACTCAAGCACTCGATTTATCCAGAAAGATCGATTATCGAGAAGGTGAAATTGATGCGCTCGAGTTCTTTTCAAGGAAATATACGGAAATAGGTCAGCTCGACACCGCCTTGCAAATCATTAATTCAATTCTGGAATGGAAAGAAGAGATTGAGAACAAAAGACGCTTGGCCAACCTTTATATTTCCAAAGGAAACATTCACGATATCAAAGGAGATTATACCGCAGCTTTGGACTCTTATTTAAAAGGAGAAGAATTCTTTATTGAAGATGGTTTTACACGTGGAGTGGGAATGGCGAATTTGGGAATAGGGAATATTTACCACACCACAGAACGATATGAAGAGGCCGTAAAACGTTTTCGAAAATCAGCCAATTATTTAAAGAAAATCAATGATCCTTATACTTCATGGCCGATCAACAATATGGCCACATCCATGCAAAATCTGGGAAAACTGGATTCAGCAGAATTCTATTTCAAGCAATCTTTGGAAATGAAGGAAGCCAACGGAGATGTGTATGGTGCTTCCTATACCTATTCCGATTTGGCTGAATTGTATGTGGTCATGGAGCAAATTGATAAGGCAGAATGGAATTTGAAGAAAGCCTTGGAACTCAAACTGCAAGTAGAAGGGATGAGCAAGGAAACCATCGGGATGACTTTGATTCGATTAGGAGCCATTCAGATTAAAAAAGGCGATCCCGCTAAAGCCATTAAAAATCTAAGAGAAGGATTAGAATTGGCACAGAAAAGTGCCTCTATTGAAGCGATCATGGACGGCTATTTGCATTTGTCGGATGCGCTTTACAAAATAGGAAGTAACAAAGAAGCTTATGAAAATTTGCAGACTTACTCCACTTTGAAAGACTCGATTGCCAAAGTAAAAAGTTCGAAAGCATTAGCAGAAATGCAAACCAAATATGAAACCAAAGAGAAAGAAGAACAACTATTACAAGCCCAACAAGAAAGTGAGCTCAACAAATTGAAAGCCGATAAAGCCGAAGCCGAATCCGACCGAAAAAACACTTTGGTCTATGGAGCCATGGTGATTGTTTTATTGCTTCTTGTGGGTGTAGGTTTTGCTGTCCGAAATATTCAAATGAGAAAAAAGAACAATTCCATTCTCAGATCGAAAAACAAGGAAATTACCATTCAAAAAGACATTGTGGAGCAAAAGAATAAGGAAATCATGGATTCTATTTCCTATGCGAAGCGGATTCAGAAGTCTTTTCTGGCTACCGATGAAATGCTGGGGGCACATTTGAATGAATTTTTTGTCTATTTCAATCCGAAAGAAGCGGTGAGTGGTGATTTTTATTGGGCAGGGGAATTGGAAGATAAGAGTTTTGCCTTGTGTTGCGCCGACAGTACAGGGCATGGTGTTCCCGGAGCAATTATGAGTTTGCTCAACATTTCTTCTTTGGAAAAAGCCATCGAAAAGGGAAATAAGAAGCCCTCCGATATATTCAATGCCACTCGAAAAGCCATCATCGAGCGCTTACAAAAAGATGGTTCCAAAGATGGAGGAAAAGACGGAATGGATGCCAGTTTGATCGTCCTGAATCAAGAAAAAACCAAAATGTATTATGTTGCCGCGCATAACCCCATCTGGATCATCCGAAATGGTGAATTGATCGATATCAAAGGCGAAAAAATGCCAGTTGGAAAACACCACAACGATTCCAACGATTTTACTGGAGGCGAAATTGAATTGGTGAAAGGAGATGCGGTTTACATGATGACCGATGGCTACCAAGATCAATTCGGAGGTAGCCGAGGTAAGAAGTTTAAAGTGAAACCCATGAAAGAATTTTTACTTGAGATACATCTAAAATCCATGAAGGAACAAGAAGCATTAATTTCAGTTAAGTTCGACAATTGGAAAGGAGATTTGGAGCAGGTAGATGACGTGTGTATTATTGGAATTAGAGTTTGATGGAATCAAACCTCTCATTCCTAATAATACCATCCTGACATTCATCGTCAGGGGTTTTGTGTTTAATGGACGTTTCTTTTGGATTGCGCGTTTAGTTACTTTTTGATAGTAAAAATTAACACGAACTATGGTGCTTTGTGTATATGAAAGGAAAGTAATGTTTAAGATTTGAATTTCAGAGCTTAGTTCTTCACAATTTTAGTTATAAAGTGATTTCCTTTCTCAGAGATACGAAGAAAATAAACACCGCTACTGTATGCATTGATATCGATTTGAAATTCTGATTCACTTATCTCAAAAGAGTCAAGTATAAATCCATTAGAAGAGTAAATAAAAATGGACTTTTTTTCTTGATTTTCGAAGTTCATATACAGAATGTTTTCAACCGGATTTGGAAATATTTTAAAACGTGCATCATTGGTTTCAGGTATATCCAGTGTGGTCTCAATCTGAATAATCCAACCATCATTAAATTGATCATGCCTGTCAACAGTTTTATTTCCGCTCAATAATGAATTAGAAGTTCCAAAAACTGCGAGTGTATTATTGGGCTTTTCTATTATTTTTCTCACGTAATCATTCGCTGTTCCACCATAAGCCAATTGCCATTTCTCGTCTAAATTTGAGTCTAAACAGACAAACCAAATATCATAATAAGGAAACTGTGGAGGATTGGGATAGAAATTAGGCATTTCTTTAGTACCATCATCATTTGATGCAGAAACTATTGGCAATAGCAAATCGCCATTTGATAAGGAAACAGCATAGAGTGCACCTTGCTCTGTTTTGAAACCTCCAAAAAGTTTTTGATCAAGGATGGATAGATTATCATCCAACTGAACCAACCAAAGATCATTTCCTCCGGAGGGATTAATTGTTGGAATCGACTTGTTGCCATCATTTGAACTAGATTGACAAGTGACAATTATAGTTCCATTGAACAATATTAAATCTGGTAAGAATTCTTCATCACTTCCTCCAAGTCTTTTTTGATTCAAAATATTCAAGGCAGTGTCGCATTTAACCACCCATATGTCTCCGAGTCCATATGAGGGTTCATTTATATCTAAAGAATCACCTGTGCCGGTTAGTGTATAGTTAAAGGAGCTGAAAACGATCTGATTGCCTATAAATTCTGCTCTTGGAGCTTGATCAATTTCTCCACCGCCAAGAGATTTATCCCAAACCTTATTTCCTAGGGTATCGATCTTTACAACCCAGATATCATTTGTTCCCTTTTTAACCGCATCTTTATTTCCGTCACTAGGAGAACTAGAGTACCCAAATAGATAAATGAACCCATCTTTATATAGTGCATCGGTAAGAAACTCGTTTGAAGAACCCCCAAAACGGGATTGCCAAATTTCATTTCCTGATGAATCAATAAAGACTAACCACATATCGGTAATTCCATAAGAGTTAGTCAGACAACTTCCACTTGCGTTTGAACTACTTGTTCCTGCTAGCAAATATCTTTGATCGTTAATTTTCAGGAGTTTATTTGCGTTTTCCCAGTCATTACCACCATATACCTTTTGCCAAAGTATATTATGTTGATAATCGGTTTTTACTAACCAATAGTCACTTTGTCCAAAATTCGCCACTGTTTTTTCTCCACTGATTGGGGATTCACTATAAGAATAGATTAGATATCCATCTCCACAATCTTCGACACCGGCTATATTATCCGCGGCATTTCCGCCAAGAAGCCATTGTTGATTCGAAATCTCAATTTGAGTAAAGCTAATAAAAGGAAGTAGAAAGAGAATGGTAAAAAAGGTTTTCATGGTTTTGAAGTTTGAATCAAAAATATGAATATTTTCTTTTCCAAACAATTTCATTTATCCTACAGATAATCAAAAACTTAAAACCTCTCAATCCTAATATTACCAACCTGACGTTCTTTGTCAGGGTATACCTTTTCTTCCATTAAGTGTAGATTACACGTTTAATCAACTTTTATTCTACTCTTACCTTTACTGCTATTTTCATTTTTTTAGTACATTTAGAATATAACTAACCGCTGCTTAACCAATCGAAACGGCCATTTTACAGCATTTAAGGAAGGTTTCAGCGAATGAATAATAACGGCATAGGTTGTGTTAACGTAATACGTTTATGCAATAGTTAGCAGCAATATTGAATAAAAAAAGAAAATATGATGAAAAAAATCTGTCTCTTTAATCACAAAGGTGGTGTAAGCAAAACTACCACTACCTATAATTTAGGGTGGAAACTTGCTAGAGAAGGGGAAAAAGTAATTCTTGTGGATGCTGACCCACAGTGTAATCTTACGGGGTTGATTTTAGGAGACGACTTTGACGATTTTTATGTCAATAATCCGAATGACAATATTAAAACAGGAATATCCCCAGCTTTTGACGCGACACCTGTGCCTCTATCACCTATCGATTGTTATGAAATTCCAGAAAACACAAATTTACTCCTTGTCCCAGGTCATATTGGTTTGTCTGAATATGAAGTTCCTTTAAGTATAGCTCATCAGTTGTCCAATACAATCCCAACTCTTAAAAATTTACCTGGAGCCCTAAATAGTTTTCTTGAATTGTTAGCTGACAAATATTCAGCAGATTATATTCTAATTGATATGAACCCTAGTTTGAGTTCGATAAATCAAAATTTATTTTGCCTCTCCGACTATTTTATTGTACCAACCTCTCCAGATTACTTTTCAGTTATGGCTATCAAATCTCTGACTAATGTCTTACCTAAATGGGAACAGTGGGCAAAAATGGCAAGAGTCGCCTTTAAGGATAGTGCTTATCCATTCCCTGATAAAACCACAAAATTTTTAGGGACTGTAGTACAAAACTTTACAATTCGAAATGGAGAACCATCCAAAGCATTTAAAAAGTGGATTGACCAAGTTTCTTCAACTGTGACAAACAATTTAGTTCCAACAATAAATGCTGAAGGAATGTTACTTCAGCCAAATGATTATTTACCAGGACAAATTAGCAAAGGCTACTGTCTTGCTGAAATCCCAAGTTTCTCTGGTCTAATTCCTCGTTCACAAAGAGGAAGACTTCCTGTTTATGAATTGACCGATGACCAACTAGGTGTTGGAACTGTATTAGAACAATATCAAGGAATAAGAAATCGGTTTTTAGAAATTTTCCTCGAATTTTCTCAGAACGTGCAAAACATGACAAAGTAATGGTTAGTGTTTTCTTACAATTTCAAACAAATATTGAGGAGATAAAAAAAACACATTTAATTACAAAGAGTTTAATTCTCCCCACTCCATCCATTATTGACACTTCAAATGTGCTACGATCATGCATCGTCCTTACAGTAAGTGCACTCGATCATTTAATACACGAACTTACGATAGTGGGTATGAAGGAAATATTCAATGGAATTCGTACAGCGACTTCCAAGTACGAAAAACATCAAATTTCTTTGGCATTTTATCATGGAATTTCCCAAACACCACCCGTAATCTCGTTTGAAACTGAATTAAGAGAAAAGCTTGGTTGGCAAACTTTTCAAAGACCTAATAAAATAAAAGAAGCAATATCATTATTTCATTCTGTTCAATTATGGCAACAGGTATCCATATCACTCGGCAGTACCGAAGCAAATATTAAAAATCAACTTAACTTAATCGTCGATAGGAGAAATATGATTGCTCATGAAGCGGACATTGAACCTATCTATAAAACAAAAAGAAATATTTCCGATTATGATGTTGAAGTCTCAATTGACTTTATTGAGAAACTTGGTACAACAATATATAATCTGGTGAAATAAAAAGCTGCTAACAATGTATGTGAAATCATAGCCTCCTGCGAGATTCAACGCTTAATATATTAGACGTTAAAGGCAAAGAAGCAAACAACATAATTCAGTCAAATTAATAAGGGAATGAGAATATCTGAATTAATAGAAATTTTTAGAGGGCTAAATTGCGATGGAGTTTATGCCAAAGAACTCTCTGAAAATGACAATAGTAAACAGCAAATATATCTAGGACCTGATTTTCAATCCATAAATCAAATTCCTAAAGGTTCCATCTACACTGACATGTCAGGCACTAGACAGTTAGTAACTTATAAGGCCGACCTAGATTTATACTGGTTAAATGAACAGTTTCAACCTGAGCAAGCTAGGAGAGCAAAATTAATTTGGTATCCGAAATACCCAGAAGTAAGATTATCAGGTTTTTTAGCTGGTTGCAACGCTTCTCCATCAAGCTATATGCAGCCCACAAATCGAATTCAAGGACGAGTAATGTTTTTCGGAACGGATTCACAGAATTTCAGAGTCTATTGTTATCTAGGTATACCTGAGTCAGAATTAGCGAGAGAATTGAGAGAAAGGGATTGGGATAGTATTGATGGAGTGCTAATCGATCTTATCAACCGAGTAGAGACAGATCCTAAATCTGAGTTACTGACAAAGCTGAAAGAAATCCATGATCGTGGCCCAATAAATGGGTGTCGAATGAGGGCAGATGGTGAGATTGTTTCTTATCAGGCACAAAATGCCGGAGGACTGACTCTGGAAGCAATGCTAGGAATCCCTGCTAACAGCAGTTCTGAAGCTGATTTTTTAGGTTGGGAAATTAAACAGTTTGCTACAACTGCATTTGACAAGATACGAGGAAAAAAAATCACCCTCTTCACGTCTGAACCTAACATTGGGTCCTACCATGACGATTTTGGGAGATTTATGGAAACTTATGGGAAAACAAGGCCCGGTACTTCAAGATACGATTTCACCGGTCAACACATTGCCAAATTTAAGACGCCATCTACCGGATTGAGAATGTTAATTGAGGGATTTGACTTTGAAAAGAATGAAATACTAGAAGCAACAGGAAAAGTGGTTCTTTTAGATCAAAATGATAATATTGCCGCTGGATGGTCATTTGCAAGTTTGCTTGATCATTGGGAACGTAAACATGAAAATGCTTGCTATGTTCCAACTTTAAAACTAGACAACAACCAATATGCATTTGGTAATCATGTTGTGTTGGGAATAGAAACATCATTTTTGCACTTTGTTACAGCCTTGAATTATGGAATAATATACTATGACCCTGGAAATCGTGTTAACATATCGAATGGAAATCTATCCTCTGAAAAAAGAAGGAACCAATTCAGATTTTCCAGCAGCTTTCTTGGAGGATTATACAGAAATATTGAAGAAGTAAATTTAAATGAGATTTAGTATACAATGACAGATGTCCATTCCAAGGCAGTTCGTTCATACAACATGAGCCAAATCAAGGGTAAGAATACTAAGCCTGAACTAATTGTGCGCAGCTTTCTACATCAAAATGGATTCCGATTTCGGTTGCACTGTAAAGATCTCCCTGGTAAACCTGATATTGTTCTGAAAAAGTATAAAACTGTTGTCTTAGTGCATGGTTGTTTCTGGCACGGTCACAAGGGATGTAAATACTTCGTGGTTCCCAAAACTAGACAGCAATGGTGGCTGGATAAGATCAACAGAAATAAGGTTAAAGATGCCGAAAGCTATAAGGAATTAATTGATCAGAACTGGAAAATCATTACCATCTGGGAATGTGAATTGAAGAAGGGTAAGATTGAGATTACTCTGGTTAAGCTGCTAAATCAATTAAGTGGTCAGGCGTTCACCTTTTCCTTGACCTCTTCAACAACAGGAGCATCTCCATATTTGCGCATCGCTTCGACCATTTGGGCTGCTACGGCTCTCACAACTGGAACAGCAACAGAGTTTCCGAACTGCTTATAAAGTTGAGTGTCAGAAACCCCAATGTTTTTGATCTTATATTCTTCGGGGAAGCCCATGAGCCTCTTACACTCTTCAGGTGTTAATCGTCTTGGATTTTTTCCTTTGCTCTGAGGCACCAATACTTCAGAGCCGTCTTTGTAGTAACGCGCACTTAGTGTTCTAGAAATTCCTTCCTTATTGACAAGTCCGAAACCAAACCCATTTCCTTTTTCTCGGTGTTTTTGAGCATAACTCTGAAGGTAGTTCCATAATTTGTCTGACAACGTGTATTTCGGATCAACTCTTGTCTGAAGAATATCTTTCATCATTGGTTCGCTTTTCGGTGTTTCAGGAAAGCTGAAGTTGACACCATTCGGATATTCTTTTATATCAAAACCGACGATGAAGATTCTCTCGCGGTGCTGTGGTACATAGTGCTTTGCATCGAGTACCTTGCTCGTCACGTTATAACCTAGTTTTTTGAGCGTCTTCTCGATTACTTTGAATGTATTTCCTTTATCGTGCGATTTGAGGTTCTTTACGTTTTCAAGTAAGAATGCCTTGGGTCGTTTTTCTTTGATGATCCGGCAAATATCAAAGAATAAAGTTCCCTGCGTTTCATCGAGAAAGCCGTGCTGTTTTCCTAAGCTTTTCTTTTTGGAAACACCTGCTATACTGAACGGCTGACATGGAAACCCTCCAACAAGAATATCATGATCCGGAATCTGCTTTTCATCCGTCTTCGTAATGTCACCAAAAGGTACTTCACCGAAGTTAGCATCGTACGTTTTCTTAGCATACTTGTTCCACTCAGAAGAGAATACACATTTACCGTTTTGTTCCTGGAATGCCAATCTGATTCCACCTATTCCTGCAAACAAATCGATGAATTTGAAATCTGGATTCTGTGGTGGAGGGAAAGGAACATCGTACTGGAAGGGAATTGAATAATCAAAATCACTTTCCTCAATAATCGTCAGATAATCTTCAGCACTTTGTTGATAATAGTTACTAGATCCATTTTCGCGGCATTGCAAATAGTGCGTAGCGTAAGCCACACCGTCGTCAATCCAACTTGATTCTTTAGGAACTAATTTCTTTCTGATCTGTGAATACTTCATGCTTAAAACAAAAATAACCAATACGTCTTTCGTGTAATACAACCCAACGGATTAGTTATTAACATAGCCGCCAGGAAAATTAAACGTTACAATAATCTGGAATTAGACCATAATCTATTTATGTTCTAAAATGATTCATCCAACATGCCATAAATATTATTCTGAAAAAGGCTTTAATCGGTAAACGTTACAAACGTCTTGCCCCACACCCCCTAATAATCAAACCCATCAATCTTCTTATTCACAACCCTAAAAAACAAAGGCGGAACAAAAGAAAGCAACATCATCCCAGGATAGCCTGTGGGCATTTGAGGTGCATTTTCGATGGAATCCAAAACTTGGTAGGGTTTCGAGGCTTTGTAATGATGATCGGAATGACGTGATAAATTGAAAAGGAGTAGGCGCCCTAAGATATGATCGCTATTCCAAGAATGCCAGTAGCGTACACGTTCAAATCTTCCTTTTTCATTTTGCTTGCGAAGCAGACCGTAATGCTCTATGTAGTTTACCGTTTGCAATAATAGAATGCCAATAACTGCAGCCACAACAAAAGAAACCAAGGCAAACCATCCCAAGAGTAAATAGATTCCCACCAGAAGTAAAACATTCCAAATGGTATAAATGACCATCCTGTTTTGAAGGCTAAATTTTCTACCAGTTTTGGATTCCGAGAGTCCACTTTCCACTTGCCACCCATAAGCATAACCCATAAAATGCGATCGAATCCAGAATATATATAAAGGCTCATTCTTTCTAGCCGTTGCAGCATCTTTTCGAGTAGCCACATCCCGATGATGGATATAATTGTGGTAAGGAAGAAAATGTGTATTCAAGGAAGACAACAATAAAAGTTCACCAACCAATCTTTGCACTTTGGTTTCCCGGTGACCCAATTCATGACCAATATTGATTCCCACTACGCCACACATCAGTCCAGCCGCAATCACATTTCCAACCCAATCCGCATCAAAAATCGCAACAGTCCCCAAACTGTAAAGGAAATAAGCTAAAACGCCAATTTGAATCGGCAAAGTGATATAAAGCAGCACATCATAAAATTGATCCGTAGCCAGTTGTTCTTGCTCTTCTTTGGTCACATTGGACTTATTTTCAGGCAGGATTAATTCCAAACCAGGCACCAAAACGAAGAAAACGAATAGAGACAAAAAAGACCACCAACCATCATACATCAGATTGATAATGACCGTAATAGGCAAACTTAGCAAGAGCAGATACTCCCAACGATATGTTTTTACGTCTTTCACTATGCTTACATAAAAATAGGGAAAAGGGAGGATTTGTTCAAATTCATGGTCTATGGATGTTTGGATTACTGGATGTTTGGACTGGGAGGAGGAGTATGGATGATAGAGGATGGCCGCAATTGGAAACCGATTTGCTAACTCCGATTGGGATTTGCGGCCCCATCAACCTCCTTCACCACGGTCCCTGAGCCAATTCGAGCGCAACGCAGTGGAGTCGAGAATAAGTCGAAGGGTTTTTTCTGTAAGCTATTTCTTTTTTTAACGCAGAAACGCCGAGGTTTCGCAGAGAGCGCTAAGTATGTTATACAGAGTTTGATTGAGAAATCCACACCACTTCTCTTTTTTATCGGATGGCCGCAATTGGAAACCGATTTGCTAACTCCGATTGGGATTTGCGGCCTCAATACGCCCCCTTTAAACGGTCCCTGCCGTGCCGTCGGCAAGCCTTACTCTTACGCTGAAGCTTTCTTCGAAAACCGCAGCCTTTGTCGAAGGAACTTAGCGTAGGCGTATGGCGGCCGATGGAGCCAATTCGAGCGCAACACAGTGGAGTCGAGAATAAGTCGAAGGGTTTGTTTTCTTTAAACGACTTCTTTTTTTAACGCTGAGTCTCTACTTCGCTAAGCTTCGTCGAGTAAAACGCTGAGGTTTCGCAGAGAGCGCTGAGTATGTTGTTCAGAGTTTGGCTGAGAAATCCACCCTGCACCATTCGTCAGCTATCGGGATCTGGATGTTTGGACAAATAAAAGTCTAGAAATCCAATAATCAAAAAATCCAGAAATCCAGTACCTTCGCAAAATGTTCCAAAAACTCATACCGGCATTTTTGCTCACTTTCGTGAATGTACTGGGCTTCAGTATTCTGATGCCTGTGCTGCCGTTTTTGGTGAAAGATTATGGGGCACCGGAATGGGTTTATGGTTTGTTGCTGACTCTTTATTCCGCTTTTCAGTTTTTTGGGGCGCCATTCCTCGGGGCACTTTCTGATCACTTGGGAAGAAAGCCGGTTTTGATGGTTTCCCAAGCGGGAACGTTGCTGAGTTGGTTCGTTTTTGTTTTGGCTTTGTACTTACCTGAAGACCAAAAGATTTTTGGAATGTCAACGGCCTTAATTGTAGTGGCACTGTCCAGAATTTTAGATGGAATTACGGGTGGAAACGCCTCCGTAACCAATGCTTATGTGGCCGATATTACCACTCCAAAAGAAAAGTCTTATGTCTTCGGCTATTTAGGAGGAATAGCAGGAATTGGTTTGGTGATTGGACCTGGATTGGGTGGGTTGACCGCCTCTTCTTCTTGGGGTTATTTGGGAACGATGATCACGGCCATTATCATTTCTTCGGTGACCTTGCTGACCATCTTCCTCTTCCTAAAAGAATCGCATCCTCCTGAGAAAAGGAGTCCAGCCGGTGAGCAAAGAATTTTGAAGAACTTATACATTCTGAAAAGAATCAAGCACTTGGAACTTACCCCATTTCTGAAGAAGATTTTCCTATTGAAATTACTCTTTTCGACTACCGTGGCCTGTTATATTGGTTCGATTGCCTTATTCCTAATTGATTTGTTTCAGTTTGAACCCGATGATCTGGGCTTATTCATGTTGGCGGTTGGACTCTTTTTATCTTTTAATCAAGCCGTTGTTTCGCGCTATTTTATTCGTTGGTTTGGGGAGTTCAATACATTGAAAATTGGTTTATCAGGTGTTTTTATTGGATTGTTTAGTATTACCTTGACAGAAAGTTTGTGGTTATTCATTTGTTTCTATTATATCATGAATTTGGGACTTTCCCTCACTTTCCCCACTTTCAATTCGATTATTTCCCAGCATGCAGATCCAAAAAAACAAGGCGAAACCATGGGGGTATCCGATTCGATTCACTCCTTCGCCATGGCCTCTTTTCCGATCTTATCCGCTGCGACTTACGGAGTTATCGGTTATCATGCCTATTGGATTTATGCCGCTTTTCCCTTGATTGCCCTTTTCATCGCCCTAAAACGTTAAGAGATTTTAACGATACTTTAACTTTTTCTTAGGCTTTTATTGGAATAATTATCTGTTTCTTTGCTCCAGAATTACTTACCGAAGCAACTCAGTCTTAAAGCAACAAAGTAACACGGTAAGGGAATTTAAATAATTTTTGACCTTACCCGACAAAGCTGCCAGGCTTGTCGGGTTTTTTTGTGCCTAATTATTGACCAAGAACACCGAAAACATAATTGGTTTCCAGTTTAGCCTTGTGATTTTTTGTTATTAATTCAACCAGTTTAACTTGTGCACCGATGAAACCAATTTCCCTTGAATTCACCATAAATAGAGAACTTTCTCCTGCATTAAACATGGTTCTTTCTCCATCCAATAGTTTTTCGTAATTATCTACGGTTTGGATGTACAAATCCACCTGATTTTTGGTTGTTTGCCATTTATTTATCGAGGCCATGGCTTTCGTTTCAATCATTTTCCTTTTCGTTTCCAATTCCATTTGCGCGGCCTGAATTTTTAGCTTGGCCATGTTGAATTTTTGTCTTTCCTGAGCAAAACTAATGGGCATGGAGAAATTCAATCCCCACTTATAATTGTTGATGGAATAATCTGGAAATAAATTCCCACTCGCAGGTTCGGTTAGAAAGTTATAATTGATGCGAACTTTTGGAATAAACTTTTCAATCGCCCATCTTTTATCGATCTTCAGTTGGTCAATTTTCAGATTGCTTCGGTTGATTTCAGGGTGACTCAACCCAATAGTATCTGCTCGAAGAAGAAAGTCGTTTTCCAATTCTAAAACCGAAATAGTACTCCGATCTTGAGGCGTAGTGCTTTCTTCAAGTTCTAAGGGAATAAATCCTTCTGCCCAGAGGTAAACGGTAAGATTCAAACCTGCATTTTTAAACTTCAGATCAGCTTCTTGAAGTGCCAATTGTCTGTTTTGTAATTGGATTCCAGCTTCAATGGTGTCGATATAAGGCCTATTACCCGTTCGGGCTTCCGCCAATACCGCATCAAATCGATCTTGGGCTAATTCTTCTGCTTCTGTGTAGATCAGATAATTATTATAAGCCTGAAACCAATCCCAGTAAGCCTGTCCAGCTTCAAATAGGAGTTCGTTCAGCAATAAGACTTGGTCTTGTCGCGTCATTTCTTCATTTAATCGCGCCTTTTTCAATTGCACTCTGCGCTCATCAATAAGTAATCCTTGTCCAACCGGAACCGAGATTCCTGCATACCATAATCCAGCTTGAGGCAATCGATTTTGATTGTTGACAAATTCCCCAATATTGTGCTCATATCCTGCTTTTACTTCAATACCGAACCAAGCGGGTACTTTCAAACCGGAATTCATCAGACTGAAATACCTTTTTTCGTCGAAGTATTTTTGATCGATATCTGAAAAGATTTTGGCATCGAATCCACCTTTGGCATACTTCAATTGGTATTGGCCGCTTAAAGCTCTCAGTTCAGCATTTTTCACCAAAGGATGATGCTCTTTTACGATAGAGATATATTGATCGTAAGTCAATACGTTTTGCTTGTCCTGCCCAAACAGAGCAGCCGAAGCAAAAATTAGCAGTATAACTAAATGCTTCATTTTTTAGCAGTTTTATTCTGAGGTTCAGAAGGTTCATCTTTTTTGTAATACTCCGGTGGAAAACCATTGATTTGTCGCCATAGTTCATACCAAACCGGCACATCCTTGAGCAAAACCATGGTTCGTGTTCCAGAACCTACACGCAAAGCTTTAGGCCATTCCGGATCGTTGGGATCTGGTGCTACCAAGACTCTATATTTTCCATTTTCACTGATGAAATTGTCGATCGCATAAACAGTTCCACCATAGGTACCATAACTGGTATTTGGCCATCCGGAAAAAACTATTGCGGGCCAACCATCAAACTGAATTCGGACGTGCTGACCTTTTTCCATCAAAGGCAAATCAATTGGTCGGATATACATTTCAACTGCCAATTCGTAATCTGCAGGCATGATACTTACAATAGCCTCGCCTTCCTTCACCGTTTCACCTAAGCCTGACTGAATCGCTTTTGTTACATATCCATCCTGAGGAGCTGTGATATAATACATGCCTGTTCGAACAGAGTAATTCATGTACTGATTTTGTAGTTTGGTCACAACGGCCTCAGCATCATACATACTTGATAAGGCGGTGAATTTTTCGGATTCTGCTTTGCTAATCTTATCCCTAAATTCTGCTTGAATGGAATTCAAATCAACTTGGGCGTTAATCACTTCATTCTGACTAGTCAACAATTTATTTTCAGCTGAGATTTTTTTAGCTTGAGTCTCCTGGAATTTCAGCTTTTTATTCTCTAAATCCGTTCTCGATTTTAAATCTTTGTCGTACAATTCTTGAAAACGATCCAGCTGAATTTTTGCAATGTTTTCGTTGGTTTCTGCCGCAACTAAATCAATACTGTCGGATTTCACTTTAAGCTTGGCCTGAATTAATTTGTTTTTGACCTGCTCCAATTTCAACAAACTGTTTTGCTCCAGTGCGTCTATTTGACCATCCAAGGCTTTTACCTTTTCGAAATAAGACTCCACAGTAAGTTCTTTTGCCTTTAATTGTTCTTGGGTTCTGGCTAAAAGATTTGGGTCAAAGTACTCATCCTTTATTTCAGAAATGAACAGGATCGTGTCACCTTTTTTCACAAAATCTCCCTCGATGACAAACCACTTTTCAATTCTCCCAGCAATGATGGAATGAATAGTTTGAGGTCTTTGATCAGGCCGCAATGTGGTTACCTGACCAGTCGATTGAATCGTCTGAGTCCAAGGCAATAGCATGATCGTTAAAGTTGTGGCACTAAAGATATAGAGCAGTTTTCTAAGAACTTTTTTCGATACTTTGGCCTCTATTTTTTGAAGAGATTTTAGGTTTTCTTTTTCAATCTCTTCCTTAACTCGATGTTTTGAAATATTTAGCATGTTTCAATTATTTAGAGTTCAAAATTTTTCCACCTTTCATCATGACTACTCGATCTACCTTGTTTGATAAATAGGGATCGGAGGATACCGCTACCATTGTCCATAGATTCGATGAGTCTGTTAGAAAGTCCACAATTCTTTGTCGTTCTTCAATTTCAAAATGTTCGAAAGCATCTTCCAGCAATAGGAGTTTAGGTTTGATAACAATGCTCCTTGCCAGAAGTAGTTTCTGGATGACACTTCGAGGCATTTTTCTTCCTGTCGGCTCCAAAATGGAATCATATCCTTTTGGCTGATGACTTACAAAATCCGTTAGTCCAAGCTTTTCAATCGCCCACTTCACATTATCCATTGTGGCTTCAGGTCTTCCCATGCTGATATTTTCGACAATCGTACCTTCAAACAATTCTTCCTGACTAATGGAATCACCGATAACTGTATGTACGGAACATAAATCCAAACTCGATTGCGGTAAACCGTTGTAGAAGATGGTGCCATCTATCGGCGAATATAAAGAACCCAACATTTGAAGCAGCGTACTCTTTCCGGAACCGTTTTCTCCAGCAATTACAATTTTTTCTCCCGCTTTTACATGGAGATTGATGTGCGACAATGCCGGGATTTTCTGATCTGGATAATGAAAAGTGAGATTTTCAATTTTGACATCCAAACCACATCCTTCACATTCTTCCTGAAGATTAATTCCGTCTTCATTTTCAATCTCTAAATCGGTAACCTGAGCGATTTTCTCAACGGAAGTCAATACATCATAGATGGTTTCTAGGCTCAAGATCAATTTTTCTACGGAGTTCATGACTAAAAGAATGATGATCTCTGCCGCGATAAACTGACCAATATTCATGACTTGCTCCATTACCAGAATTCCACCTAGAGCAAGTAATCCAGCCGCTACAACGACATTAAAAATGATTAGTAAATAGTATTGTCTAACCAAAACTTTAAAGTGTGCATCTCTTTCGCGCAGATAGTTTTCTACGTTTTTATCGGTCCGTTGCAAATGAAGACTTGTCTTTCCCGCTAGTTTAAATGCATTGGATGTTCGTGCGATTTCTTCTAGCCAGTAAACGACTTCATATTTATATCTGGATTCTCTCAAACTCGTCAGCAATCCTCTTTTAGCTGTGAATCGGAAGATGGCGAAAACAAGTAGAATCAGAATCAAACTAAAAATGATAAAGAATGGGTGATAAAAGGACAAAAGAATCAGTCCAAAAATCACTTGTAATCCTGCCGCCGAGAAGTCGATTAAGATCTTTGACAAACCTTTCTGAATGGAAATGACATCGAAGAATCGATTCATTAATTCTGGCGCATATTTGTGGTAAAGCTCTTCCAACTTGATCTTTGGAATCCGATAAGCAAATTCAAAAGCCGCTCGGGTAAAGATTTTTTGTTGCAAGTTTTCCGTAATCCTAAGTTGTGCAATTCGAAGTAAGCCCGAAGCCGCAACTCCAAAAACCACAATACAAACTAAGACAACCCAGGAAGTGCTCACCGACCCACCTTGAATCAAGTTCACGATGGCTTGTATTCCTAGAGGTAAAGTTAGTGCGACTAAACCATTAAAGATAGCGTAGACATAGACATTTCGGATTTCTTTACTGTCTGGTTTTAACATGCGCCAAAACCTATTTATTGGAGTAATTTTTTCCATTATTTCTGAATACTTTTAATAACTGTTTCTGAATAAAAATTAACTACAGCATCCTCTCCCGGAACAGTGTCGGTAAGTTTTGGCAAATGATCTGCAAAATACCTTTGAAGATGGGCGCCCTCTACGACGGTTGAAACCAACATATGCGGGTATTTATACTTTGGATTGATCTCCAGTACGATTTCACAGATTCGAGACACAATGCGCTTATAAGGCAGAAAACAACCTTCTTCATTTTCTTTGTCAACCGCCTTGGTTAAATAAACTTTGGAGGACTCGGAGATCACGATCTGACTCAATTTAATCTCATTGATATGTGAGAAACTGTGATCCTCTTCGACTGTTTCAGTAAGGATTTTGATGGCTTTCAACAAACGCTTTTCAGGATTTTCAATATTGGCGATCCCGAATAAGAGTTTATACTCCATCCAACCCCAATACCAAGAAATTAAATAGAGCAAAAGCTTGTGCTTACTTTCGAAGTAACGATAAATACTGGCCTCAGTACTTTTGATCTTCTTGGCCAACTTGCCGAAAGTAAAGTTTTCCAATCCATCCTTCTCAATCATCTCAATCGACCCACTGATGATTCGCTTACCTAAGTCACTGGAATCAGGATCTTTCAAGTAGATCTTGTCATTAACCTGGATGCTAAAATTTGATAATAATTCTTTCATAATACAATATCATACTTTGCAAAAGTAATAGTAATACTATCATAAATACAAATAATTCTATCATTTTGTTCATTTCGACTATTAAAAAGTTTCTAATTGCTTATGTTTCAAGAGTAGATCTATGCTAGAGAAGTAAGCCGTAAAGACTGTGAAGAAGAATCTTTCTGAAAGATTTTGAATTGCCCCAATTTATTTGCATTTTATCCGTTCCAAATAACTTATGACGATGAAAAAACTAGTGCTTTTGTCTCTGCCAGTCTTCATGATGGCGTGCAAGAAAGACGATAATACGGAATGTAATTTGTCGAACGTTTTCGATCAAACTCGAGGAGCATGTGATCAAACGCTTCCCTTCACACCAAACTATTCGGAGAATATCAATGGAAATACCAGAACGATTACGGCCAATAGTATTCCGAGTCATAATGTTGGCTTATTTGGAGGCGGACAAGGATCCCTCAACCCAAATGCCATTTCTCCTCAAATGGAGACCTATAACATTACAACGCAACCGCAAATGGCGGCATCCATGACACCGCTTTTACAGCAAGGACCTGTTTATTCTTTCGGAATTTTGATGAATGGAGTAGAGTTGGACCCGATTGCAGCTGAGCCATGGCCACACGAGGGCGTGACTTCGCCAAATGTAAATTGGACATGGAACCTTGAAGCCTTGAACAATAATTTAGGTTTGGATTGTAATAATGCACATGTGCAACCAAGTGGAAAATACCATTATCATGGACCACCAACTTTGTATTTAGATGGACTAAATATTCAAACAAATACCATGACCTTGATCGGTTATGCGGCCGATGGTTATCCTATTTATTACAAATACGCCTATTCGGATGCGAATAATTCAGGATCCGCAGTTGTGGAAATGACGTCCTCTTATAGATTGAAATCGGGAGATCGACCAGGAGACGGCGTAACAGAGCCATGCGGTACTTACGATGGTGTTTATTCAAATGATTATGAATATGTGCAGGGATTAGGAACTTTGGATGAAGCCAATGGAAGAGTTGGTGTGACTCCAGAATACCCAGGAGGAACGTATTACTATGTAATTACAGACGCCTTCCCGGCAATACCAAGATATTTTAAAGGAACTCCTTCAGCAGACTTTCAAATTTAGAGCAGCTTGAGAAAGATTTTACCGGTGATGATAGCCTTATCCGTTTGTGCCCATATTTGGTCGCATGATTCGGATAAGGCTTATTTTTTAGTTGATTTTAATTGGGGAGAAGATACCATTCTGATTCAATCTGAACTTCCTTGGACCATTCGTCAAGCCATGTTCAAAGATTTAGATGAAGACTCCAATGCCTATATCAGCTATTATGGAAAAAACCAATTTGAGTACGACGAAATCATGTATTTCTACTTAAGGAAAAACATCTTTTTTATCGCTGAAAAAGGAGATACCCTCTTTCTTTCATCCTACCGAAAAGGAGAAAAAAAAGAACATTCCCATGGAGGTGAAGTAGATCTGATTTATACAGGGAAGAATAGAAGAGCCGATATTATCTATAATTCATTGTTTTTCAATTTTGATTCAACTCATGTGAACTATCACGAAATCCACTATGCCAATTCGGTTGCCGATTTCGAAACCAAATTGAATAATCCGAGTTGGGAATTCCAGTTTAAAGACCATGATCACGAGTCTGAAGCCAAAACAAAAAAGAACAAAAAAGACTCCTCCGAAATGGCCTTTTGGCTTTTAATCGGCATGATCCCAATCCTAATCATCCTCTTCTTAATGTTCCGAAAGAAGTTTTAAAAAGATCTCAGACTATCAGAAAAAAGGCTATCAGAAAAAATAATTTTCATAAACATCTAGAGTCTAACATCTAGAGTCTAACATCTAGAGTCTAACATCTAGAGTCTAAAATCTAAAGTCCAAACATCCAAGAGCAAAGCGATCCAAAAGCGAGGAACGAGCAGTCCAAAAGTCTAGTACAGCGCCTTCTCAAAAAAGTCCTTCACCGGTTTACCAATCTTATAATTCTCAATCAAAATATCTTTAAAATCATCTTTTAGAATCACTTCTGGATCCATTTTAGTGAAGTAATACCAGTTCTTATTATAGATCAAAGGTTGCTTTTCCCCGGCTTCCTTGAACTCTTTCGGGATAATCTTATTTTGATCCCCGTGTAATTCACCGTAAGTGTCTTTGAATTTTGGTTCATTCACAATCTTATTGAATTTACTCAGGTTATTTACAATGGCTTCGCGACAATCATACAATTGTTCTTTATCCAGCATGTAAACGCCTCCATAAACTCTAAAATCTTCTGGTCCCATTTCAAAATAGAGCCCCGGATAGGTTTTATCCTTTTTACCACCTGGAGAAATAATGGCCGACATTTTCAATTTATAAGGTGATTTATCCTTGGAGAATCGGATATCTCGATTAATTCGAAATACACAATCCTTGGCCGTAATATCATATTTCGTTTTATCGATTTTCGCTATTTCAGGAATGAGCTCATCCACGAAAGCGTAAAAAGGGTCTTTGATGTTTTTGTGGTAGCGTTTTCGATTTTCATCAAACCAGTCTTTATGGTTATTTGGAGCTAATTCTTTGAAGAATTCGAGGAAATCCGGATCAAAATGGGCCATCTTATCGATTTTTTAACATTAAGTTCATTTTATCAGTTTGAAAATAAGTATTTTTCGACACTAATTAATGAATTATTGAAATGGAGTATATCGGGGCCGAACATATCAACGAGGCGATAAAGAAAATTGAAGGGATGGATGATGAGGCTTTAAGCCGATTGATCGAAACATTTACCATGGAGCAAAATCCTTTAGTGGGTTATTCGCTTCAGGCAGCTATTGAGTTTCAGAATGATGAATTGAGTGATTTGATCATGTATTATTTTGCGATTATTTATCAGACTTTTATCAATGCGGGTTATAAAACACCAGAGATTAATGATGAGATGATCGATGCCTTTCAAGAGCCTTTTCATCAGGCTTTAGATGTAATTCACCAACAAGAAGATTATTCGGAAATTTCGGCCTTAATTAACCAACCTGTATTGGAACAATGGATGGTAGATGAAATTGGAAGCGAGGATGTAGAAGGGAATGTTTTGGGTGATGAAACTCAAATTCAACTGTATTTGGTTTCCATGACCATTATCGGACTATTAAACAAATCAGCAAATGGCTAAGAGTAAAAAGATTGTAGATCGAATGTATGAATTCGACTACTTCTCTCAATGGTTAGGCATTGAAAGAGTAGTGGTAGACAAAGGTCACGTTATTTTAAAAATGCAAGTGACTAAGGAAATGTTGAACGGTTTCGGAATCGCACATGGCGGGATTACCTATTCCTTGGCAGATTCAGCTTTGGCTTTTGCCGCTAATGCAAGAGGCGTGCAGTCTGTTTCCATCGAAACTTCGATCAATCATATTAAACCCACTCGAGAAGGCGATTCTTTAATTGCGGAAGCCAAAGAATTAAACGTTACCAATAAAACTGGACTCTACGAAGTTAAAATCAAAAACCAAGACGGCGAACTCATCGCACTTTTCAAAGGCATGGTCTATCGCACGGGTAAAGAGTGGAAAATATAGTAGTACTTACTGAGCTCCTTTTCCGATTATAAGAATATGATCACCAGTAAGACCAAAAATACAAGTAGGGGCATTGCCAAACAAGCGATTCCGATGTACAAAGAGATATCGTGATTTTTAGTTCTGAATCTTCTCCCAATTGCTCCAAGTACAATAGAGGTAATTCCAAGAATTTCCCCACAAAGTAGCAGGATTCCAAACCAGATTCCCCAAGCCGGTGGATAAGCGATTGCTGAAAAAAACACAAGAAAGAAAAGGAGAAAAGCGATTAGGACAATTCCCAATCCAACATAACTAATAATGGCGCCCTTTCGAGCCAATTCTTGATAATATGCTTCAGTTTTTTCTTTATTTTTTTCCTTTTTCTTCAGTTTGTCATATCGTGCAAAAAAGATGATGCCAACAATAATCAACACAATTCCGATTATGGCAGCCAAAGCAGAAAGAGCCGGCACAAAAGGCAAAGCAAAATTTAAGGCATACATGATTCCGATAGCCCCAATTCCAGAGATAAAACATCCAAGACCCACATCCAAATTCTTTTTCTTTCTTTTCTGTTCTTCCGGAGTCAGTTTGTTTGCCAAATTTTCAGCCTCCTCAATTGTGATTGTTTCCACCTCATTTTCCGAAAAATCTTCCCGATATTCATTTTCCTCTTGATGGATAGCATCCGAGTGGAATTCTCCGCGATGGCTTATTTCATTCCTTTTTTGTTCTTTCGTTTTTAAAGAAGTTACGGGAGAATTTTTAGTTTTTAAATCCTTTCTTTTTGAGGTTTTCGTTGTCCCACGACTTCGTTTCTCAACATAAACACCCTTGGTATATTTCCTCTTAGCGAAGTTGTTTGTTCCGCAAGAAAAAAGAAGTAATAGTAATAGGGTATAACTAAAGATCAGGTTCATTTTTTATTCTTTTTTAGGTCTGGTTAATTTTACTAATCCATCTATTAAAAAGATCAATCCGATTACGATTACAAGACCGCCTAAGATCAAAATAAATCCTTGAAATAGAATCGAAAGAAATATCATTATGAAAATTCCGGCTGCGATTAACACTGCCCCTATTGAAGTGAATATTATTCCAGTTGTTGTTGATTTGCTTTTATCTGAATTCGTATATGATTTTGAATCCCTTTTTTGAATAGTATTGGTCTCTTCATTAATATACTTTTGATGGTAACCAACTCGTTCTATTATTTCTTCAATTTCCTTTGTTTCTATGTCTTGATTGACTGCGATGTCATTCTCATCATTTTCGCTAAACTTCTGATTGTTTTCTTTATCTAAAAAAGACCCCATGTTTTTAACTTGCGAGACTGAATTTCGAGGGTATATAGATCTTTCATTTGCCAAACTGTGTTTTGAAGGAGTAAATGTCCCACGACTTCGTTTCTCTACATAAACGCCTTTGGTGTATTTTCTCTTAGCGAAGTTGTTTGTTCCGCAAGAAAATAATAGCCACATCAGAAGAAATAGTCTCGTGCAAAAAATGATCTTTCCCATGATTCAAGTTTGAGTTAGAATCAAATTTAAGGTAGTATTCAGCAAAAGAACTTGCGAAAATCGCAAAGAATTAAATTAGGATAATCAAGAGGATACATGCTGCAAGCAAGGCCATGGAAAAAAGAAGTGTGAAAATGGACATGATTTTACCGAAAATACTGTAATCCCAAGAAAAAGCTCGGGCAACTGCGATTATGGCCATAACCAATGCCGCGGTCAGAAAGGGAATTCCTAGAAAAAAACTTAAATAACTAGAAAAAGTCAGAAAGAAATCTAATAGTACAGCACCACCACCAAGAAGTGAACAGGCAAAGCTGACCCAATAAAGCGGTCCATCCATTCCAATATCTGATGCTGGTAATGGGCTTGGTGCAAATGGAGCAAGAATTACATCTTCCTCTTCGTTTTGATCTTCCTGAACGACAACTCCGTCCTCATCTAGAGTTTCATTTAAGGGATGATCAAAGTCAGAAATTGTCACCTCTTTTTGAATCACTAATTGTGCATTTGTCTTTTTGTCTTCCTTTTGATTGTGAGCAACCTCTGGGTTTTTAACGTCCTCCAAAGATTGACGCTTTCGAAAGGAAGATGAAGATTTCACTTTTCCATGACTTCGCTTCTCCACATAAACGCCTTTCGTATATTTCCTCTTTGTGAAATTGTTTGTTCCGCAAGAGACGATAATTGGAATTAAAAAGAAGATAATTAGATGTTTCATGGTTCACAGGTTAGTAAGCAAATAAAAAGGTCAGAAGAAAAATTAAAGGCAATACGATAAAGTAAAGTACCAAGGTTGTTATACCGATAATAAGCCCGGCTTTTCCCTCCTTACTTTTGCTTGTTCGATTTGACTTAAGTCCTAAAATGATGGCAGGAATAGCCATAAACCACATGAAAATCCCAAGAATTCCAAAAATCAGTGCGAGCTCACCTTTTGTTACGCGATCATTCTCATTATTCTTTTCTGAAGATGTTCTAATTTGTTTTTCTTCAGGCTTTATTTCCCCGTATTCATATGAAATGTCTGGATTCTCAATTAGAGGTTCTTTATCTGTTAGTTCCTTACCAAATTGATTCCACTTCTCCTCATCCTTTAGATTTTGGTTTTCAAGAATTTTTATAGGATTTTGAACGTTTTCATCGACTGTGACGGTGGCATTTTCTGTCACTGAACCTTTAGAATTGATGACTTCTAATGGATTATTTTTGGTACTCAGTTTTTTTGAGGGTTTAGTTGACCCATGACTTCGTTTCTCAACATAAACACCCTTGGTAAATTTCCTCTTTGCGAAATTGTTTGTTCCGCAGGAAAACAATAACCACGTAAGCAGAAATAGTCGCGTATAGTAAATAATCTTTCCCATGATTCAAGTTTGTTTTGAATCAAAATTAGGGAAGACGGGTCCTAGAAAACTTGCGAAAATCGCAAAGAATTAAATTGCGACTAGAACAACGATGATTCCAATAAGAAGGAATAAGGCAAAAATGGCACCGATAATAATTCCAGCTAAAGCCATTCCATTTCGTTTTTTGGAGTAGGAAATGGATCCCAGAACAAGGGCAACCACACCCATGACAAAACTTCCAAAGTACATGAAGTTTAAAACGATGCCGGTAATGGCACCGCTCAAGCTACCAACCGCCACAAGAATGGCAAGAATAATGGTGATTAATAAGGTTAGAAGGAAGATTCCCAAGGCGGTATAACCAATGATTCCGGATGCCAGACCTAAAGCATCGGATTTGTTTTTAGTCTTTCGAAGAACTTCACCATCTTGAAGCTCGGGTGGAGCAAATTCTTGCTTGAACTCCTCCACAATCAATTCATTTTCTCGTTCTTCTAGTCCACCATCAGATTTGAGAACGACCTTTTGTTTGATTTCAGGTTCTACCTGAGCAATTTCTGGCTCCTCTATCTTATTTTCTTCAACTTCAATTCGCTTCTGTTCCTTCAAAGCCAGCTCCTTCGAATGCTCCTTGTTTTTAGAAACAGCAGAATTTTTAATTTTGGTCCCTGAGCTTCGTCGATGGGTTAATTTTTCATTTTTAATTGACCCATGGCTCCGCTTTTCCACATAAACCCCTTTCGTATACTTACGCTTGGCGAAATTGGTCGACCCGCAAGAAAACAGGAATACAGAAATGAATATGTACAAGATAAATCTCACACATCGAAAATAGTGAAAAAGTTTGATGCCTTTAATTTCTTTTAGGAGGATTTAACGGTTTTTCTTTTTCTTCTTTTTCTTTTTGAAAAGTTCGATATCATTAATTCTAAAGGCATAGGAAACAATTATCCCCAAAACAAAACCTATAAATAGGGTCAAGATTAGATAAACACTCCAAATGATTTCAGCTAGCATAATTCTCTTTTTATAGAACGCGCTTATTACTCTGATTTTCCGCTGAAATTGATATATTTGCTCAACAAAATTTATCATTATGAGCACAGCAAACGCAGTAGATCAAGGACATGTAGAGTTTTCAATCGACAATGGAATCGCAACCATTGAGTTCGGTCACCCCTTATCGAATTCCTTACCAGGTAAAATCTTGGCAAAATTGGCCAATACGATTACTGAGCTAGGAAATAAAGATGAGGTCATGGTAATTGTTCTGAAATCTGCAGGAGAAAGAGCTTTTTGTGGAGGTGCAAGTTTTGATGAATTAATCTCGATCAAAGATTTGGATACAGGGAAGGTTTTCTTTTCCGGGTTTGCAAACGTAATTAATGCTTGTAGAAAATGTCCGAAACTAATCATTGGAAGAGTGCACGGAAAAGCTGTAGGTGGTGGAGTAGGTGTTGCTTCGGCAGTGGATTATTGTTTCGCAACCAAATTCGCTTCAGTTAAACTTTCTGAATTAGCAGTTGGAATCGGACCTTTTGTAGTCGGACCAGCAGTAGAAAGAAAAATCGGTGTTTCCGGAATGTCTCAATTAGCGATCGACGCTACAGAATGGCAAACGGCACAATGGGCAAAAGAAAAAGGATTGTACGCCGAAGTTTTCGATACAACAGAGGAAATGGATGAGGCGATTTCAACGCTAGCTGGAAAATTGTCAAAATCCAATCCTGAAGCCATGCAGTTACTTAAACAAGTATTCTGGCAAGGAACAGAAAACTGGGACGCGCTTCTAGCCGAAAGAGCAGCGATGTCGGGAAAACTAGTCCTCTCGGATTTCACAGTAAATGCCATAAACGCTTTCAAGAAGAAGTAAGCTCTCACACCCACAAACTAGCGCTCGTCTCCAACGAGTGTTCACATTCCAGGCGTTTCAAACGCCCCTGAAATTCATGGGGTGGTCTAAGCTATTCCGCAAAGTTGCGCGAAGAAGTCGCAAAGCTTCGCGAAGTTTGACCGCAATTACCATTTACCTGGTATGAAATGTTCAAATATGCTGAGAGGGAAAATCAAAATCAAGCAATACCCTCCAAAATGTAGCTGGTAAGAAGATGGAAAGACCAACATACTGGAAAAGACCAAGATCAGCAGAATAAAAGCCATGGAAAAAAATGAAGCAATGATGGCCCAAACCTTAACTTTTTCCTCATAAAAATAGGTGAAGATTAGTAAGATGAAAACCACTAAATGCAAAGCAAAAATGGGTGCGAAGTCCAAAAGATATAGTGACTCCGAAACATCAAGTCGACCGTATTTATAAATGGGAGTGATTGCAGCCAAAACCCCCAAAAGCAAAACAAAAACTCTAAATATGAATATATGCCTTCCTACTTTCATATGCTTATTTAGAATTTATCCCTCGCTGAATTAACCATTCTAAAATAATTAGAGGATAAAGTAATAAGGCTAAAACACCTCCAATTGTAATGTTGTGTTCGTCGGATAACATTCCCTCTCCGAAGAATCCGATAATCAATATTGAAGAATTAAGTCTAGGAATTAGATAATAACGAAGCATCAAAAAAAAGAGAAAGACACCATAAAAGATAAATCGAGTATGGTATTCGAAGATAAAATGTTTTTCTACTGGTGATGCTGGTTTCTTAAATTGATTGAATTCATGAAAAGGCAAAAAAATTGAAGCAATACCGATCAACAAAATAAATGTTCGAAAGGCTATAAGGTAGTTTTTGTTAGTTTGTCTCATAGTCTCATAGTCTCATAGCGTCGTCCTGAGCGGTGGTTGCTGAGCGAAGTCGAAGTAAGTCGAAGGATCTCATAGTCTCACTCGAAACTCGCCCCACTCCCTACTGCAAATCCACTTCATTCACACGGAAATAACACTCTTGAAATAAATGTCTATTTCCCCCAATATTGCCTTCCCAGGCTTCAGCAGAGTCGAGTTCTTTGACTAATGTTCGACCAGAACTAAAACTCATGACGAATTCATTATCTAGTTCACAAGGAATGCCTTCATCCGCGCCTCCATAAAACTTTGTTTGCACCAATCTAAACTCTCCGGGAAGTAAAATGAAGTTTTCATTATTCCAATTCACTGTGATGGTGTCATTTGAGAAATTGTAGACGTATTTATTTACGGTATTGTCGTATTTGCATGCAGATACCAATAAAATCAAAAGGAATATGGATAAAATTTTATTCAAATAGAGCACTTTTCGAAAGAGGTAAATTAGGATACCTAAACTTTATGGAATATTAATCCCTGAAATATATAAAAAAACGTTTAGATTTTATAGATTTGCCCAAGATTTACGGGTGTTAGAGCAGATTTATACTTACTCATTACGAAAACATCCTTGTTAGAACAACGCATTTTCTAAAACTCGAATTATGACACAAAACGCAAAAATCATTTACACCAAAACCGATGAAGCACCGGCTTTGGCAACAAGATCATTTCTGCCAATCGTAAAAGCATTTGCAGAACCTTCAGGAATCGAATTCATAACCAAAGATATTTCTCTTGCAGGTAGAATTCTCTCTCTTTTTCCAGAATACCTTTCAGAGAATCAGAGAGTTTCAGATGATTTAGCGGAATTGGGTCAGTTGGTTAAAAAACCAGAAGCAAACATTATCAAGCTTCCAAATATTTCAGCTTCTATTCCTCAGTTGACAGCAACAATCAAAGAATTGCAAGCGGATGGTTTTCCGATTCCAGATTATCCGGAAGAACCAAAAGATGAAAAGGAAAAAGAAATTCAAGCCAGATACAATAAGGTAAAAGGTTCGGCGGTAAATCCTGTATTAAGAGAAGGAAATTCAGACAGAAGAGCTCCGAAAGCAGTGAAGGAATTTGCTAAGAAAAATCCACACTCCATGGGGGCGTGGTCATCCGATTCAGAATCGCATGTGGCACACATGACTTCAGGGGATTTCAGAAATAATGAACAATCGGTTACGATTAAAAAAGATTGCACAGCAGACATTATTTTAGAAGGAAATGATGGGAGTACAACGGTTTTGAAATCAGGATTGGCACTTTTAGAAGGTGAGATTGTAGATGCCACTTACATGAATAAGAAAGCCTTGATTGATTTCCTAGAAATTCAAAAAGAAGATGCCAAAAAATCAGGAGTTTTATTCTCCTTGCACATGAAAGCAACCATGATGAAGGTTTCAGACCCAATCATTTTTGGTCATGCGGTAAAAGTATTTTTCGCTGATGTTTTTGAAAAGCATGGAGCAGCTCTTGAAGCAGCAGGTGTAGATGTAAACAATGGTTTTGGTGATCTATTGAAGAAGATTGATTCCCTTCCGAATAAAGAAGAAATCCTAGCAGATATTCAAACTTGTTACGAAAATGGACCTGATTTGGCCATGGTGAATTCAGACAAAGGAATTACCAACTTACATGTGCCTTCAGATGTTATTATCGATGCATCCATGCCGGCGATGATCCGAAATTCTGGTCAGATGTGGAACAAAGATGGAAAGTCTCAAGATACAAAAGCGGTCATCCCAGATTCGTCTTATGCCAAGATTTATTCTGCGACGATTGATTTCTGTAAGAAAAACGGGGCATTTGATCCAACAAAAATGGGATCTGTTTCCAATGTAGGTTTGATGGCTCAAAAAGCGGAGGAATATGGTTCGCATGACAAAACATTTGAGATTTCTAAGGCTGGAACAGTTGTTATTAAAGACAATGAAGGAAATACATTGACTTCCCACACAGTTGAAGAAGGAGATATCTGGAGAGCTTGTCAGGTAAAAGACCTTCCAATTCAGGATTGGATCAAATTAGCAGTGAAAAGAGCAAGAGCTACAGGAAATACAGCCGTATTTTGGTTAGATAAAGACCGAGCTCATGATGCGGAATTGATCAAGAAAATCAATCAGTATTTACCTGAACATGATACAGATGGATTGGAAATCTTAATCAAAGATCCAGAGGCAGCGGCTTACTATTCTTGTGAAGAAATTCATAAAGGAATCGATGTAATTTCGGTAACAGGAAACGTCTTGAGAGATTACAATACAGACCTTTTCCCAATCCTAGAAGTTGGAACTTCTGCTAAGATGCTTTCTATTGTACCATTAATGAATGGTGGTGGATTGTTTGAAACGGGTGCTGGGGGTTCTGCTCCAAAGCACGTGCAACAATTCGTTGAAGAAAATCACTTGAGATGGGATTCATTAGGTGAATTCTTGGCTTTGGCTGTTTCTCTTGAGCACTATGCTGAAGTGAACGGAAATGAGAAAGCAGCTATTCTGGGAGAAACATTGGACAACGCGACAACAACCTTGTTGATGAATGGAAAATCGCCTTCAAGAAAAGCAGGAGAATTGGACAATAGAGGTTCGCATTATTATTTAGCTTTATACTGGGCGAAAGAATTAGCCGCTCAAGACAAAGATGCTGAATTGAAATTAAGATTTGCGGAGGTAGCTTCCAAGCTTGAAGCCAATGAAGCTAAAATCGTAGAGGAATTGAATTCGATTCAAGGAAATCCAGTGGACATTGGAGGTTATTATTCACCAGATGATTCCAAAGCGGATCCAGCAATGCGACCAAGCACTACATTAAATGAAATCTTAGATGCAATTGTAGCAATGGCATAAAAGTTTAAGATTGAAAAATAGACTAAAAACCCTGGCTCTTGAGCTGGGGTTTTTCTTTATAGAACTCCTGCAAAGAATAAGATAACAAAGACCAGAGCCGCCAATACAGCCAATACTCCAAGTGCAATTGCAAATCCAGAGGCCACATTACGATCAACGGCATGACCAATAGAGCCAAGAATAATAGCCAAGCCACCTCCAGCTAAGCCAATCCAAGCGTAAATAATGCTCATAAATCCAATAGCAGCGAATACAGCAGCGGTTATAGCAATGGCTAAAGCCACAAAGCTAATAATCAAACCTGCGCTAATTCCTGGTGTCGGTGATGTGGGTGAATTCACAGCATAATCGGCTTCAATCTGTTGCCTAATTTCTTTGTAGTTAATCTTCGGCTTGTTTTGAACCTCAATTTCATCTTGCTGCAACTTAGCATCGTCTAACTGTGCCTTTTCATCGTAAGCGATCTCATTTGGATCAGATGGGAGCAGTTCTTCTGATTTTTGAACAAGCTGTTCTTCTCTTTTATTTTTTTTCTCTCTGACTGACTTTTTCGGTGTTTTATTGTGATCTTCTTTTTTCACTTTTTCGCCTTTGGCTAAGGTATAGTGATCCCTTTTGGATTTGTAAACTCCTTTGGTGTATTTCCTTTTACTGAAATTCCCAGAGGCTAGTCGACCGGAAGAACAAGAGCTTAAAACAAGCGCAATACTGATTGAGAAATAAATGAGTAATTTCATGAGCTTCGTTTTTGTAATCCCTTAAAGTAGCAATCTTTAATCCAAAAAAAAAAGCCCTGACTTCTGTGTCAGAGCTTTTTAAATAAAATAGATCTCGATTCACTAGATCAATAATATGATAAGAATCCAGATTAAGAAGATTACTAAGGTTGCAATACCGAATGACATACCGATATATCCCATGATGTTTCCGTCGATAACCAAGGAAGCAACACCTAGACCAATTGCAACAACTGCAAGAGCCAATGCTACCCATCCTGCCCAGGCAATAAAAGCACTAAAGAATGCCATGATTATGAATACAAATGATAAGATACCCAATACCAAAGAAATCAGTCCTAGAATCCATCCAATATCCCCTGCTGGAGTTGTAGGGTTAGAAGGAGTTGAAGAAACCGTTTCTTCTTGCTTCACTTCTTTCTCAACCGGAGTTTCAACGATTTGATCCTCTAGAATTTGATTAGTATTCTTAACTACAACTTCGTTCTCGTTTACGTGAGAAACATTTTCCTTTTTAATGTCTTCATTAACTGTAGCTACATTATTGGAATTGTTTTCTTTTTGAGATTTTGTCTTTTTTGTATTGACTTTGTAGTTCTGCTTGTTTTTATTCTTTTCTGTTTTGACAACATATTTAGTGTCGTCTTTTTTGTTATCATTCTTTGCAACATTATAATCACCACGCTCAGGTTTATATTTCCCTTTGGTGTATTTTCTTTTTGCAAAGTTACCTGTTGAACAGGATCCTAAAAAGAGGGTGAATCCGAGTAATAAGTAAATTAAATTCTTCATATAAAATTGATTTTTAAGTAAGTAACAAGACGAATATAGTAATTTTAATGGCATAAAAAAAAGCGACTCGATAGTCGCTTTTCTTGTTTTATGAATAATTTTTCTTCTAGAAAATTAATATGATCAGGATAATCCAAAGGATCGATAATACAATCGCAACCGCTGAAGAAATCGTACCCCAAAGATTCCACATGGACTGACCATCGATAACCCAAGAAGCAATCGATACCCCTAGTCCGATGATTCCTAAAGCTAATCCAGCATAAGCGATTCCTAATGTCAACCATCCTAAAACAGCCATTAAGAATGCCAACATACCAAATCCAAATCCAATATATCCCAAAATCTCACCTGCAGATGCTGGCGATGGTTCCGGAGTAGATGGAGCAGCTTCTGTGTTTTCTTTTACAATCACCTCTTCATTCTGATTCTCGTCTTGAATGATGATGTTGTCTGCTAGTTGACCCTCCTGCTTATTTGAAGCAATGATGGGTTCGTTCGCTTTCACATTTGTTTCGTTTTCAGCTACTTCAACAACATTTGTGTTTTGAATCTCTTCTTTCTTAAGCTTTGACTTATCTACTTTATAATTTTGCTTCAACTCGTTTTTCTCGGTTTTCACAACATATTTCGTATCGTCTTTTTTATTGTTGTTTTTCGCAACATTATAATCTCCTCTTTCAGGCTTGTATTTACCTTTAGTATACTTTCTTTTAGCAAAATTTCCTGTGGAACATGAGGCCAAGAAGACCAACCCAGCGACCAATAAGAATAAGTTATTTTTCATTTTTCTTAGTTTAATTTTAAATCAAGGCAAAATTAATCAATAGATTTGGATTCGCAAGGTGATTCAGATCACTTAATAAATTGATTTTAGCTAGCATGAAGGTTTTAATGATCGACAATTACGATTCTTTCACATTCAATCTTGTCCATTATTTAGAGGCTGATGAAAATGTAAATGTGACGGTATGGAAGAATGATGCGATCGACTTCAATCGACTAGAGGAATTTGATAAAATTGTCATTTCTCCCGGACCGGGATTACCGCAAGAGTCGGGAGACATAATCGAGCTGATTCAATCACAAGCAAAGAAGAAAGCCATTCTTGGAATTTGCATGGGTCACCAAGCCATGGCTCAAGCTTTTGGAGGAGAATTAAAAAACTTGGAACAGGTATATCACGGCGTCTCTACTCCAGCTACGTTGATAAAAAACGATCCTATTTTCCAAGACATGGATGCCGAACTTGAAATCGGTAGATACCATTCCTGGGTTGTTGATCGTAATACCTTTCCTTCTCAATTTGATGTTTTAGCGGAAGATGATCAAGGTGAAATTATGGCCATGAGGCATAAAGAATTCAACCTAATTGGACTACAATTTCACCCGGAATCTATCTTAACCAAAAACGGCTTTCAAATGATTCAGAATTGGTTAAATCTTGATACCTAAATAGTCTGCCAGATCTTTGGACGATTTTAGTTCATTTGTCATGTCCTTCAACGTGAAAGTATAGGACTGATTATCTTTTAGGTCCATGGCTTTTAGTTGTCCTTTTTCGGAAACATATATTTTTCCAGATTGATCAAAAAGAGCGATTATGTTGTCTGCACTCGGATTACAAACAAACCTTTTTGGATCGAAACTAAAAGCACCATTGAATTTTAAATCAATCAGAGATAAGACTTTAGCATGGATTGGATTCCCCTTTTCATCGATATACTTTGCAAGTATGTTGGCTCTATTGGGTAGCCTATAAATTTGATCACAATTATAGACGCCGAAGCTTTTCACATTTAAGCCTTTTACAATATCTGGATAGGTATGTCCGGGATCAGTTCCGTATCCATCTCCTAATAAGGTGCCTTTTCTTCTGTCTTTATTATTTGCAAGCATATCAAGATTGAATTCATCACCATCCAATTCTACTATTTTTTCCCCTTTAAACTTTAGCTTCCATAGATTTCTTTTTTTCTTGAATTTGGCGCGAATAAATTCACCTCCACCTCTAAATGAAATGTCTGGAATAATATGATCGTTCTCCCCACCATTTTTTTCAATTTCTTGAATTTCTTCCCAGTTTCCATTTTCATTGATTTTAAAGAAATCTATTTCATTTGGCTTTGCTGCCAAGGCATAATCCAAGGTCAAATTCTTGTTATCCGCAATTTCCAGTTCACTTCCATTGCTAAAACCTTGGAGCTCAAACATTCCAGCACTATTAAAGTTATATTCTTGTGAGCCTCTCCAATAGGTCATTTTTATACCAGAGAATGCCATGTCTGCAGAGTTTCTGTACTCTTTATAAGATAATTTTACCTGCTCGCTTATGGTATTTCCATTTTTATCGATGAAAGAATTTTTGGGAATATGTAAACAGGAGCCTATAGAATCTAGTGCCAATATGGTGTCTTTATTCGGATTGATATCAAAATGTTTAGCTTGAACTTTAAAGGATTCTGGAATTTTAAATTCAGGATAATAGTCTACAATTACTTCCACCCGGCGATTTTGCTGTTTACCTGTGGCATTAAAATTCGAGGCGATTGGAGATTCTTCACCTTTATACTCAAATTTTATTTTTTCCGAAGGAACCCCTCCAATGGTGAGTATGCTCTTAACGGTTTTTGCCCTGTTTTTAGATAACAATTCATTGTACGTGTTGCTTCCGTCACCATCGGTATGACCAATAATTTTCAAGGAATGAATACGCTCTTTTTCCAATGTTTGTAGTAGTTGATTTAAACTGTTTTCTGCAGATTCATTGAGAGAATAGCTATTGTAATCAAAGAAAATAGTTTCCTTTTTAACTTGCGCATAAGACAAATTCATTCCCACAGCGCATAGCAATGCAATGCAAATTCGATTTTTCATAATAATTAGTTTTTAAAGATTAAGTAGTCTAAACTTTGTTTCTATTCAAAAGTCTGTGGGTATAAAAGCGAGCGCTTTATTCGGTAAATGAAACTAGTTACATTTAGTCTTGTAAGTCGATAAAAAAACGAAAGGATTTTGAAAGTATTGCCTAAATCAAAATTTTGAAATCCGTCAGGGGTTCAATCGGATCCGGAAGATCTGCATCGTCTTCATCTAGCATTTGTCGGATATCTCTTTCAATGGAAACAGATAAGGCCGTAATAGGCACATCGTTGTACAAGCCTTCAAAAGGATTTTCAGAATATTCGCCGATGGATTCCATGAACCAGAAAACCCAAGATACCAAAACTGCAAAGGGGATTGCCAGCCAAATCATGTGTTCATGTGGAAGGTCATCAAATATTTTCAGAATGGAGAAGGGAAGTAAAAGAATGAAGATCCAAACGATGTAGTAGTTTGCTGTTGTATATTGTCTTGGAAAAGGAAAGTTTTTGATTCGTTCCGATTTTCCTTGAAGGGTATACATTTCTTCAATCATGCCCTGCAGAGTCATGTGTTCATAACTATTAATATATCCGGCAGCTTTCAAGACAGCTAAATCTTTGGATTGGAGACTTAGGATATGAGAGGATTTATTTCCCTTTTTCATCAAATATTGATACTCTTCGCCTGACAAATAGCCTTCAATCGATTCGAATTTGATATCCCTTGTTTTGATTCCAAGGACCTTTCTAAACTTTTCATCGGTCTCTGTTTTATGCTCCCAAGCTCGATCTTCCCGAAGCTCTAGGGCCATGGCTCTTAACCAGGCAACGTGGCGGTGAACAATTCTTTTATGGATATGATGCAATTCTTCTTCAGAAATCGCTTGTTTACTTTCTTCATTATTAACAAGGTCACGAATTGATACAGTAAAGGTTCTGGAGGTATTGACAATTCCTCCCCAGATTTTTCGCGCCTCCCAAAGTCTTTCGTAAGATGAATTGTTTTTGAAACCCAAATAAAAAGCTGTGGCGATACCTACCAAACTAATGGGCTCCCATGGGATAATCATCCAATCAAAATTGAAGAAATAATAAATGGCAACAATGGCAGCATCAAAAACCAAAAAGAAGTAAATCTTCTTCCTGGTCCAAAATAAAGTTTGTCTGAAAGTATATTTTTTGCCTGCTTGCATTTACAATCTAAGGATCAATCACTTCGTGTTCCGAATTTACAATTTTAAACCTTTTCTATTGAATTGAAGCTCCGATTCTTTTATCTTAGCTGAAAATTTAACCTATGAGATATCTACTTTTATTGACCATTTTTTGTTCGAGCCTTACCTTTTCCCAAGAAGAAGAAATTATTCAACTCCCTGTTTCAAAAGGGCCTAAAGCTGGTGACGGAGAAATTTTTACCATTGTAGAAGAACAACCCGAATATCCAGGTGGTTTTGGAGAAATGATGAAGTTTATTCAAAGCAATTTTGAATACCCAGCAATTGCCAAAGAAATGGGAGACGAAGGGACGGTTTATGTTCAGTTTGTGGTTGAAAAAGATGGTTCAATTTCGAATGTAAAAGCGATTCGAGGAGTAACTGAAGAGTTGGATGCCGAATCTATTCGTGTGGTAAAAGCCATGCCTACTTGGTCGCCGGGAAAACAAAAAGGTAGACCAGTAAGAGCTCGATTTACCTTACCCATTCGTTGTAAATTATCTGATCCCGCTCCGAAAAAGCCGAATTTGACACCCGCAAGATACCCTGGTAGCTTTACCGATATGATACAGCATACCATGAATGAGCTCAAGTACCCAGAGGATGCTTTGAAGTATGGAGAAACAGGTGATGTGAAACTGGAGTTCTCGGTTTCTGAAACAGGGAAGATTAGTAATGTGAAAGTCGTGGAAAGCGCCTATCCAAGTCTGGAAAAAGAAGCCATTCGAATTGTGAATACTTTTCCTGATTATATACCGGCGAAGAAGGATGGTGTAAATGTTCCATCTGTTGCCTATATGTTGATCCCTTTTAATTTAGAAAAGAAAGCAATTAAAAAAGGTCAAAAACTGAAGCTACAGGAAGAGAAGAAGAGACTAAAAGAAGCCAAAAAGAAAAAATAATCTATTCAATTGATAAATTAAACAATGAAAGTATTACTCGCAATATCCTTTCTGTGTTCGTTCTCTCTATTTTCTCAAGAAATCATCTTACTTGATACCAATCCCAAGAAAAAGAAGCAGGAAGGAGAACCTATTTATACCATAGTGGAAAAACAAGCTCAATTCCAAGGCGGTAAGGAAGCTATGGAAAAATTCATCAAAGAAAATTTTAAGTATCCTGAGAATGCCTTAAAATATAAAGATGAAGGGACTGTGTTTATCCAAATAGTTGTGGAGAAAGATGGAAAAATTTCCGATGCAAAAATCATGCAAGGTGTCATTTCAGATTTAGACAAGGAGGCTCTTCGAGTTGTTAAATCTTTTCCAAAATGGATACCTGGAGAGCATAAAGGGAAAGTGGTTCGAACAAATTATATGGTCGCAGTAAAGTGCGAGCTACCAAAAGAGAAATAACATCTAATTTTTTGCTGATTTATTTCCGAATCCCTTATTTGAATTCTGATTGGATCGGTTACCTCCTTTTTTGCCTTTAAAGTTTTTCTTCTTGCCGTAGTGCCGTTTTTTATTTTTCTTGTAATTCACCTCTCGCCATTTAGGACCTTCACCCAATTCCTCGGGTAAATCAAGACGTGGAATTTCAGTTTCGATTAACTTCTGAATTTGCTGAATTCTTCTTAGATCTTTTTCATTTACCAAAGTGAAAGCTTCACCCTTTGTATTGGCTCTGGCGGTTCTTCCCACTCGGTGCACGTAGTCTTCCGCATCATGTGGACAAGCATAATTGATGACCATATTGATCTCCTTGATATCAATTCCCCGACTCATGACATCAGTAGCCACTAAAACTCGGATTCTTCTTGCTCGGAATTTTCGTAAGACTTCTTCCCTTTCATTCTGTTCCAAATTGGAGGAAATTCCCGAAGTTTTGTAGCCTTTTTTCCTCAAGGCACGAACGATATTGGATACATTACTTTTTGTTGAGGTAAATATGATGATACTATCATAGTCTTCTCTTTCCTTGAGAATATGGTCGATTACGCCAATCTTTTGTTCGTCATGAGCAAGATAAACGTACTGACTTACGCCCTCAGCAGGTTTTGATATGGAAAGCGATATCAAATCAGGGTCTTTGCATATCTTCTTGGCCAGTTGTTTGATCTTCGGTGGCATGGTTGCGCTAAAAAGTAAAGTCTGCTTTTTCTCCGGTAAATAACTAAAAATGGAAGTCAGATCGTTAATGAAGCCCATGTCCAGCATCTTATCTGCCTCATCTAAGATTAAATGTTGCAATTGATCTATTTTTACATAACCCATTTTCAGGTGAGAGAGTAATTTCCCTGGAGTCGCTACAATGATATCACAGCCTTGGGTCAAAGCTTCCTTTTGCTCATTCCAATCCGATCCTGATCCACCGCCATAAATAGCAATCGAACTAACCGAAACAAAATAGGATAAACCTTGAATTTCTTGTTCAATTTGAACGGCTAGTTCCCTCGTTGGACAAATAATCAAGGTATTGATATTTGTATCTTCTTTTCCTGCTAATTTATTTAAAACAGGAAGGACAAAGGCAACTGTTTTCCCAGTTCCTGTCTGTGCACAAGCAATCAAATTTTTGTTTGCTAGAATTTTTGGAATGGCTTGTTCCTGTATTTCTGTGCAGTCTTCGAAACCCATATAATCAATGGCTTCCAATAACTGATCTTCTAAATCGAGTTCTTTAAATTTCATAAAATTATTCCTCACAGAGTGCGCCTTGTTTTGGGATTCCTAATAAGCACATCTCCACATCAATTAATCAGCACCTTAACTCCCTTTCACCCCGCGAATCATCGCTTCCAACATATCCCACTGCTCGGGTTTTACCATTTCCAACATATTAAATTCACCTGCTCCTTGCAGCCATTCTCCACCGTCAATCGTGATGACTTCCCCATTGATATAAGCGGAATAGTCGGACATCAAATATGCAGACAAATTGGCCAATTCCTGGTGTTCCCCCACACGTTTAACTGGGATTTTTTTTGTCATGTCAAACTTGTCTTTCATATCACCAGGCAACAAGCGATCCCAGGCACCTTTGGAAGGAAATGGTCCGGGAGCTATGGCATTCAAACGTATTCCATATTTTGCCCATTCAACGGCAAGAGATCTTGTCATGGCAATCACCCCCGCTTTAGCACAAGCGGACGGAACCACATATCCAGAGCCCGTAAAGGCATACGTTGTGGCAATATTGACGACCGTAAAAGGCTTTTCACCTGATTCGATCCAATACTTTCCAAGAGCTAAGGTGCAATTGGTTGTTCCTTTCAAAACGATATCGATGATATTGTTAAAAGCCCTATGCGATAGCCTTTCTGTCGGTGAAATAAAATTTCCGGCCGCATTATTTAGTAATCCATTGATCTTTCCAAATTTTTCGATTCCCTTTTCAAGAACGTTTTCAATTTGCTCATATTCACGAACATCTGCGGAAACAGCCAAAACTTCGTTACCAGTTTTGTCCATGATTTCCTTAGCAGTTGCATCCAAAACCTCTTGTTTTCTACTGGAAATAATCACTTTGGCTCCAAGCTCAGAGTAATAGGTGGCCATCGCTTTTCCAAGCCCAGTTCCACCTCCTGTTACTAGAATTACTTTATCTGAAAGACTTCCTTCTTTCAGCATGCTTTCGGTATATTTTCCCATTAGTTTTTAATGAATTTTTGAATTTGTTGTCCTCTGTTTGTTTGAATTTTAATGAAGTAAACCCCTTGTTTCAAATTACTAATTGACAAGGAATGCTGATTCGTTTTTAGGCCAGTTCTAATTGAAACTACTTTGCCTTCAAGATTACTGATCTCAAGTGCATTAATCTCTGCGTCTGTTTGAATGTTTAATTGGTCATTCGCAGGATTTGGATAGAGATTCAATTCAAAGTTTTGAGCTTCTTCTTCAATACTTAAAATAGATGTACAACCATATCCTGTAGGCTGACCTTCAAGGAAATTCCAAATTACTTTCACGGCCCAAATATCATTGGTTGGAATAAAAGGCCAAATATGGTCGGCTCCGTTCATTCGATAATGCTCCAATTCATTGTTTGGATCACAAGTATTGTATTGAATCCAATCGACAGTGATATTATCTGCTGCCGCATCTGTAATTCTGCAGATGGTTGAATCCTGACAGTTGGAATATCCTTTCCAAAAATCCAAAGTTTCAGGAACAAGACTTAAGGACGGCAAAGCTGTTCCATCATAGGGTACAGTTCCGTCTGCTGTTCCATGAATATGTACCACTCTAGATGGATTTGTTCTGGCACAACCCGAAATATCTGATGTAGCCAAAGGTCCACCAACTGATCCAATTGCATCAAACTCATCATTTGCGCAATACAAATGGTTACTCATTATACCTCCCATGGAAAATCCACAAGCATAAATTCGGTCTGGATCGATATTGTACCAAGCTTGAATCGAGTCTAAAACTTGTGCTACAAAGGCAAGATCATCAGTCGTTGACCCAAGTGCAGTTCCGTTATTCCAGGCAGTCTGACTCAATAAGTTTGTCGAACCTTGTAAGTAAACAGGGATAAAATTAGCGGTATCCGAAACTTGATTAAAACCCGCTTGCGCCATATTTGTGGCAACGTCTCCAAGTCCATGAAATACAAATAATACAGGAACCGGAGTTGATCCATCATATATCACGGGTTCATAATAGATATAATCTCTAGTAACCCCGCCAACATCCAATTGTGCGGATGTTTGTTGGTTGAAGGCGAAGCTAGACGAAATCGTGCAAATAGCAATTAGTAATAGTTTTTTCATGTAAATAGATTTTTTGTTGACCACCCAATATACGAATTTTCGAACGTTTCCAAGGATTACAAATTTCTTGGGTGGATGTAAAAAAGGAATTAAATTAGCGAAACAAAATAAAAAATAAATATTTCGATGAGCGTTAGAGAATTAGAGCCAAAATCAGTTTGGAATCATTTTGAAGATTTGAATGAAGTGCCTAGAGCATCAAAAAAGGAAGAAAGAGTGCGGCAATTCATGAAGGATTTCGGTGCTCGATTAGGACTTGAAACTCTAGAAGATGCAATCGGAAATGTGATTATTAAAAAACCTGCAACTTCCGGAATGGAAAGCCGGGAAACGGTGATCATGCAATCGCATTTGGATATGGTTCATCAGAAAAATTCGGATACACAATTTGATTTTGATTCGGAAGGTATTCGCTCTTATATTGATGGGGATTGGGTTAAAGCCGAAGGAACTACACTAGGAGCTGACAATGGAATGGGTGTAGCGGCTATCATGGCAATTTTGGAATCAAAGGATATTCCACATCCAGCAATTGAAGCACTTTTTACTATTGATGAAGAAACGGGTATGACCGGAGCATTGAATCTGGATGGTTCACTTTTACAGGGAAAAATTTTATTGAACTTAGATACGGAAGACGACGACGAATTGTGCATTGGATGTGCTGGAGGAATCGACACCAATTCAGAAATGCCGATCAATATGGAGCCTTGTCCTGAAGGTTATACTGGACTCAAAATCGCAATCACTGGTTTAAAAGGAGGGCATTCAGGAATGGATATCATTTTGGGAAGAGCTAACGCTAATAAAATCATGAATCGATTCATTTTAGATCTTTATGATAATCATGGAGCTAGAATTGTTGAAATTGACGGAGGAAGTTTAAGAAATGCCATTCCAAGAGAAAGCTTTGCAACATTAGCTTTGCCGATATCAGAGGCTGAAATGATCCATGATTCCATTGCGGATTTCTTTGAAGAAATTTATGCTGAATATGAGACAACAGATCCAGACATGTCGGTTGAAATTGAAGATTGTCTTTGTCCGGCAGAAATCGTGTCTCTAGATGATCAAAATAAAATCATCAATTCGATTTATGCGATTTACAATGGGGTGTTCAAAATGAGTGCGCAAATCGAAGGCTTGGTAGAAACATCAAGTTCGCTGGCTCGAGTGATTGTAAAAGATGCTTGTTTTAAAACCCAATCTTTGCAGCGATCGTCTGTGGAATCATCCAAAATGGATATTGCAAATTCGGTAAGAGCAGCATTGGAAGCTGTTGGAGCAAACGTGCAGCAAGGTGGAGATTATCCAGGTTGGGCGCCGAATGCCAACTCGCCTATTCTAAAAGAAACGGAAAAAATCTATAAAGAAATGTTCAATGAGAATCCAAAAGTACAAGCTTGTCATGCCGGCTTGGAATGTGGAATTCTCGGAGATCGTGTTCCTGGTTTGGACATGATTTCGTTTGGACCAACAATCCAGGCACCTCACTCACCAGATGAGAGAGTGCATATTCAGTCGGTTCAAAAATTCTGGAATTATCTTCAAGAAGTACTAAAAAATATACCATCAAAAAACTAAACAAAATGAAAAAGTCGATTTACATTCTGAGCGCTACCTTTGTTTTATCCACAATGATTTCATGTGGTGGAGAAGAGAAAAAGCAAGAATCAAAAAAAGAGAATCCAAAAGAAGAGGTAGATACCATTTCTGCTGATACCCTTGCCGAAGAGGAAGTCATCAAGCATCGATTCATAGAAGATTTTGCAACACTTAAAACTTATGAAGAAGCTCTCGCTTATTTCGGAGATTCAAATATGGTAGCCGACACCAATTGGTATGCTGAAGGGGAAGTGATGATGTTGTCGCACCGTTGCACAGATCCTTATAGCAGAGACGTAATCCAATTAGTTTGGGAGCAAGGAGGAAAAGAAAAACTTTCTCAAGTTGAGGTTTATTATCAGATTTGGGATAATGACTATTCCAACGTTATTTCCAAACAAAGAGTTCAATCTAAATGTGGATTGTCAACTGGAATGTCTATTGGAGAATTGGAAACTTTCTGTGGTCAGCCTATTGAATTCTCAGGATTTGGATGGGATTACGCCGGTGGTGTTCGAATGGATGGAGTTTCAAAATTGGAGGCTTGCAATGTCAATGTAACCTTGGATGTGGATCATTCAGATCACGACAAAATCCAACATCTTCTTGGTGATATTCCACTGAAATCAGACATGGAGGAAGTAAAAGGAATGCCGGTTTTCGTTCAAAAATTGACGTATTATTTGAGGTAGATAGGATTTTTAGATAATTCTACCGTCTTCCATCCGAATGATTCGATGGGTTCGATCTGCGAAATCAGAATCGTGAGTTACAATTAGAAGCGATAGATTTTCTTTCTCATTTAACTCTTTGAAAATATTAAATACGTTTTCAGAGTTTTTGGTATCGAGATTTCCGGTGGGCTCATCTCCCATGATGATTTTGGGATTATTAATCAAGGCTCGAGCAATGGCTACTCTTTGTTTTTGTCCTCCTGATAAGGCGTTCGCTTTTTTATCTGCTTGAGAAGCGATACCTAATAACTCCAATTTTTCATATCCATCTTTTCGAATTTCAGACATGGGTTTTCGACCTAGTTTTCGGGCGGGCAAAATCACATTATCCAAAACCGAAAATTCGGGTAGCAAATAATGAAATTGAAAAACGAAACCAATTTGCTCGTTTCGAATTAGAGCTAATTCTTGAGGGGTTTTATTAGTTATAAGTTCGTCGTTGAGGTATAATTTTCCTTCATAATCGGTATCCATCGTGGATAAGATATAAAGCAAAGTTGATTTCCCACAACCGGATTTACCCATGATGGACACAAAATCCCCCTGATCAATTTCGAATGAAATGTCTTTCAAGGCATGAAAATTATTCGCGCCTTTGAAGTATTTGTTGATATTTTCTGTTTTCAGTATCAATCTATTTTCCTCTTATAATTTCTACTGGATCAATCTTACTCGCTTTTCTTGAAGGAAGAAATCCAGCAAAAAAGGTCGAGATCAAAGCAAAAAGAATTCCGATAATATAATTCATGGGATTCCAGTCAATCGGGTAAAATTTCACAGTAGGTAAGGCTTCAGTTTCAAAAGGCGTATGGCTAATTGCTAAACAACCGAAATATCCCAGAGCAAGCCCAAGAATACCACCAAGAAGTCCAATGAAAAGTGCCTGACTTATGAATATTTGGGCCACATCTTTGCCTGAAAAACCAGTAGCCTTTAATATGGCAATGTCATCCATTTTCTCATAGATCAGCATGTTCAAGATATTGTAAATTCCAAAGCCAGCGACAATCAAAAGTGTAATGGAAACAGCATAACTAATCATGCTTCGAATACTACTTCCGGTATCAAATTGGGCATTGGCAGTATTGATGTCAATGGCCGACACATCAAATTTGGAAGCATATTCTTTTGAAAGTTCCGGAGCGATTTCTTTGTCCCATAATTTGATATTGATATCTGTGAAATAACTATTGCTTTCCCCAGCGATTTTTTGGGCTGTCTTGATATTGACGAAACTCTGCATATTATCGATATCAGCCATTCCGCTTTGATAGAGTCCGATGATTTTAAAAGTAAATTGACCACCAGTTGCAGTTCCGATTTGAATGAGGTCGCCCAAACGTAAGGAAAGTTTTTCAGCAATTCCCACACCCAGAAAAATCCCATTTTGGTCCTTGTTGAGAGATGTCGGGTCGCCTTCCACGATGTATTGATCAAAATTATAAGATCGTATTTCTTCATCAACATTAATACCCGTTACCCGGCCATTTAAGTCGAGTTTACCCGCTAAATAGAATACTTTGGCCGCCACCTGCGGACTCACACTTTTCACGCGATCGTCCTTTTTCAAACTTTCAATAATTGGTAGAGCATTAACCTATGCAACTAAATTCGAAAATGAAGTCATTGCTTTATATAATTTTAATGAACTAACTAAGGATCAAAATATACTTAATAATGATGAAAAGTTTGCTAAGTTAATTGAGAAACTTGAAAAGCATATCAACTTAAATAGTAGAATTATTAATATAAATTTTAATTCAGAAATAACTACACTTATAACAAATGCAAAAAATGCTCGAAATTATATAGCACATGAACTAACAATAGGCCTCAATTATTCTTCTGAATCGAATGAAGTAAGAAAATCCATATTAAATATATTAATTGAAAAAGTAAGTGATATTGCTAAAGGAGAGTTACTTATACTTTTAGTAATGACAATCTGGAATAAAGAAACTGTTCCTGATGTTTCATTCTTATCACACTATCCCAATAAAATAATTGAATGGGTAACTAATTTAAATGATTAAAAGACTTCTAGATTATTATAAACACTACTTTTTCCTTTATAAAAACTTTAAATTAAGTT
>JAUICI010000171.1 GCA_030427935.1 Bacteroidia bacterium | reverse complement strand
TGGGCATTTAACATTCTCCCAGATTCTATTCGGATTGCATGAATATGGTCTTTTGCTGCTATGGCAGTTACCACTCTGTCTGAGGTTTTCTCACTGATTAATGTACCTTGATTATTAATATTCAAGGTGTTTTTCAGCCAAACTGGAATATTTCTCTTTCTAACAGGTTGTAAACAACTCGGGTGAAGAATTTTCGCTCCAAAATAAGCAAGCTCAGCTGCTTCATTGAATGAAAGAAAGCGAATAGGGAAGGTCTCGTCTACAAATCTTGGGTCATTATTGTGAAAACCGTCGATATCCGTCCAAATCTGAACCGAATTCGCTCGAATACAAGCACCAATTAAAGTGGCTGTATAATCACTTCCTCCTCTTTGTAGGTTGGAAATATTCCCATTATGATCCGAACAAACAAAACCTTGGAAAACGTTTATTTGGTTATTCAGTCTCAATTCAAGGAAAGCTTCCTCAATTTCTTCCAAGTTCGGCTCTAGTTCTTCATTCAGACTTATGAAATCTCTGGAGTCGTACAAAGCCGAATCCAAACCATTGTCGATAAACCAGCAATTTAAAATGCGAGTTGAAAGGTATTCGCCTTGTGCTAGAAGGTAGTGAGTGTCGCCTAATTCCAAATAGATGTTTTCAATTTTCTCAAAATCCAAAGTAATTCCTTGAACCAATTTGTCCTGGTACTGGGTGTTTTTAAAATCCAATTGCAAAATCATCTTTAAGTGAAGGGCCTTCAATTGATTGAGTTGATCTCGTATTTCCATTTGATTGGTCTTACGATTCAATTGAGAAATTCGCTCCAAAGCATTTGTAACTTGCGAAAACGCGCTGAGAACCACAATTACAGGTTCCTTCGAATTCTTCAGTAGTCTAAGGATGTTTAACTGACTTTCTAATCCACTTACTGATGTTCCACCGAATTTTAATACATTCATTTCTTGAATTTTTTTGCAAAACTACAAGGATTTTAAAAAGTTTGTTTAGATTTGCAATTATAAAACTATATTATAACGAACTGTTAAAATTTTAAAAATGTCTAAAATTGGTAAAGAAGCAGAGGAGATTATCAACCGTTCTCCCTTTATCCGAGAAGCGATTACAGAAAACCTAATCAATGTATCTGCCTTAGCGCGAAAGATCAAGCCAGAAATCGAGGAGCGCATGGGTCAGGATGTGAATGAAGGTGCTATTGTAATGGCGATAAAAAGGATGGCTCCTGGTTATTACCACAAAATCAACGTCAAGATCAATAAATTCATGTCGGATTTAGGGGATTTTCTTGTACGAAGTGATTTGACCATTTTCACATTCGAAAATTCTTCTACAATTCCAAAGATTCAATCCCGATTGATGGATGAGATTTCGAATGAGAAAGACATATTTTACACGGTTTCCAGGGGTGTAACGGAAACTACCATTATTACAGGGCAAAAATTATCTCCAAGAATTAAAGATCTTTTTGCCAATGAAGTCATGAAATCACATAAAGAGAATTTGGCTTCTGTCACAATCAAACTTGATGAAACAAATACGGAAATTTCCGGGATTTACTATTATTTCCTGAAGCATTTGGCTTGGGAGGGGATCAATATTTTAGAAGTAATTTCCACAACGAATGAGATTACCTTCGTAGTAGAAGGCGAAATGGTGGATCAGGCGTTTTCCGTATTGATGCGATTGAAAATAAGAAATTAAGTATAGTTTATTGGTAAAAGAAAAAGTCCGACTAGGTAGTCGGACTTTTTTTGTTCTATGTAGCTTTGAGATTATCCTATTTGACGATAACTCTTTTTGAAGCCTTGTTTTTACCAGAGATCAGATTAATTAAATAAACCCCTTTTCCGTGATTGGAAATATCAATTTTCTTATTGATGTCTCCAGAAACCTTTCCTAAATCTTCTTCAAATACCACTTTTCCTTGAAGATCTGTGATTTCAATTGCCGTCTTGGCTTTGTTTTTCTGATCAAATTTTAATGTGAAAACTCCGTTGGATGGGTTAGGGAAGACATTGAAGTCCACTTCTGGGTCGCTAATGCTTGTAGAACGATCGACTTCGTCTTTGTCAACACCTTCTGTTACAATCACAATTGTAAAATCTTCTTCACCATCAGCTTCGATTTCAACGAATACATTTTCGCCATCTTTGGAGTTCCATTCCATTTTCTCTCCGTCTTTAATGATGACTAATTTTTCTTGACCGCCATCATCATTTCCTTCAGCTTTTAGTTCTTTCACGATAACCTTCATTTCGCCCATTTCTCCGTGCAGTTTTTCCATTTCTTCATGAATAACTTTCATTAGAGAGTCTTTATTCATATGGGATCCAAGGTCGATGTCGATATCAAGATCTTTCAATTCCATGTGAACTTTCTCCATGAGATCTTTATGTAGATCATCCATGTCCATTTCTTCATCATCAATCATGATCATGACCTTTTTGTTTTTATCGCCATGAGCTCCTACATGATGATGCATTTTCATGTTTTCTAACTCTTCTTCTGTGAGCTCAACTTCTTTTCCGTTTACGATCTTTTTGGCGACCATATTGCCTTCCTCGTCCATTTTACAAATGATTTGAACTTCTTCCTTTTTGATGTCGCCATCTTCAATGTTTTCATCATCTGTTTCAATTCGGATTTCAGACTTTACGATCATTTTCTTGTTTGGATCTCCGTCTTCATTCATGAATTCCTCGAAGAATAAGTCTCCTTCAGCTGGAATTTTTACAATATCAATGTCTTTTGATTCGATATTGTTGTCTGCCAGGAAAGATTCTACAGAATAATCTGAACTCATAGGTAAAAGGGTGTCGATTTCTACCATTTTCCCATCTTTCATCGAGATTACTTGATAGTGTTTATATTTTCCTTTTGATTTTTTATCATCACCTTTCTTAGGTGTTGAAGCGATCACTAGACCGGCACATGCAAGGATTGCTACTCCTGTTAATGCGAATGTTGTTCTTTTCATAATCAATGCTTTAAGTTTAATGAAAATTTCTTTTTGGCTAAATTACAGTGGAAGATCGCTGGAAAGAGTTAAAGCAAATCCAAAGAAAGTTAAAGTTAGGTTAAAGTTGATTTAAATCCTCTTCTTCTGTAGTATATTTGGGTGATTCAAGATGAAAAACTCATTTCTATACCTATTGATTTCGATCATGGTTTTGGCTTTGATCGGGACCATTTCCATCCAAAGTATCTGGATCAAAAATTCCTATGAACAGAAAAAACAAGAGATGGAAATGCATGCAAATGATGCCTTGAATCGCTTGGTTCAAAGGATAGGCGAGGATGAAGCTGAGAATTATCTTAAGTTTCGTTTTGGTGGAGTTGACTCCCTTGTAAATGAATTTATAATAAGAGAAGAGGACTCCGATTCACTTGGGAATTACCATAAAGAAAGAATGATGATCATTTCGGATGAAGATTCTATGGATCAGGATATCCGGATTGAAGTGCGAACGGATGCCAATAATGTTCTAAGTGTTACGAATGACAAGATTGAGCTCGAGGAAGAGTTGAAAAAAGAGGAGCAATTGCATCGAATTCATGAGAAGCTGGTCATTCGAATGGAATGGATTCATGAGGACTTAGAAAAAGCCCTGAAATGGACTGAGGGAGTGGATTCTAAAATCGGAAATGTAGAAACTGTTGTTCAGCATTTCGCTATTGAGTCTATTTTTGGTGGAGATCTTAACAAGAGATTACCCAAGGAAAAACTGGAAGATGCCCTAGAGGAGGCCTTAGAAGAAGAAGGGCTAGCCGGTAATTTCGAGTATGCTGTGTACAACGAAAGCAAAGAAGATCCTGTAAAAGATTATGCCACTGAAGACTTCAATGCAGATGAAAAAGCTTATTCAAAAGCACTTTTTCCTAATGATCGGAAAGGGAAGGGGTATGAGTTGCGCCTGCAAATCCCAAATGAAGAAGGTTTGATTTGGGAGGAAATTCATCCCATGATTTGGCTTTCCATTGTTTTTACTTTGCTTATTATCCTAGCCTTTGTTTTTGCCCTATACTTTATATGGAAGCAGAAGAAGGTGAGTCAGATTAAAAATGATTTTATCAATAATATGACCCACGAATTAAAAACTCCCTTAGCTTCAATTTCACTCGCAAATGCTTCGATCAGACATCCAGAAGTGCTCAATGATCAAAAACAAATCATGGAGTTTACTGAGATTATTGAAAAGGAAAGAATTCGCATGAATTCCCATATTGAAAAGGTCTTGGAAATGGCCTCAATGGAGAACAATGAATTTAAATTAAAACTTGAATTAATAGACTTTAAGCAATTGGTAAGCAAATCAATATCAAGTATTGGATTGGCTTTAGATAATGTTGGTGGTGAGATCGTATTCAATTGTGATTTAGATGAAGCTAAAATAGCAGCTGACGACTTTCATCTAACCAATTCCATCACCAATATATTGGATAATAGTATCAAGTACTGCGATGGATCACCGAAGATTCTAGTTGATTTAAAAAAGCTAGGGAATAAGTATCAGTTGAGGATTAAAGATAATGGGATTGGGATGACAAGTAAGTCCGTGAAACTCGCTTTTGACAAGTTTTACCGCGAAGAAACTGGGAATATCCACAACAGAAAAGGTTTCGGATTGGGCTTGTCTTATGTTAAAAATATAGTAGAAGGTCATGAAGGGACAGTTAAACTTGAAAGTGAATTAAACAAAGGAACCACCGTGATAATTGAAATTCCAGCTTCAAATGAAAACTAAAAAGAAAATACTATTGGTTGAGGATGAGGAGAATTTCGGTTCACTCCTTCAAAACTATCTGAAATTGTCTAAATACGAGGTAGACTGGGCGAAAGACGGTAACCTAGGTTATTCCGCTTTCATGAAAAATCAATATGATTTATGCATTTTTGATGTCATGATGCCCAATTTGGATGGTTTTTCATTAGCGGAAAAGATTCAGAAAAAGGGAAGTAAGACTCCCATCATCTATCTCACAGCCAAAAATATGAAAGAGGATATTCTCAAAGGCTATAAACTTGGGGCAGTAGATTATCTAAGCAAACCTTTTGATATTGAAGTCTTGATCGCCAAACTCGAAGCCATTTTCAATCTAGAATCCAATGGGGAACACCTATCGGATAAAGCGGTATACGAAGTGGGTAACTATATTTATAGTTCAAACACAAGAACTCTTGAAACTAGCGGTTTTACTAAAAAGTTGTCCCCAAAAGAAGGTGGACTCATGAATCTATTATGCCAAAATCTAAACGACGTCACCCCCAGAGAGAAAGCTCTAGTCGAAATCTGGGGAGAAGACAACTACTTCACCACAAGATCCATGGATGTTTACATCACCAAACTCCGCAAATACCTAAAAGAAGACCCACGTGTAAGCATCGAAAACGTCCATTCCTCGGGTTACGCGCTTCGTGTTTCTTAGTTGTTTAGTTGTTTTGTTGTTTAGTTTCTTGAGTCTTGAATCTGACATCTAAAATCTCCAAAAATCCAAAAATCTAAACATCTTTCAGTCGACGAAGCTTTCTCCGATGGCCGAAGCCTTTGGTGAAGGACATAGCGTAGTTGACCAACAATCTTTCAGTCTAACAAAAATCCATCCCCAACCCACATATAATTCTTAATTTTACACTATGGATTTCAAGCTCACATCAGAATACAAACCAACTGGGGATCAGCCAGAAGCGATCAAGCAATTAATTGAAGGTGTCCAGAGAGGGGACAAGGATCAGGTTTTACTAGGGGTTACGGGTTCTGGTAAGACTTTTACGATTGCGAATGTTATTGCGGAATTGAATCGTCCGACTTTGATTTTATCGCATAATAAAACACTTGCGGCCCAGTTGTATGGGGAGTTTAAGCAGTTCTTTCCGGAAAATAAGGTGGAATACTTCGTATCGTATTACGACTATTATCAACCTGAAGCCTTTATTCCGGTAACCAATACCTTTATTGAAAAAGATTTGTCGATTAATGATGAGATTGAAAAACTTAGACTTTCGGCCACTTCGGCTTTATTGAGTGGGCGACGAGATGTGATTGTGGTGTCATCGGTTTCCTGTATTTACGGTATAGGGAATCCAAACGAATTCAATAAGTCGATTATCCATGTGAAAGTTGGGGATACGATTTCACGAAACAAGTTTTTACTGCGTTTGGTGGAGAATTTATACTCTAGAAGCGATTTAGACTTCCGTAGAGGGACTTTTAGAGTGAAAGGGGACACCATTGACATTTATCTTGCATATGCCGACTACGGGCTTCGTATCGTCTTTTGGGGGGATGAAATCGAAGAAATCTATACCATCGATGCCGAAAGCAATCAGAAACTAGAGGATTACGAAGAGATTAATATCTATCCAGCCAATATTTTTATTAGTTCACAAGAAAATACGCGAAATGCCATTCATCAAATTCAGGATGATTTGGTGGAAACTCTTGAACAATACAGAAAAGAAGGTAAAAGAGAAGAGGCCGATCGCCTGGAGGAAAGAACCAATTTTGACTTAGAAATGATGCGCGAGTTGGGCTATTGTTCAGGAATTGAGAACTATTCGCGCTATTTCGATGGCAGAGCTCCGGGAACAAGGCCTTTCTGTCTAATCGATTATTTCCCAGATGATTTCTTAATGGTTATTGATGAATCGCACGTGACGGTACCTCAAATCCGAGCCATGTATGGTGGAGATCGTTCCCGTAAGGTCAATTTGGTCGACTACGGTTTCCGTTTACCTGCGGCCATGGACAATCGACCATTGAAGTTTGAGGAATTTGAGTCGCTTTTAGGTCAGACTATCTTTATCTCTGCAACCCCCGCAGAATTTGAATTAGAGAAATCCGAAGGGGTAGTGGTAGAGCAGGTAATTCGACCTACAGGCTTATTGGATCCGATCATTGAAGTACGACCAAGTTTGAATCAAATTGATGATTTAATCGCTGAAATTCAAGATAGAAGAGAGAAGAATGAACGGGTATTGGTGACCACGCTAACCAAAAGAATGGCTGAGGAATTGCAAAAGTATTTAGACAAACTGGAGATTCCTTGTCGCTATATCCATTCGGATGTTGACACTATAGAAAGAGTAGAGATCCTTAGAGGCCTGAGACTGGGAGACTTTGATGTGTTGATTGGGGTCAATTTATTGAGAGAAGGTTTGGATTTACCCGAAGTATCCCTAGTGGCTATTATTGATGCCGATAAAGAAGGTTTTTTGCGGTCGGAACGCTCTTTGGTGCAGACAGCCGGGAGAGCGGCGAGAAACATCAATGGAAAAGTAATCATGTATGCCGATAAGATCACGGAATCCATGCGGAAAACCATTGAAGAGACCGAAAAAAGAGGACTTATTGTTTCTGGGCACATGCCCTTTACAGTTACTTTGGATGAAACCGTAGATGCCGGAATGGATGCCATCGAACATTTATATTATGTATTGAAAGGATGTGCCAGCAATGAAGTTGAAGTTACCAATAAAGTAAAAAGTGGACAAATGGGCTTTTGGGATGCAATGCCTTCATTGGTTGAAGGTTATACGGACAGCACCGCCCAAAG
>JAUICI010000005.1 GCA_030427935.1 Bacteroidia bacterium | reverse complement strand
TAGCTCAAGCAAATGGAGCAACATGTGAGGTAAATATCATGAAGGGGTATCCCTTTTTACAAAATCATGAGGATTTGACGAACATGGCTAAGAAAAGTGCGAATAAAATCTTGGGTGAAAAGAATGTTGTGGATTTACCTATTCGTTTAACAGGTGAAGATTTTGCTTTCTACTCTCAAAAAATTCCGAGTTGCTTTTTCAGATTAGGAGTTCGAAATGAATCCAAAGGTATTGTACATGGCGTTCACAGTTCAAAATTTGACGTGGACGAGGCCTGTTTTTATTCGGGTATTTTAACGATGGTTCAGATTGTTCTGGATCGAATGAAGTAAAGGTTTAATTGGCCATTTCGCTCATGAATTTGATACGCATCAGACGAATTTCTTCCTCTGTATAATCTCCATCGAACTCATCATAAGCTTCATCAATATCATCCGTTTCAGCTTCTGAGAAATAATCATAGATTTCTTCTTGATGCGAATCATCTAAAATTTCATCAATATAGTAGTCGATATCTACTTTTGTCCCGGATGCGACTATGGCTTCAATTTCTTCGATGATTTCCTCCAATTCTTTACCTTGAGAGCTTCCGATATCTTCCAGAGGCATTTTTCTATCAATATTTTGAATCAGATGAACTTTCATTCCCGACTTGTTGACAATGGATTTCACCACATAGTCCATCGGACGATCGATATTGTTTTCATCCACGTACTTTGCAATCAACTCAACAAATTCTTTTCCGTATCGTTTGGCTTTACCCATTCCTACTCCTTGAATATTCGTAAGTTCCTCAAGTGTTAGGGGATATTGAGTTGCCATATCATTAATGGAAGGTTCCTGGAAAATAACAAAAGGAGGAATGTCCTTCGATTTGGAAATTTTCTTTCGAAGGTCCATTAACATGGTAAAAAGAGTCTGATCTGTCGATGCACCACCTTTTTGGTTGACAACAATATCATTATCAATTTCAGAAGAATAATCCCTTTCAAGTACCAATTGAATTTCGGTTGGATTGGCTAGAAAATCTTTTCCTTTTTGAGAAATTTGAATCACTCCGTAGCTTTCGATATCCTTCGTTAAATAACCTCTGACCAATGCTTGTCTAAGAACCGCATTCCAATGTGTTTCGTCTTTATCTTTGCCCGAGCCAAAGCCAGCCAATTGATCATGCTTATACGTTTTGATTTCGGTAGCTTCAATTCCAGATAAGTATTTGCAAATATGTTTCGCTTTTTGCGTTTCCTTCATGTCTTGCACCGCATTCAAAGCAAGTGTAAGGTCTTGAGTTCCTTGATATTTTTCCTTAGGGTCCTTGCAATTGTCGCACATGCAGCTGCAGTCCGTGTCTTTAAACAATTCGCCAAAATAATGAAGGATATATTTCCTTCTACAAACCGAAGTTTCGGCATAGGAAGTCACTTCAAATAAGAGTTGTCTTCCAATCTCTTGTTCTGAAACAGGTTTCCCCTGGAGAAATTTCTCTAATTTTTCAATGTCTTTATAGCTATAGAAAGCTAGACAATGACCTTCACCACCATCTCTTCCGGCTCTTCCAGTTTCCTGATAATAACTTTCAATACTTTTTGGAATGTCGTGATGGATAACAAATCGCACATCGGGTTTGTCAATCCCCATTCCAAATGCAATTGTTGCCACGATAATATCAACTTCCTCCATGAGGAACATGTCTTGATGCTTGGCTCTAGTTGAAGCATCCATTCCAGCGTGATAAGCAAGGGCATTAATACCGTTAACTTGCAATACCTCTGCGAGTTCTTCTACCTTTTTCCGGCTAAGACAATATACGATTCCCGATTTTCCAGGTCTTTGTTTGACAAACTTGATGATTTCCTTTTCAACTTCCCGCTTAGGTCTTACTTCATAAAATAAATTATCTCTGTTAAAGGAAGCTTTAAAGACTTTCGCATCTGTCATATTCAGGTTTTTCTGAATATCTGACTGTACTTTCGGAGTAGCAGTTGCGGTTAATGCGATGATTGGAACTTTAGAAATCTGAAGAAATATCTCTCTTAATCTTCTGTATTCTGGTCTGAAATCGTGTCCCCATTCTGAAATACAGTGAGCTTCATCAATGGCAAAAAAGGAGATCTCTACATTATTAAAAAAGTCAATGTTTTCCTTTTTCGTTAAGGATTCTGGGGCAACATATAAAAGTTTTGTTTTTCCTGCAGTAATATCCGATTTAACTTGTGTCAATTCTGTTTTATTCAAAGATGAATTCAAGAAATGCGCAACGGAATTGTCTTCTGAAACTTGTCGGATTGAGTCTACCTGATTCTTCATCAAGGCAATTAGTGGTGAAACTACGATTGCCGTACCACTTTGAATTAGAGCGGGTAACTGATAACACATGGATTTTCCACCACCAGTAGGCATGATCACAAAAGTGTTTTGACCATCCAGAACATTTTGGATAATGGCTTCTTGGTTTCCTCTAAATTTCTCGAAACCGAAATATTTTTTGAGCGATGCTTTTAAATCGAGGCTTTCAATCACAGTGTAATGATTTTCAGTAAATGATATTAAATTTAAGGAATATTTTTACATTTCTTTAACCCAAGGAAATATTATTTTCCATTTTTTTAACCTTTTGAAAAGATCATTTAAATCCGAAATCCTTAGGAATACATTGGCAGATTTCAAGCAATAGATTACTTTTGCATCCTGACTTATGGCGGAAGAGAATAATATGTCCTTTTTAGAGCATCTCGAAGAATTGAGGTGGAGGTTGGTGAGATCGAGCATTGCCATTGTTCTATTCGCGACTGTGATCTTTATTTTCAGGGAATGGTTAATGGATAATATCTTCATGACCTTAAAGTCTCCTGATTTCCCAACTTATAAATTACTGTGCAACTTATTCGGAATATGTGTTTCTGAAATCAAATTGAATGTGCAGAACATTAATATGTCGGGGCAATTTTCACTGACTTTAATGATCAGTATCGTTGGGGGTATAGTCTGTGCTTTTCCTTATATATTTTGGGAATTATGGAACTTTGTGAAACCTGGTCTGCGTCAAAATGAAGCAAAAACGGTAAGCGGCATAACTTTCTATGTTTCGATTTTATTCTTTTTAGGAATTCTTTTTGGCTTCTTTATTATTGCTCCTTTGACTGTGCAGTTCTTTGGGAATTGGCAATTGAGTGGGGATATTCGAAACAACATCACCATATCTTCCTATCTCACAACTATTGTATCCACGGTTTTTTATACGGGACTTTTATTCTTGCTACCGGTGGTGATTTTCATCTTTTCAAAGTTGGGTATCATGACCCCCGCATTTTTAAGAAAATATAGAAGGCATGCAATTGTAATCGTATTGATTTTGGCTGCGATTATTACTCCGCCAGATTTTATTAGTCAGATAATTGTGGCGGTGCCTATTTTAATCCTATATGAAGTAGGAATCTTAATATCAGCAAGAGTAGAGAAAAACAGAAAGAATCTCTAATCAATTCAGCTTAAATGAGCTAAGGATTATTTCTCTATATTTATGCCTGTGTTGCGTGTGAATACATTCTCTATACTACTAATGCTCTTTGCGATTTTTCAATTACCGAATGCATTTTCACAAGTTACGGTAGTTGAAGGATTTGTCAGGGATGGGGTAACTAAAGAAAGGCTACCTTTTGTAAATATTCAATATCAAGGCACCTCAATTGGAACAGTGTCGGACACTGCAGGCTATTATTCTGTTAAAACGAAATCGCCGACGGATACTTTAATTTTCTCTTTTTTGGGTTATCAACCGGTCTCCATTTATGTAGACAAGGGTAGGATAAATAAAAGAGATATTTTCCTTTTTGCAGAAGATGAGATTCTTGATGTGGTTGAAGTCAAAGCTCCCGATATTGATCCTGCATATTATGTTCTCGAAAAGATTCTGAAGAATAAGAAGAAGAATGATCCGCGCGAACTGGGGTATTATCAGTACGAATTGTACAATAAGATTCAAATGGATTTAACCAATCTAACGGACAAATTCCAGAATCGTGGATTAGTGAAAAAGTTGGATATGGATAAGTATGTGGATTCAACAGAGAATGGATTTGTCTTACCCGTCATGCTTACAGAAACCCTTTCTGATTTTTATTTCAACAAGAATCCGAGAAAGGAGAAAGAGGTGATAAAGGCCAGTAGAGTTACTGGAGTTGATAATTTACAAGTGGGTCAATTTCTGGGCGACATGTATTTTGATGTGAACGTTTATGATAATTACCTAAAGCTCTTCAATAAGGATTTTATTTCTCCAATTGCAAATTTTGGGAAAGCCCATTATCGCTATTACATGATTGATACGGTCATGATTGACAGTTCAAGATGTTATCAAATTAAATTTTTCCCGAAAAGAAAAGGAGAGCCTGTTTTTATTGGGGACATGTTTATTGATGCCAAGGATTTTGCGGTAAAAAGAATTGAATCGGCACTTTCTCCGGATATCAACATCAATTATATCAATGATATATGGGTGATTCAGGAATATGAGAAGATTGATACGGTTGCATGGATGTTAGTCAAAGAGGAAGTAAGAGCCAATTTTGATATTGTAAAGAAGTCTAAATTATTTGGATTCAAAGGGTTTAAGACGACAACAAGAAAGGATTTCAAGTTTGTAGATGAGAATCCACCTAATTTCATGACCCTGCCAGACGAGGTCGTCATGAATCCAGATGCACAGGATAAAGGCAAGAAATTCTGGGACAAGCAGCGCCATGTGGAACTGAATGAGAAAGACAAAGGCATCATCCAAATGACCGATTCACTTGAAACAAACAAAACTTTCAAGTTTTTGAAGAGTTTGGGTACTGCAGTGTATTCTGGTTATTGGCCAGTAGGACCCATCGAGCTGGGCCATTTTCATCGTTTTGTGAGCTTTAATCAAGTTGAAGGCTGGCGTTTTGAGGGGTCGATTCGAACTTCCAATAAATTCTCGAAAAAACTAGAGATATCGTCCTATCTGGCCTACGGTTTAAGAGATGAGAAATTTAAGTTTGGAATAGGTGCTAGATGGAAAGTCGATTCGAAAAAAAGATCCATGTTGGCGGCATATTTTCGTTCAGACATTGAGCAATTAGGTCAGGCTGAAGACTCCAAAGCTCTGGGTTCTACATTGGGAACTATTTTACGAACGGGACCCTTAACAAAGCTGACCGCAGTAAATAAAGTCGGAATTACATTTGAAAGAGATTGGTTTGATGGTTTCATCACTTTTAATGGAATAGAATGGAAGGAGTATAAACCATTGGGGATTTCAGATTATAAAAAAGTTGACGACCATGGAAATATTGTAGATGTTGAGAAAATACAAACTACTGAAGTGTTTTTTCAGGTAAGATATGGACAGGGAGAACGCTTTATTTCAGGGCAATTTGATCGAATAACTCTTGGTTCAAAAAAACCTATTGTGAGTTTTAAATATACATTCTCTGCGAAAGATTTCCTTGGTTCAGATTATACCTATCACAAATTTGAAGTCGACTTGGACCATCGTCCGAAGATTGGGATACTTGGTAGGTTGCGATACAATATCTATGCGGGTTATATTTTAGGAAATATCCCTTATCCATTTCAGAAAATTCATGAAGGGAATCAATCTTTGTATTACCAAATCAATGCCTTCAACAATATGAATTTCTTCGAATTTGTGAGTAATCGCTACGTGGGATTCAATTTTGAGCATCATTTAATGGGGTTAATTTGGGATCGAATTCCTTTTGTTCGAAAAGCTAGGTTAAGAACCGTTTGGACCTTTAAATTGGTTTATGGGGATTTGCAAAAGCCTGATCCGAGAATAATGTTGTTACCAGACAATATTTACACATTAGAGAAGTTACCATACATGGAGGTCAGCGTCGGTTTGGAGAATATCCTTAATTTTATCCGCGTTGATTTTGTTTGGAGACTGACACATTTGGATAAGCCAAACGCAGTACCTTTCGGAGTCCGATTTAGATTCCAATTAGATTTTTAGATATGGAGCTTAGAACAGATAATATTAAGAAAACATATAGTGGGCGACAAGTTGTAAAAGGAGTTTCGGTGTCCGTTAAGCAAGGAGAGATTGTAGGTTTGCTAGGGCCAAACGGAGCAGGGAAAACCACTTCTTTTTATATGATCGTAGGCTTGGTTAAACCAGATGAGGGAAAGGTTTATCTTGATGATCAGGAAATAACAAAAACTCCAATGTACAAAAGATCTCAGCTTGGAATTGGTTATTTGCCTCAGGAAGTGTCTGTTTTCCGTAAGCTGAGTGTAGAAGACAATATTATGGCCATTTTAGAAATGACCAAACTCAATAAAAAAGAGCGAAAAGAGAAATTGGAGATGCTTCTTGAAGAGTTTAGTTTGACACATGTGCGAAAAAATCTCGGAAATCGATTATCTGGTGGAGAAAAGAGAAGAACCGAAATAGCTCGAGCTTTAGCAACGGATCCGAAGTTTGTGCTCTTGGATGAACCTTTTGCAGGAGTCGATCCAATTGCGGTAGAAGACATTCAATCTATTGTAGCACAATTAAAATTGAGAAATATTGGTATTTTGATTACTGATCACAATGTGCAAGAGACTTTATCTATTACAGATCGATCCTACCTCTTATTCGAAGGAAGTATTTTGAAATCCGGTACGTCTGAGGAGCTTGCAGCAGATGAAACGGTTAGAAAAGTATATTTAGGTCAGCATTTCGAACTTCGGAAAAAGAATATCATTCCAACAGGATCAAAAGATTCTGCAAGTTAAGATTGCCGTGTCATCCACGAAATCTCTTTTTCCTTTCCATTCTTCCAGTTTCGAGAAAAGAATATTATTCAAATCTTCCATTTTCAAGGGATAGAAATTTTTGATGATTCGAATTAAGTTTTCAGTTTCGAAAGGTGTTCCTTCTTTGTTTTCCAGTTCCACTACGCCATCCGTATAGAGTACGATAGTTGTATTTGGACTGATATCTATCTCCTGAGATTCCAGAAAGGGTAATTCATCCAGCATACCTAATCCAGGGCATCCAGCTGAAAGTTCTTGGGTTTTATTTCCCGAAACCAATAAAGGGTAGTTATGACCCGCATTGATGTATTTTAATCTTCTTGTTTTTGCATTGTATTTAGCAATGAAGAAGGTGATGAATTTATCTCCATTTGAAGAATCGATCACTTTTTGGTTTAGTTCTTTAATCAAATCCTCCAGATCAAAACTTTGGTAGTGAAACAAAGTTCGAATGGTAGCTTGAAAATTCGCCATGAGCATCGCCGCGGAGATCCCTTTTCCAGAAACATCGGCAATACAAATCATGAATTCGTGATCATTAATTTGAATAAAATCATAATAATCTCCACCAATCTCATGTCGTGGCAGATATTTCGCTGAAACATCTAGACTTTGATTCGAAGGCAAATCATTTGGGAATAATTGTTTTTGTAATTCCGAAGCGATTTCAAGATCCTTTTTCAGTCTTTCTTGTTTGATGCTTTCATTTGCCATTCTCTTATTTTCGATGGCAACCACAATGATGCTCGTCAAGGTCTGAATGAAAGACATATTTCGAATTATCGCCCCCATTTTTTCTCGATCTTGAAGCAAACCTCCAATCAACAAATAGGCGAGCGGAGCCCCTTTGTGGTAAACGGGTATGATGACATCAAACAGATTGAGACAAGACTTGTGTGAAGATTCGATTACGGTAACATCTTCAAATCGGAGTAGGTCTTTTTCAACAGATATGTCTTTTACTTTACCTTTAATTCCAATTTTCAGAAAGATCTGCCATTCATCATCTTCCTTGGAAAAGAGAACGAATTTATCAATCCCTAATTGTTCTCTTAAAACAAACTCAAAAATCCGAGTTAAATGATTGATGGGCTGATTGGTATTGATCGATTTCGTAATCTCTAATAGAGAATGCAGCTTAAAATCTTTAAGCTTGATCTTTTCTTCTAAATTTTTGACTACGTCTTCTTGCATCTTACAGTTTTTCCAGCAAAGAGGGTAATTGTTTTACAGCTGCTATTTCTCTCATTTTAAGTCGTGCATCCATTGCTGGAGCTCCAAAATAAACCCGACCACCTTCTAGATTTTTATTGGTTCCGCTTTGAGCCAACAAAATTGCACCTTCACCGATTCTCACGTCGCTGGCTACACCAACTTGTCCCCACATGGTGACATTATCCTCAATTATCACACATCCAGCAATTCCTACATGAGCCGCAAACAAACATTTTTTGCCCACTACAGTATCATGGCCGACATGTACTTGATTGTCGATTTTAGTTCCTTCACCAATGATGGTGTCACCCGAAACACCACAATCAATCGTACTCAAGGCTCCGATTTCCACTTGGTCTTCAATGATCGTTCTTCCACAAGTTTCCAATCGATCGTATCCTTCTGGCTTCTTTTTATAGTAAAATGCGTCATGACCAATGACTGCATTGGGGCCGATTACGACATTTTCTCCGATAATTGTGTTGTCGCAGATCACAGCTCCAGCACAAATTTTTGAGTTTGCTCCAATTTGCACATTATTTCCTAGAGAAACATTTGGGAATAATTGAGCACTTGGGTGGATTTCTTTTTTGTTTTCTCCTATAGTCCAAGGTTCTCTTGTTCTAAATTTATTGATGATTTTATTGAAGTCATCAAATGGAGTGTCGCTTACAATAATGGCTTTTCCTTTTGGGTAGTCCACTTTCTCTGTAATCAATATCGTGGTAGCAGCAGACTGTAGAGCTTTTGAGAAATACTTTGGATGATCCACAAAAACAATGTCTCCAAATTCTACTTTATGAATTTCATTTATACCAGAAACTTCATGGTCTTCTGGTCCTTCAAAGTCCCGTCCTAAAAAGGATGCAAGCTCTTTTAATTGAATTGGATTCTCAAATTTCATTTTTGCGCATTATTACCCATCCTAAAATTACGGTATTGGTAAACGTGGAATGAAGGGAGGTCTGTAGTTTTATTAAACAGGGATTGTTGATTGCCTAAAGTACTTTCTGCTTGAGCAAAACATTTCCATAGAAATCATTTGGATCTTTGAATAGGTAATAGATGAAGCCGTCTTTCAGTTTTAGGTTTTCTGGATATGCATTTTCCTCGAGGGTGATTCCTTTCTCAATTTTACCGGTTTGAATATTGATTTCGTGAGCGGAGTACAGACCTTTATTTTCATAGAAAGTAACGAATCTTTTCTGCTCTTCATCCATTAGAATTAGATCAATCCATTTTTTCGAATCATGGTAATTGATAGGGGTTTCACCTTGTTTGTTGAGATATTTTATTCTGCCATTGGTGTGGTCAAATAGGATGAAGTCATTGTTGAGGTTGAATACGGGCGAATAAAGTGGTCGAGAGAGGATTTTGTCATAAAAGATGATCATTTGATTGAGTTTTGGGCTTTCATTCAGTTTTTTCATGTCGCCATCCCATATTCCTCCGTAAATGATATTATCGCCATAAGAAACTGAAGCATGGTAAAGAGTAATGATTTCCATATAATATTGAGCAGCTACTTTCCAGGCATCCAAATCCAAAATTTCGTAAGTTTTGGCCATGTCTAAGGTATCTTTTGAAAATAGAGAATAAATAATGGACTTGCCGTGTTCTCCTTCTGCTTTGAAGACATAATCTTCTGTGTTTTCAGCAACACAAGGACGGATTAATTTTTCATAATCTTGCATGGAGAAAGCATCGACTAAGTGGAAATCTTCTTCCTGAAAAGCCAATTGATAGACACTATCTTTTCCTAATACTTGAATGTTTCCAAAGCAGTCGTATTCGATGGATTTTGGTCTGAAAGGAAGTTTTTGTCTAATCCCTTGGTCCTTGTATTCATTTTTAATCTCAATAAAATAGCCTTTTTCGGGACTTTTTTGGAGAAGTAGTAAGCTATCGCCGTAAAATTCAAAATCGAGAATCAAAAGATTGTCTTTGGAGATGACTTTCTTAACGGGAGAAGAAGTGACTTCAACAGTCCCAAATTCTTCAATTTTCTTCTTGAGAACAATGTCTAGTTTGAAGTTTTTACTTAGGTCGGCCTTTTTTATTCGGATGATTTGGGTTGTGTAACCAATAAAACTGATGCGCATGTTGAGGTCTTGTTTTTTGACTTCAAATGAATACAGTCCATTTTCAGTACTTGGAGCTCCTTTCTCTTGAATGGTTTCAAAAATATTGGCGCCAACAAGGGCTTCTCCTTGCTCGTTTTTAACTGATCCAAAAATATTTATTTGGGTAAAAGAGCTCAGAGAAATAAGTAAGGATATGAAAAGAAGTACTGCTTTCATCTTAATTTAAGATGCTAAAAATAGCTGAAATCCATATTGTCTGAAGAAGTAAAAGGGAAAAAGTAAACAGGAAAAGGGAGAGTTATTTTTTTGTCGCGATTTTGAATTCTAGGGTTAAGTAGGTGTAGATTCCATCGGAAGGAATTATTCCAGGACCTGGGTAGCTTACCGCTCTTCTTGTGAAGTATTGGTTATTGGTGAAGTTGTTGACTCCTGCTTCAATGGTAAACCATTTTTTGAATCTATAAGAAGCGGAGAAATCCATGACATAATAGGCCGGAATCAAACCATAAATGGCCGTGGGCGTATATTCAGAATTGGTCGCATCCGTATACTGTTGAGCCACATAGTTGAATTGAACTGAAGTTGTAAATCGTTTGTATTTAAATTTGATTCCCGCTCTGATCGTGTATTCCGGGACATTTTCAATTCGATTACCGTTGAAAGCACTTACATCTGAAGATTGGTATTTGGCATCAATATAAGAGATGTTTGTGAATAGAGATAAGCCTGATTTTCCTTCTGGTTTGAAGCATTTCAGGAAGTCAAATTCAGCAAACAGTTCCATTCCGATATTTCGTGCATCGGAAATATTCGTTCGGATTTTATAAAGTTGGTTATCGACTACTTTCTCTCCAATTTTATCATTGTATTGAAGGTAGAAAACACTGAAATCGTAGTAGAAACATTTATTTACAATTCCTCGAATTCCAATATCTGCATTAAACCCACGCTCGTCTTGAATATTTGGGTCCACTTGAATATTTTCATTTATAATTCGAATATCAGAAAAGTTAATGGCGCGATAATTTTGGGAAATATTGGCGTACAGATTTAATTTCCCTCTTATTTTTTCTCCAGATGGCTTATAACTAAAACCTAATCCAGCTAAAAAAACGGGTCGACTTCTCTTCAAAGTATCTGTATTGGTTTGAACATTCAAGATTTCCCCTGTTAAAGGATGAATCGTATACTGTTTCCAATAGCCTTCGGATGCCGTTGTAATGTATTCAAATCGAACGCCTGGGGTAATGGAGATTTCTTTTGTGATGAAGAAAATATTTTCCGCAAAGGCGGCATAATTTTGAGATGGGAAGTTGTAATCTGATCCGGCCAAATCTTCCTCGGCATTGATAAATTCAAAATCGGGTCCATCTCCATCGTTTGCTAAACCTTGTTTACTATTTGTGTGGCCAACATAGACCCTTGCACCAAAAAGAAAGGCCCCATAATTTTTGCCTAATTTATATTTATGGAGAATTCTAGCTTCACCTCCAATATTTCTGAACTGACCTTGAATCAGATCCCGCTCCGTTCCAAGGTCTGGTCGATCGATTCTTCCTAGCCATCCCAAAGCTGAGCGCGATGAAATATTGGAAAAAGCTCTAAGGTTGAATTTCGTCGCATTCGAAAATTCCCAGTCAAAATTTAGGGCAACTAAATTCCAGTTTACCTTAAACCAGTTGCGATTCCTGTTCGATTGGCGTGGATCTTCTTCGAATTCTTGGTCCGTTAATCCACCAGGTTGTTTGGCTAAATAGTTCATATAGGTATATTCTAAACCTAAGCGGATTTTTTCAGTAAACTGATAATTCAAATTCGCGAAGAATTGGTGCTGGTTGAATTTTGAATTTGGGCGGTAACCGTCCGCTCTTTTATATTGGTAATAGGTGTTATAACTAAAGTTTTTTGCGGTCCCGGTTAGGCGGTTGAATGTTCCGAAATAACCATACATTCCACCTGTATTTCGAGTGGTGAACTCTACATATTTTTTTGCTGGTTTTTTGATTCTAAAGTTCAGTAATCCACCAAATTGAGATCCATATTGCAAAGAAGCAGCTCCTCGAATAATTTCGATGGCATCCAAAGCCTCCGTCGGCGGGGAATAATAGGATTCGGGATAACCTAAGGCATCCGCACTGATATCATATCCGTTTTGTCTGGTATTGAAATTAGCGGTTCTATTTGGACTTAGTCCTCTTCCACCAATTCCTAGTTGGATACCATAGGAATCACTTTCCCAGATGTTTAATCCAGGAACCTTCGCATAGAGTTCTCTAGCAGTTCCCGAGGATTTGTTTCCAGAAAGTTGGTCGATCTTTAAAATTTCGTGCTTTTTTCCGTCATAAATAACCGTACCACGAATAGGTGGAGCATATCCAATTCCGAATTCTTCCTCCATGTTTTTCGCAATAACAACGATTGTCGAATCCATTTCAACCCCAAAATCTGAAAGTTCGAAATTAAAATTTGTTTGCCCTTTTTTAGAGACTTCGATCTGTTGGATTAAGGAATTGAATCCATAGGCTTGGACCTTCAAAATATGTTTTCCATAGCTCACATTTTCGAAGGCGTATTCGCCCTTTGCATTGGTTGTTTTCTTTTCATCATCTAAAACGACAAAAGCTCCTGGGATGGGTTCACCCTCGGAGCTCTTGATTTTACCTTTGATTCCAACATTCTGGCTTAATCCAGAAAAACCAACTACAAAACAAATGCTATATGCTAATAACCGTATCAATTTTAATCACCGTCGTTATCGAAATATTCTATGATCAATCCGAGAGCGGATGACATGTCCGTTTTCATGTACAATACTTGGTCCTTGATGGAGAAATAAACATCATTGATTTGCGCATAATTCGAAAGCAATGCATCCGAAAGTGGGTTAGGAAGTGCAGTCAACTCTGTGTTTATAGTATTGAACTGATTTTTAATGACCACTGATAAATCTTGTGAACCTCTTTTAGCTTCACAGTAATCCAAATAATCATCGAATCCTATTCCATCCGTTCCAGCAATCGATCTGCCAAGAAAAACATTTTCAATAGAATGCATGTTTTCCAGAGCAAAAGTATTGGAGTAGCCCGAATAATAAGCTTCAACATAAGTAGGTCTTGGAACGTCCAGAATGTCTTTTCCTAGAGGAATTCCATATTTAGCGTTTTTAATCAGCTCAAGATCATAAACCATTTCGTTGTAGAGGTCATTTGTCGAGCTTCCGCTTGCCGTTCCAGTAGAAGCAATAAATGAATTACGATAAGATGTATTCCATTGAGAAGTAACAAAGTTTACATCAGTCAGCATTTTATCAGCTAAATCCACCAAGTACTGTCTGAAGTTTGGGGAATTCATGACTCTATTTAAGGTATTGGCATCCGAATCAGCATAAAGCAGATAATCAAAAGCAGGAAATCCGATGGCTTGAATATTTCCAACTGCACCAAGCGTATAAGATCCTGAAGAGATATTTGACTCAATCAGTGCTGTATCGGTTGGGAAGGTATTCATGGAAGTTCTCAAAGCTATATCCGAAGCAGGACCAAACTCAAAAACTTTACAATGTTGCCATTTTTTACATGCTTCTAACCAGTTTGTTTTAACCGAATCTAGCCATTGTTGATTCATATTGGTATTCAAAGAGTCTATAGAAGCTTGAAAGCTCCCCAGTTGATTCTGGAGAGCTTCATAATTTGGTATAATAATATTGTCTGCTATGTTTTCTAGCATTGGTGCCCGATTGTAATCTTCTTTTGAAGTGTCAGGATCTTTGCAGCTCAGAAAAGCAAATGCACTTATGGTAATTCCAAAAACTAAATTTTTCATTCTTATAAATTATAAGTTGAAACTAGAGTTGCTTTGATTGTGTTTAAGTCAGTCGTTGATAAATTCCAGAAATTGGTTCCGAATTGAGCTAGAAGCGCATCAACTTCAGTTGTATTCATTTTTCTTGTAGCAACAGGAGAGTATTTGATTGCATTGATAAATGCCCATGCTTCAGAAACAACATGCAAGAATTTCGCTTGATCCGTTCCGAAATAAGAAACTCCTTGATCTAAATAATTGACCGCTTGTGCTGCAGTTAATTTCTCCATGTTTTCCTGAATAATGATTCTTTGCGCATCTCTAGTTGTGTAATCATTTTGAGTGATGGCATATCTTCCTTCAAGGAAAGCGTTCATTAAAGTTGCATTTGATCCCAAATCGGCATTTCTGGAGTTACAGTATTTTCCCCAGAATCTGATATCCGTTGTATTGGTTGGGAAGTTTGTTTCAACCCCGAAATAACCAAAAGCTTCATCAAAATGATGCTCCATAACTGTGTAGTATTTCCCTCCGGCTGCATCAACAGCAACTGAATTGTCCACATTCATTTTATCATCTCCCAAGTAAACCGAATTCATTTGGTAATAAAATACCGCTCCCATAACTCCTTTTTCAATTAACTGAGCATATTCAATACCATTTGCTGAGAATAAATAAGTAGAAGTTCCACTTGTTAAGGTTCCGGCTTGACCATTAGCTGCCGTCATGGTATAATCGTTACTTGCAACTTCGATTGAGTCAAAGAAACTCATGAGCATATTGGTGTCCAAAACAAAACATTTGGATTTTAAATTTTTGGAAGAAGAGAAAGTGAAATTCCCGCCGCCATTATCACCTGTATTAGCGAACATGTCGTTCAAAACAGTTGCGGATACGTTCATTGAATTAGCCCCTTTCGCATAAGCAGCCATTTCCTCCAATTGATTTAATCTGTCGGTCTGACCCGAATAAGAAACAGTTGAATTTCCGTTAGCATCCGTGAAAAGATAAGTGGAAGGCGCGTTAAATTCGCATGAACCATTGTCCTTTTCCGCATCGTGGTTGTAATTTGAAGCTGTTTCATCCATACAACCTTCTTTCTTACATGAAGCCGTAAAAACAGCCATTCCAACTAGTGTATAAAATATAGTGTGTCTCATTTATTTTTATTTAGAATAATTTTAAATAACGACGCAAATATATTTTGAGGTCAAAGAAGAGACAATACCATAAATGTGGTATTCTGAAAAAAGTGGGGTGATGATCTTTATCGAGACAAGAATTTATTAATTGAATCCACAGTCTCTTTTCTCCTCTCTCTCCATTCAATGTAGGAGATAGGGTAAATTGAAATACCAATTCGATGCAGTACTTTATATCTTTCGATGGAATAAATCTCCTCGAAGTCACCTGGAAACCCAATAAGATCGAAACCAAAATACTTGTCTTCTTTTTTGACTAAAAGGTCTAATAATACTCCAGACATAGAGTAAGAAGGCCACAAATTATCTACTTGATTCTGAATAGATTCAATTAATTCAGCTAAGAAGTCGTCTTGAAATTCAGAATTAATTTTTTGAGAGCCTAATTCTGAGTAGAATTCAAAATATCTTCGAATTCTGTTTTTGGGGGAGATTTTCGAATAATCAAATGAAAACAAAACATGTTGGTTAGATCTAGCTCTTGTAATAGCAACATTTAAAAGCTCGGGTTTATTAAGGTAGCTGAAAGCCATCGCATGAGAGGAGTTGTCTAATGCCAAAGAAATAAATATTGTATCTCTTTCATTGCCTTGAAAAACGTAGCTAGTACCTACCATTATGTTATGTTTTTGGATGCTTTCATAAGGGAAAATTTCTAGTAATTTTTCTTCGAGATAATCTGTTTGTTTTCTGAACGGAGAGAGAATCCCGATAGATGTTGAAAGGCTTGAAGACAAGAGAGCTTCATTTTCAATAATTGCTCTGATTTTTTTCCAGATTAAATCGGCTTCTTTAATATTGATTCCTTCCTTGTTTTGATTCCCTTTTAATCTATGGAAATGCAGTCCTTCTGTTGGTTGAAGCTCTGGTTTGGTAGTCATTATTTTAAGAGCATTTGAATAAAACTCTTGATTGCTGAATTGAATTATCGCAGGCAAAGATCTAAAATGTTCATTAAGAAAAGCGATTTGATCGTTTGAGTCTATTTTTTCTGAAATTACATCGATAATTGAATTTTCTCGGTAATCAAAGAACTCTTGATCAAGATGATCATAGGAACTTAATTCATGAAAATCTTGAAGGGATTTTTGTTTAGACCTAGATAGAAAGGATAAATGTCTGATTTGTTTAGGGTCGCCAGCAATAATGGCTTTTTCAGCTCTGTATAGAATTGGTATTGTAGAAGCAATGTCGCACTGAGTTGCTTCGTCGATAATCACAAGATCAAACAAATTTTTCTTTAATGGAATGGATTTGTAGATATCTTTTAGTTTAACCATCCAAATTGGAAATGCATTCAATAGAGGATAGTAGTCAATTCGTTCTTGTAAGAATTCCCTTTTGCTTGCTGTTCTGGAAGAAAAGGATTTTTTTACATCCATGATAGTATGTCGGTCATTCTCTACAAGATTAAATTTTTTCCAATTCAAGTAGCTCTCAATGTGTCTTTTTGTCAAGAGTTCATTTTGACGATTTTCTTTGTATAGCTTCTCTAGCTTATGAAAAATAGAATCCTTTCCATTAAATCTGAATTTTAACAATTCAAATCGAATCTTTTTAATTAAGCCTGATTCTTCTTCCAGATCATAATATCGATTAGAAAGCTCCTTAAGTTTTTTAGAAAGTTGGATAAACTCTTTTTCAGTTTTTTTTGTTCGGGTGGACGATTTTGTGAGTTTAATTAAATCATCATATTCAGATTCGGTTCTTTTTATGTAATTATCTGAAATAACATTATTAAGTAGGATGTCCAGTTTCTCTTTTATCTCAGAGAGGTAGTTTTTTCGGCCCGTTCTGAATATAGAATTCTGAAGACCATAATTGTTTTCCAGAATATCTTTAATTACATCAACAGCCTCATCTGTTTTAGAGACAATCAGAACTGCTTTTCCTTGAAGTAGATAATCTAGTGCAATTGAAGCAACAGTAAAAGACTTTCCTGTTCCTGGAGGCCCGATTATGTATGATAGTCCATATTTTTTTGCATTGTCAACAGCTTTCAGTTGACTTTCATTTAGATGCGAACTTGGAAAAGATTTATCAGGAACGTATCGACTGATCTTATCTTCTCCGAAAATTTCATGAACTGCGGTATCATAAATTTCCGAAGAAGAGATATGATGTAATTCACTTAGAACACCTTTAACTTCACTTTTATCTCGCATAAAACATAGACCCCCAGCAGGTATAAGTTGGTGTTCCGTTTTATATTTTTTGGCTCTACTTTTGTAGATTTTAATAGCTTCTTCTTCCCTTGTTAGATTTGGGAAATTCATGCATGAGCTATTGTTTATTCCTTCGAAATATTCATCAAAAATAATAGGGATATCTCTATACTGCGAAGTCTCTTCTAGAGTAGAAAATACATTTTCAATGTAAATTTTGTCTTCAGGACTCTTGACAAATTGCCGGAAACAATTTTGATTTACTACAGGTATATGTGATTTGAGTTTTGCGTAACAGAATTCTTCATCTGAAATTAGTTCTGCTTCAAATAAATATAGAGGAGAGAATAATTTTATCTTACGATTATATTCGATCGTCTCTCCTCTCAAGAGATATGAGAAGTAATAAATTTTGCCCTCTCCTGAGTGTCGAAATTTTAACTTTTCTAATTCAGTAAAAACAGATTTCGGAATAGGAGTAATTGGAGACTCTCGGTTAATCAATTCTTCCTTTTCAAGGAAATGAGTGTAATTGGAGGATTTAAATAGATCATTGACAATGAAATTTCTGTTGTCAATTTCAAAGCAGCTCCTGTAGTAATTGATTAGGTTGGAATATTTCATTTGTCCAGAAAAAGAACAAATTTAACCATTAACTACAAATACAAAAGAAACCCAAAATCAACACCCCAAGCCCACTGATGGTGGTTGTGTTTGTATTGATCGTCATAGGTGTTGAGCATGACATATCGTATTTCAGGTGCCAAATAAAAACCGACATGTTTCGTGAAATTAAATTGCATGCCGAGTCGACCGATGGCCATGATATTGAATTGATTGTACTTATTGTCTCTGAAATTGATGTTTTCTTCGGTTCGAGTTCCTTCTTTGGTTGTATAGATGAGGTCTTGTCCTTGATTGATAAACATCATGGGAACGAAACCACCTCCGAAATAAAAACGCACTCTTTCTCCACCGAAAATGGCGTTTGCGGTAATAGGAACTCCAATATAGCGGTATCTATTTCTGTAAGAATAGGTGGAGTCAGAACTATCATCTTCAAAAGCATATTGCTCACCATGTTCCACATAGGAAAATCCAAAGTCGACCATGAAATGTTTCCAAAGTACGACTTGCATTCCAGCAGCTACACGATAGGAGAAAACCATTTTTTCATCCACCTTTTGCTCTAAAGGTCTTGAAAAGATATTGTCGGAAGGCACAAGGGTTCTGTAAGATTGACCAAGAGAAGTTCCCAAGTACACATTTCTTCCTGTGACAGCTAAAGGTTTTTTTTCTTTCTTTTTCTTCTCAATTTCTCCTTCAACTTCATCCTTCATCTTTTGTTCCTTTTTGCGGTCCTTTTCTTTTTTGTTCCCAATTTCGATTTGGGCAAATGAAGTTCCTGAAAGGATAAAAACCAGAATAAATGTGAACGTAGTCTTTCGCATGAAACAAAAATAGGGAAATATTTAGGTTTTTACATCCCTTTTATGCCTTTGGATACATCTGTTTACATAAAGGGTGGATTGATTTATTTAAATGAACAAATGGCAAATTCAATTTTTTTAAAATGATGTATATTTGAGCAATCGAAAAAAAAATCTAGAAATGGCTATTAGTGCGAAAACTTTGGAATTCAATAAGAATGACGATGACATGCGTCTGAAGATTTCCAACCTCGAACGTAAACTTGCTAAAATTTACCAAGGAGGAGGGAAGAAGAAAATCGAAAAACACCATTCAAAAGGAAAACTAACTGCGAGAGAGCGAATCGAGGCTTTGATTGATCCAGATACCAAAACACTTGAGATTGGAGCATTTGCAGGAGAAGGAATGTATGAAGAATACGGAGGTTGTCCTTCCGGTGGTGTGGTGATCAAAATAGGATATGTTAGTGGAAAGCAATGCATCATTGTAGCAAATGACGCTACTGTGAAAGCTGGAGCTTGGTTTCCAATAACAGGAAAGAAAAATTTGAGAGCTCAGGAGATTGCAATTGAGAACAGACTTCCAATCATATATTTAGTGGATTCAGCAGGTGTTTTCTTACCGATGCAGGATGAGATTTTCCCAGATAAAGAACATTTTGGTCGCATCTTCAGAAACAATGCTGTGATGTCATCCATGGGCATTCCTCAAATTGCAGCTGTCATGGGTTCATGCGTTGCTGGAGGTGCATATTTACCGATTATGTCTGACGAATCTCTAATTGTCAACAAAACGGGAACCATCTTTCTAGCAGGTTCCTATTTGGTAAAAGCTGCAATTGGAGAATCTATCGATAATGAAACTTTAGGAGGCGCAACAACGCATACTGAAATCTCTGGTGTTTGTGATTACAAATCCGAAAATGATGAAGAGTGTTTGAAAACGATTCGTGATTTGATGGATAAAATTGGTTCTCATGAAAATGCAGGATTTGACAGAAAAGAAAGTGCTGAACCCAAAAATAAAATCAAGGAAATCTACGGGATTCTTCCCAGAGAAAGATCGAAACCTTATGATACACGAGAAATCATCAAGAGATTGGTGGACGATTCAAAATTTACGGAGTATAAAAAAGGATTTGGTCAATCGATCATTACAGCCTATGCAAGAATTGATGGTTGGTCAGTGGGTATCGTAGCGAATCAAAGAGAGCTTTCGAAGAATGCAAAAGGTGAAATGCAGTTTGGAGGGGTGATCTACAATGATTCTGCTGACAAAGCGGCACGATTCATCATGAATTGCAACCAGAAGAATATTCCGCTTGTTTTCCTTCAGGATGTAACGGGATTCATGGTTGGATCCAAATCGGAGCATGCTGGAATCATTAAGGATGGAGCAAAAATGGTGAATGCCATGTCCAATTCAGTTGTTCCGAAATTTACCATTGTGATGGGGAATTCTTACGGAGCAGGAAATTATGCCATGTGTGGAAAAGCTTATGATCCAAGACTGATTGTTTCATGGCCAACAGCCGAGTTAGCTGTAATGTCTGGTGCTGCTGCTGCAAAAACACTACTTCAAATTGAAGTTGCAAGTTTGAAAGCGAAGGGAGAAGAAATTACAGAAGAAGCTGAAAAGGAACTTTTTGATAAGATTAAGAGTCGATACGATGAGCAAATTTCACCTTACTATGCCGCTTCAAGGTTGTGGGTGGATGCTATTATCGATCCAGTAGAGACAAGAGATTGGATTTCCATGGGAATTGAAATGGCGAATCATAAAAAAGCAGAGAAACCGTATAACGTCGGTGTTATCCAAACATGATTCACTGGGAGTTTAAACATTATAAAGATTTGTCTTTAGACGAATTACATGACCTCGTTTCGTTGAGAATCGAGGTTTTTGTTGTGGAACAAAACTGCCCTTATCAAGAACTTGATGGAAAAGATAAAATTGCCTTTCATCAAATTGGGAGAGATGATCAAGGGAAGATTTTAGCAACAACAAGAATTCTTGGTCCTGGGGTTTCCTATGCCGAAGTTTCGGTAGGAAGGGTTGTTGTTTCTGAGAAGATTAGAGGGAGAGGAATAGCCCATGAAATGATGGAGAAATCAAAGGAATTTATCGTTTCGGAATATGGAGAAGTTCCCGTTAGAATATCGGCTCAAGAGCACCTTGAAAAGTACTATGGGCAACACAAATTTGTATCAACTGGAAAGAAATATTTGGAAGATGGAATACCGCACATAGAAATGTTGTATACCCCCAAAGAGGAATAAATTATATTTATACTGAAATTTAATCAAATAGTCTTATGAAAAAGAGTTACTTAATTTTAGCTACTATCTCAGCCTCAATCTTGGTGTCTTGCGGGACAAAAGAGGAAAAGGAGGATAAGAAAAAAGAGACCACTTCAGAAAATGGCGCGAAGAAAGAAGCCATGAAAAATGAATTGTCTTATATAGACAGTACAATTCGACCTCAAGATGATTTCTTTTTGTATTGCAACAATAATTGGATTAAAAACAATCCAGTTCCATCAACAGAATCTCGTTGGGGAAGTTTTAATGAATTGGATGAAGCCAATAAGGAAAAACTGAAGGTAATCCTTGAAAACGCTAGTGAAAACCCTGGATCGAAAGGAAGCCATAGTCAGTTGGTTGGAGATTTCTACAGCTCGTTCATGAATATGGACAAGAGAAATGAATTGGGGATTCAACCTATACAAGGAGAATTGGATGTTGTAAATGGAATTTCTGATAAGAAATCTCTTGTTAAAGCCATTTCATCATTACATGCCATGGGTGTTGGAACCATGTTCGGGATTGGGGTTGAATTGGATTTGAAAGACCCGACGATCAACGTTCTAAATGCAGGTCAGGGTGGATTGAATCTTCCAAACAAAAACTACTATTTTGATAAGGATAAAGCTGAAATCCGAGATGCTTATGTCGCTCATATCGACAAAATGTTTGATTTGGCTGGAATGAATAAAGGAATTGGTCAAGATGTTTTGAATTTCGAAACGAAAATTGCGCAGGTTTGTAAAACACCGCAGGAACAAAGAGATCCATTTGCTTCCTACAATAAATTCTCTAAAGCTGATTTTGCTGCAATGACCTCCTCTTTTGATTGGGATGCTTACTATGCAGAAAATGGAATAGGTGATTTTGATACCATTATCGTTAGCAATCCTAAGTATTTCGAAGGAATGGATGCTCTATTGGATTATCCAGTTGAAACCTGGAAAAACTATTTGAATTGGTGTGTCATCAATACTTATGCCAATGCGCTTACGGCGGATTTTGTGAATCAGAATTTTGCTTTTTATTCCACTACTTTAAAAGGGCAAAAAGAAATGAAAGAAGATTGGAAACGGGCAATTTCTAGTTTGACCTTCAATTATATTTCACATGCCTTAGGATCTTTGTTTGTTGAAAAACATTTTTCGGAAAATGCGAAAAAGAAGGTGAATGTGATGGTAGATAACATCATGGAAGCTTTTAGAGATCGATTGAATACTTTGGATTGGATGTCTGATGAAACAAAAGAAAGAGCGCTTCATAAATTGGAATCATTTGGAAGAAAATTAGGCTTCCCAGAAGAATGGAGAGACTATTCTGGATTGGAAATCACTTCGGATAACTATGTTCAAAACCTTAGAAACATCACTTTGTATGCAACAAAGAAGAATCATGAAAAACTAGGTAAACCAAAAGATCCAAAAGAGTGGGGTATGCCTCCGCACATGGTAAATGCTTATTACCATCCTTTGTATAACGAGATTGTATTTCCGGCTGGAATCATGCAACCACCATTCTTTGATGAGCATGCTTCGGATGCCGTGAATTACGGAAGAATGGGAATGGTAATCGGACATGAGTTTACACATGGATTTGATGATCAAGGAGCAAAGTTTGCTGCAGACGGATCTTTATCCAACTGGTGGTCTGACGAAGATGTTGAGAAATTCAAAGAAAGAACGGAAAAGCTTGGAAGAACATACGAGCAGTTTTGTCCATTTGGAGACGTATGTGTCGATCCAAGGCTGACCATGGGAGAGAATATTGCGGATCTCGGTGGAATCACGATGGCGTATTATGCATATACGAAAACCGATGAGTACAAAGAAGGAAAAATGGTGGATGGATTTACACCAGATCAACAGTTCTTCATTGCGGTAGCACAGCTTTGGAAGATTAACTATACGGATGAAGAATTAAAGAATAGAATTGCAACGGATTACCATTCGCCTGGAATGTACAGAGTCAATGGACCATTAAAAAATTGTCCAGAATTTTGGGCGGCTTTTGATGTAAAAGAAGGAGATCCGATGAGAAATCCATTTGAAGAAGCAGCGAAAATCTGGTAGATTGGATTACTGGATTTTTAGATATTTGGATATTTGGATATTTGGATGTCTGGAAGTCAAGACTAGAGTTTAGTCTATAGTCTGAAGTCTAGATTCTAAAAATCTTAAAAAGGGAGACCTCGTTCTCCCTTTTTTATTTGGTAAAGGGATGATATTTGTTGATGAGGATAGAAGAGATTTGGTCTGGATTGATTTGAGATAGATCGATATTTGGGTCAATCAACGGGTGTGATGCTCGGCCATTCAAACTTACATTTACTTCAGCATAAATTTTAGGTTTGACCAAATGAAATTCCTTATTTCCAGCTTGAATGATGGTGTCTCTGAATTCCTCTGCCAAGTGATGAGCAAATTGAAGGATTAATTCGGGTTTGACTGACATCTTCTTTTCTTGAATCGCAGAAAGGTAATCGCTGTTTTTGATTTCGATGCGTCTTTTTGTTTCTCGATCCTCGACGTAGAATTGGGCATTTCCATTTTTGGTTACGAGTTTTACACGCCAGGAAAAGCGGTAACCTTCTTCTGTCCAAAACACATTGCCTTCATGAAGCAAATGTCTCAAGGGAAAAGTGATTTGGAATAGACAATAGAATCCAATCGGAATCAAAACCCAATTTTTCCAGGAATAGGCCGTACTTTTTAGAATAGCCTTTTTTTCTCCTAATAATTTAAGCACCTTATCATGAAATGAAGCTCCAAAAAAGACAAGTGTCAGAGCAATCATGATATAAGGAAAGAGCCCGATATTAAACAAAAACCCAGTGGCTAAGTGGAACAATACGACAAAAACATAAGCCCATTTGCGTGTACCGGGAAGCAATAAAAGAAAGCCAATTAAAAGATCATAAATGCAGCCAAACCAAGCGAAAAAATAAGCAGTCCATTCCATTGTTAAAATAGATCCAACAACAGGCATATCGGAATGTACATTGAGCCACATTTTTAGGGGTTGAGCTTCCAAAAGCCAGTCTGACTGAATTTTCGCAATTCCAGCAAAGAAATACAGGATGATTAGTTGAAACCGAATGATATTGATCGTCCACGCAGCCGTTTGGTTTCTTTTTTTAGTGATACCAAGTTTAGAGTCCAAACCAAATCTTTCATGAGCGGGTAGAAATATGAGTATCAGCCCGATTAATGAAATCAGATAATAATGATTTAGATAGAGTGCGGAATCGATGAGTTCCAAATAGGTGTAGGAAAGAAAAAATAAGATTGCACTTATTCTGTAAAGTAAACCTAAGGCAATGAATAGGGAGCTAATTAGTCCGACAAAAAAAGTTAAATAAATCCCGAACTCATTGAATTCAGGCACCCATTGAAACCCGTAATATTTAAAATGAAATTCGGGTTGGATGAAGAATTCTTCAATCCATCCATTTAACCAAAATCTCAATAGACTAAAAAACATGAGGCTTCCGAAAATGATTCGAAAAACGATCAAAGGAGCATTGTTAACCTCTTTAAAAATGTATTTATCTAGGATTTGTTTCATTGGAATTGATGTAAAAGTATTTCAAATAATGCGGATACGGAAAAAGCTTCGTATCTTTGTTGTCCGTTTTTTGAAATTTGGGGCTGACTTGGATTTGACTGCGATAGCGTTTGTTAAGTAAGCATGTAGAGCGTTGAGGTGTGGCTCTTAAAACATATGTCTCAAACTATAGTCGACAACGATTATAATTACGCACTTGCTGCCTAATTCTCTAAGAGAATAAGGCTTAATCCACTCTGAAGTACAGTAGGAGGGACAAGTAACTCCCCCGGCTACTTTGTTTGATAGTGCCGGATTTTGGAGTTTCATTTCATCAAACTAGTCTGGATATGGCTTCGGTTGAAAGGCGAAACTTTTAGAAGCTAAGTTAGGGTTTGGGTGTTTGTGTCCGTGCTCTAATCGAAAACTAATCGCAAAATAAACATGTAGAAAGCTTAATGGATCGTCGTTTGGACGAGGGTTCGATCCCCTCCAGCTCCACCTACGCCCTCCGAAGCTTTAGCGAAGGAGGGCTTTTTTATCTTTCTTATTTTGTTGCAAAAGCTTCTATAGGCTTCGGCGGACACTGTCCGCATTTTTATATTTTTGATTTTACCTAAATCAAATAATTATGGAAATACCTAAATCATTTTGGACAGTTTATGTTCTAAAACTTTCAAATAATAAGTATTATGTTGGTTTTACATCACACCTTGGAGGAAGACTTCAAGAACATAAGAAAGGAAGTGTAAATTCAACAAAAATTTATCGACCTTTTGAATTAGTATCTTGGTTCAACTTCACCGACAAATATGTTGCTCTAAAATTTGAAAAGTATCTAAAGTCAGGAAGTGGCCATGCATTTAGAAATAAAAGGCTACTATAGGAATCAATCAACCAAAAAACTCAAAATCTTATTCCCTCTAACGCCTACAACAATTCGATTATCAAAGGCGATGGGAGAAGATTCAAAGGTGTAATTTGTTTTTTCCGAGTAGATTAATTCACCATTTTTCCCATTAATGAGGTAAATGTGACCACGAACATCCGTGAAGAAGATATACATATTACCTCTTGTATCATACAGATCAATTGGCGAAGCCCAAGAATAGGCTTTCATCATGAAGGAGAATACTTCTTTCCCTGTTTTGCGATTTACAGCCACTAGTTCGGACTGATTCTTTTCATTCATTCTTGAAAAGATGACATAGGCCATGTCTTTACAGTTTTTCTTTCCAAGAAGTGGTGTGGCTAATATTCCTCCGGAATTGGTTCTGTCTGCAATTTTGGTTCCTCTGCAGTTTCGACTAACTCGCCAGATTTCTTTTCCATTTCGCGCGTTTAATTTTCGAAATATGGAAACAGCTTCTGGAGCTCGAAAATCCACTTCATTTCCTGTATACAAAAACAAGTCATTGGTAGTTTGCTCTAAGACTAAGGAAGCATCTGTATCGTCATAGTTATTTTGGTTCCATACGGGGGTTTTGTCGACTAAATCCATGCAAAAGACATTACCACTATTATCAGCAAAAAATCCAAATCTGCCTGTAGCTGCCATGCTGGCTTCGAGTCCATAGCGCATCATCACATTTTTTGAATATTTCAGTTTGGATTCGAGTTTAACTTCATTCCTGCTTTTAGATTTGAATGAATAAATGATGCCATTTTCAGAAGGCCAGAAGACCGTTCCTGAATTTTTATCGATCAAAGGATTGCTGTCAAAAGCTCCCCAACTCCTGTCAGCATCCGGGTCTCTTCCCGACTGATGTCGAATGACTTCGTTTTTGGTCATGTCGATGATGTAAGAGCCGAATCTTCTTCCTGTGCTTATGCCTTGACCAACATATAATAAGCCATTTAGTCGTGGATCGGCGGAGACGGTTCCTTTAATTGGTCCGTCAAGGAGTGTTGGAGTTCGTGTGGTGTCGCCAGTTTCAAAATTCAGGTAATAGACATGACCAGACAAGGATCCCACGATGACTTCTCTTGCTTTGGAGTTGGACAAGAATTTTTGATCCCGAATTCCAAGTTGTTTTTTCATTTCTTCTGACCAACGAATTAAAAGGGCTTGTCCAGTCCAGCCTGTGCCGCCTCCCCATCTTTCATGTTGGGTGTTGGATGTGTCTTTTCTTGTTTTAAAGATCCAATCCAATGTAACAGATTTGGGTTTTCTTTGAAGGTTTCCTCTTGTTGGAGCATCTCTAAAGTGGTTCCCTCGAAAGCATAGAATATTTTCGTTCTTGTCTGTATACTTTTTTGAGAAACCCTTAAAAGTCGACTTTGATTGACTAATGACTAAGTTTTGCCAGCGAAAATCGTAATCCAAATTAGGTTTTGGTAAAAATTCAGCGCTTGTGATTGTCTGGACGGTTGAATCTGCTTCAAAGGATTTTTTGGGAAGTTTTGTTTCTTCCATTTCACCTATTGCAAACAGCCAAAAAAATGCAATGAGCGAAAATAGTAGCAATATTTGAAAAAGTCGGTTCATGTTTATTCATTCCTGAATAAAAATCAGCAATTTATGAAATTCTTCATCATCCATAAAAAAAGGGATTGTATCTTTAGACAAAACATTAATTCAATTAAAATGACAGCAAAATTTTTGACATTATTCCTAGCCATCGTTGGAATGAGCGCGATTTCGTACTCACAAGATTGGAGAGGGACTTATAAGTACCAGAGAGGTGAAGGTCAGTATGAACTAGAAATTTATGGACCTCCAGGTGAATTGGAAGGTGATTTTAAATACACGGGTGAAGGTGGAGGATATAAAATCTCCCTTAACCTTGTAGAAGAGGGTGATTATTTGAAAGTAAACGCCGTTAAAGTTTGGGAAGGAACTTATCACAGTGAATCTAAGATTAAAGCCGATCCAATGATGTTTAAGTTGGTTTGGAGAGATGGTGAACTGATGACGATTATCGGAAGTCATACTTTAGGTGGTTTCGACAAGGGTTATCAAGACGTCATGTTCAAGAAATAGAGTTTTTGAAATTCCTATAAAAGATTCGAATCCCTCCATGTGAGGGATTTTTTGTTTCTGGCATAATTCGTGAGCTAGAGATAATAAATTATATTTGAAAACATAAAAATTCTGATTATGAAGACTTTATTGATTTTACTGATAGCATTTTTAAGTCCCTTGGTAATGGCGCAACAATGTAATGCGATCTCGGAGAACTTTTTTATTCCAAAATACAATCAGGTATTGGCTCAATCATCTGATAGTTATAAATTGAATAAGTCTATTGTTCTTTTTAGTGGTCAATGTTTGTCAGCAAATCAGATAAAAAGAGTTGCATTGTTGTTTAATCAGGATGATAAAAAATTGGAATTTTGTAAAATTGCTGGCCAAAAATTAGCCGATTATCCGAATCGCTATGAGATTTATGATGCTTTCAATTCATTTTCAAAGGTTTTTCAATTGCATGATTATCTTGAAATGATTCATCAAGGAAATACGCCACCACCTCCGCCACCACCTGTGACGCCTTCAGTTACTTTTCCGAATTACACTTATCCATCTCATTTAAATTATAACGGTCAAAAAGGCTGTGCAACAGTGGTAACAGATCAGGTGTTCATGACTTTTGCTCACCAAGTAAATACGAGAACCGGAGCGGATCAAATGAACTATATCAAACAGAATCAGAAGTATTATTGTTTGAGCATGGCACAGATTATGAAAATAGCTAGTTTGATTCAGAGCCAAGATGATAAATTAATCGCGCTCAAGACGCTTTATGAAAAGTGTTATGATCTTGAAAATTATGCTTCAGCAGTTGTTTTGTTTGGTTCTGCAACGCATCAATCTAAGTGGTTAGAGCATTGCCAAAAACAATTGAATAATTCTGTTGCTTGTACGACATCAGATGCCGATTTTAAAGATATTTTGCAGTCGATCAAAGGAAAACATTTTACGAATGACATGTTGGATCACAGTCGTTTTTTTGCAAAGAATAAGTGTTTAACTTCCGAACAAGTTGTTGAAGTCATGAAGCTATTTATGTCGGATAATGACAAAATGGAAATCGCTAAAATGTTTTACGACAAGTGTTCGAATAAAGGGAATTATTATAAGTGCGTGGATGCATTGACTTTCACTATGCAAAGAGATCAGCTTAGAGATTGGTTGAAGACAAAATAATCCTTAGATACTTACAAAACATCACTGAAGAAATCTTCGATCGAGTGGATCATCTTATGTTGATTTGAAGATTCTTCTCCAGATTCTTTAGATGCCGCTCCCGACCAAAAACAGTTCAGGTTTGGATATTCTTGACTGATTCGATCTTTAAGTTGAATGAAATCATCTGTATTTTTTCTCGAGACTACAAAGGAGTAGATGCCATCGGGTTGTATCATGTCGATGGTTTGTTTTAAGCTATCATAAGGCACACGTGGACCCAAATAGATGACTTCATGTTTGAAATAGCGAAGTAGAAAATTGATGAAGAGAAGGCCTATTTCATGTTCTTCTGACTCAGGAAGCCATAGAATGAATTTTTTACCGGTTCCTTTTTCCAATTTGGCTGTTTCCACAATGATTCGGTCTCGAATCAGGCATGAAGTGAAATGCTCCTGAGCGGGACTAAATTCTCCAACTTCCCACAATAAACCTACTCGAATTAATACTTTGTAGAGTACTGTTTGAAAAGCATTTTTCAAGCCAATGGTTTCGATGACTTCATCCAAAGTGGAATTGAATTGCACTTCATTCAAAAACATGCCGGCTTCAATCAGTTTGTTTATGTAGATCAAATCCGTTTCTTCCGCATTTAACTCCTTGTTTTTCGATACGGTTAAGATTTCATTTTTTTCTTCATCGGACATTCCAACTATTTTTGAAATCTTATACCCTAAATCTTGTAAAACCTGAATTTGCAGAAGTTTCCGAACGTCTTCGTCGTCGTAATATCGAATATTGGTCTCCGTTCGTTTTGGGGTGAATAGATTGTATCTCTGTTCCCAAATTCTCAAAGTATGTGACTTGATGCCTGATAGTTTTTCAAGCTCTTTAATAGAATAGTTCCCCATAAACTGTTAAATCAACCGGCGATAAAATTAAACAAAGTTTCAGATAGACAATGTAAGTCCGGCAAAAAAGAGCAGATTCACGATAAACAAATAGCGAAACAAACTCTTCGAGTCTGTCGAGTTGAATAAAATGATTTGCATAATGAAGGCAAAAACGAACCAGCAGATATAATTGTAAATGGGAACATGTGGACCGTCCCATGTCCAAAGGTTGAAATGTATGGCTACTGGTTCAAGTAAAACATCGAATAGCATCATAAACAAGGCGCCCAAAATAATGATTGGCCATTTTTTCAAGGGCGTCATTTTTAAAATGGACTGAATTCCAATACTCAGGGATAACCATAATAAACCTATGATTACTGGAGTATGAATCAATTTAAGTCCTAGAGAATCACTGTAAACATAGTCACCAAATAACCAGCCTGTATTCACGCCAACCATTTCGGCGGTTAACCCGATTAAGAAGACGGCACTATAAGGAAATGCAATTTTGTTGGATTTTAGAAACTCAGGAATCAAACATAAAACTGAACTAATCAGAATAATGATATGGGATGCTTCCATAAGCTCTATGCGCTTATTGACAATTATCTGATATAAGCCCACAATGTGCAGAATCAGAATAATTCCAAGAGCGATTAAGCTGTATGTTGGAAATGTGAATCTTTTACTCAGGGTGTGCATCTTAAGGGAATTTGGCAAGTACTCCGTCTATTAATCCATTCAAATCAGGATCTGAGGCATTTTGCTTTCTGTAATCCAATAATACTTGCTTATCTTCTTCAATGTTTTTGTAGTATTTGAGGAATTTCGGAGCGTTTTTCTGCACGGCATAGCGCACCAAACGTAAATCGGCATTTCCAGGATATTTTTCAATGGCTTTGTCTAATTTGCTTCTTCCAGTTTTGAAGTTTCCATTTTATTATGCGCCCAAAAAACATATTTAGCGTTCATGATATAGTACAAGCATTTGTATGCATAAACGGTTGGGTTGTCAATTTTAGTTGACTTTGTAAGTTCCCATAATTCCGTATTGAAATCTTTTGAATAATGGACTTTTGTAAATAAAGTACGAATCTTTTTTTGATAGGGTGATTGTCCAAAAGCTTGAAAGGTGATACCCAGTACAATAATTGCAATAAGCGTTCTCATGATGTTCAAATTTTATTTTGTTTAATCATCTAACAAGTAAGTCACCCGAAAGTTTGAACAAAATGAAAAAATTATACGATTTCTTTTCTTTTACAATAGTTGATGAGCTCAGTGGTATTGTAGGTGTTGGTTTTTGCTAGTAGCCTTCTCCTGTATGTATCAACGGTGTGGACGCTAATATGCATCTTGTCGGCAATCAATTTTGATGGGAGTCCTTCAAGCAAATACTCCAAAACTTCGATTTCTCTTTTTGTGAAATTGTTTCTTTCTTTTCCATTTATTTTTACACCAATCACGCAAATATCATCCACTTGTTCCATGTCGCCTTTCCATGATTCAAATTTTTCATTGATGATATCTCTAAGTTGATCCATGTTTTGGTCGAAGTTTTCAATCAGAATCTCTCGAAATTGCTGGTATTTAAATTTCTTTCCTCGACTTCCACCAAATTGATCAGCCAGACCGTCGGAGAATACAAATATTCCATCTCCAGGTTGCAATTGCACTTCGCTTGTTTGAAATTCTTTTTGATTATCATTGAGACCAATATGTTGTTTGGTTCCTTTTATTTCATGCAAAAAGCGATTTGGATGGTCTTCAAGATTGAAAGATTTATAAGTACTTTCCGTATTTAATTTGTTTTCAGAAGTAATCACCCACAAAGGATTATTGGCACCCGTGAAAAAGAGTTTTTTACGACCAATGTCTAATCCACAAAGGGCGATATCCATGCCGTCAGCAACCCGTTCTCCACTTTGTTTAAAGCTTTCTACAACAATTTCAGAAACCTTATTGAGAATTTCTCCTACGTCGGATAGTTTGTATTCATTTACCGCTCTATTTAAGGCTCCTGCGCAGATGACGCTGACCATGGCTCCAGGAACTCCATGTCCCGTACAATCGGCTGCGGCGAAGAATGTGATATTGGTAGATTTGTCGCTGTCTTTAATCGTTGTGGTTTCCATCCAGTAAAAATCTCCCGAAACGATTTCCTTTGGTTTATAAATGATGAAACTATTGGTAAGCCACTCTTTTACTAATTTTTGAGGAGGAAGAACCGCCTCTTGAAGTCTTTTGGCGTATTTAATAGAATCCAAAATTTCTTTATTTCTCTCTTGAAGTTGAATCTTTTTTTCCTCTGCAATAAGGTAGTTTTCGTTGGCTTTATCTCTTTCAACCGTTATTTCTTCTTTCTGAGACAATATTACTTCCTTGTCTTTTTGTTTTTGTTTGTTGTTTCGATAAAGAAGAAATATGACGATTAAGGCAAAAATTCCTGCTCCTGAGAGATAGAAAATTTGGTTTCTCGACTTTGTGATCTCCAAGTCTTTCTCCAAAAGTTCTTTTTTGGATTGTTCTTCGGCTAAACTTGCATTTAAACTGTCTTTTTCTTTTTGTAAAAGAAGTAGTTTTTGATATTCACGAGTAAGGATTTCTTTTTGGTTACTCATGTTTTGAATCTGCTCCATGAGTTCCTTGTGATGCCGATAAAATTTCAATGCTTTTTGGTAATTTCCTCTTTGAAGATAGATTTTATATAGGATTTTACTTGCAGTGGATTCATCCTCTTTGTCCTCAGCTTCTTTACTCATGTCGTAAGCTTTTTGGGCATAATCGAAAGCTTGGTTTAATTTCTTTTCTTCCAAAAGACAAACTGCGATTTGGGTGTAGGCATCTTTCAATATTGGTTTATATCCTTGAAAAGCGGTATCGAGCAAAACCGTATTCAAATAAAAATAACAGCTATCTGTATGTCCAGTTTTGTGAAGTAAACATGCGTATTCAATTGCGGCTTCACCATGATCTAAGTAACTACCAGTGCTTTTACTCAGTTTTAGAGCTTTAAGATTCAGACTTTTTGCCTCATTATAACGTCCTGAATTTTGCAGAACGATAGATTTATTGAGGTAATTTCTCGTTAATTCTAAATTGTCTCCTAACTCTTTATTAATCTCAATGGCTCGATCGTAATATTGTAAACAAGTAGCCGTGTCTCCTAAGGTTGCAAGGATGACGGCCAAATTGGTTAATGACGTGGTTAGATAGTTTTATCTTCCAGGATCTTTTTCCTGAATTTTTCTTGCTTTATCATAGTATTCATAGGCTGAAATGATGTCGCCTTTTAGGTCATAGATATATCCGATATTATTGAAATGAACGGAATGTTCTTCTTCATTTTCAACATTCCATTTGATGCTTTCTTTGAAGTAGAATAGTGCAGAATCCAAATTTCCTTCCTCCTTGAAGGTAAAACCGATATTGTTTAAGCTTGTTGCAACGTTCTCTTCGTCATTTAGTTCGGTAAACATCTTCAGACAAATACGGTAAAGCTTTCTTGAATCTTTGTAATTGCCAATAATGTCTGTATAGTAACCCTTGTTGAGGTAAGAGAAGGCATAATATTTTTTCAGTTCTTTTTTCCTTTTAGGGTCTTGTTCTGACTTGAATTCTTTTTCAACATAGTCGAACAAATAATCTGCATATTCTACCCAGTAACGTTCATCGTAAAGTTGGTCAAGCATTTCAGAAAGTGCTTTGATCTTCTTGAGTGGGTCTTTTTCTTTTTGAAAGAGATCCAAGCCTTCTCTGAGGTATTTCAGGTCTCTTTCATGCATCTCCGTAGTATCTACTTCTTTATCAATCAAGAAATAGTTCTTGTTTTGGGCTTTTAATTGGGCGCCTAAAGCAATTAAGAATAGAAAAAGAACAAGTGTACGAATCATAAATTATTTGCAGTATTCCTTGTAAAGATCCATATAATCAAAAATGATCTTTTGTGCTTTCGAATTTAAATCTTCATTTAAACTTTTGGATTGTCTAACATTGTCACAAAATTTCCAGCAGTCGCACCAGTTTTTATCAAAATTAGCCTGTGCTGCAATTAGTGCGTGAATGATATGAGCCGTATAGGAACTTTTCGCTTTCTTTTTTCCGGCTTCGGCAATTTGAAGGGCTTCATCAACCTTAAAATAATTATCGAGTGCTTTTAGATAGGCGAGACAAATAAGGTCTTCGCCACTTAATTTTTTCAAATAATTCGACTTTTTAACTTTTTTCATTCGAATTAAGTATTCTAAAGCAAAATCGAAATTGGTTTTCCCATCAAATTTCCAACCAAGAGCACTTACCACGGCTATTCGAGCTCCAAAATCATTTTTTTTGTCAAAGATGAAGTTGCAATATTCGTCTGTTAGTTCACCATCCGAATCTATTGCCTTTTTTACCATGGGTACATCGGCATAGGCTTCTCCAAATCCTGTACTTGTAATTGGGGAGTCTGCAATCAGAAAAGTAGAGCAGAAACTAAAAATAGCAATCACTAAAAGTCTCATTGTAAAGTCGTTTTGTAAAAGGTAAAAATAATCAAATAAAAAAACCGGAGCTTGAACTCCGGTTTAAAAATTATTGAAATGAAGAATCATTCTAGCATCCACAACTGTAATCGAACTCTTTCTTTTTGAAGATGAAGCTAACCTGAACTCGAGTTTCATTCACTCCTGGATAATTAATCGTGAGTATTTTTCCATTTTCAGAAAATTCACCATCGAAACTAGGCTGTGAGCTGTCGTCTGGAATAAATTCAACAAGATTTCCGGTTTTCGAATAAGTGCCTTCATGGTATACATAGTCACCATCTACTTCTCCAACGAATTTGTATGCGTCAGATTTATCCTCATCCTCATAAAAATGAAAATAAAGTTCGTCCAGTTCGCTTGAAGCTACACCTAGATAAACATTATTTGTGGTTTTAAAGTCTTTGGAATAATAAGTCGTTACACTATCGTCTGTGTGCTTGGCCCATTTTTCACATGAAAAGCTCATCAGGAAGAGTGTAGTTAGGGATAGAATGAATGATTTTTTCATGATTTGTTTTTTAGTTCGAATCAATAAGGTATTGAAATTCAGATTCGTATTGATTTTCTCTAATTTAACAAATTTTTCGCTTCCTCAATAGCAGGTTGCAATCCATCAGCATTTCTTCCACCAGCAGTTGCGAAGAATTTTTGGCCTCCGCCACCCCCTTGGATGTGCTTTCCAGCTAGATCTCTCACGATTTTTCCAGCATCCATTTCTTTTGATGCGACTAGATCATCAGATATTGCAATCGAAAGAACGGCTTTGCCATTGTCTTCTGTTCCAATGATTGCAAACAAGTTGTCCTTTTCCGCTTTTAATTGGAAAAGAATATTTTTGATCGATCCAGCATCCAAATCTGTTTTGATGCCCAAGAAATTGATGCCATTGATATCCTCAATTTTTGTTGCCAATTCTTTTTTGAATGCGCCTGCTTTTTCAGATTTCAATTTTTCAATTTCTTTTGAAAGCGCCGTATTCTTATCCATCAGTTCTTGAACCGATTTCACCAAGTCTTTTGGGTTTTTCATCAGTTCGGCAATTTCGGATTTGACTTGCTCTGCTTCTTCAAAGAATGCAATGGCTTTTTCAGATGTGATTGCTTCTACTCTTCGAATACCAGCCGCAATTGCAGATTCCGATTTGATTTTAAATAAACGAATTTCTGAGGTGTTTTGAACGTGGATTCCACCGCATAATTCTCTAGAATCTCCAAACTGAATCATCCGAACGGTGTCTCCATATTTTTCACCAAACAAAGCCATCGCTCCTTTTGCTTTAGCTTCTTCAATGGCGATGGATCTGTATTCTTCTAGGCCAATGGCTTCTTCAATCATCTGATTGACCATACCTTCCACTTTTTCAATTTCTTCATCTTCCATTTTAGAAAAGTGAGAGAAATCGAATCTCAAGTATTCCGAATTCACCAAAGATCCTTTCTGTTCCACATGCTCACCAAGAACTGATCTTAAAGCATAATGCAATAAATGGGTTGCCGTATGGTTTCGAGCGGTTAGTTTTCTTTTGTCTGCATTCACAACAGCTGAAAATTCTCCTTCTAAATTTGAAGGTAATTTTTCGGCGAAGTGTACAATCAAATTGTTTTCTCTTTTGGTGTCAAAAATGAAAGTCTTTTCACCATTGACTTCTATATAACCTGAATCTCCAACTTGTCCACCTCCTTCAGCATAGAAAGGGGTCTTGTCGAAAACCATTTGGAAGAATTCTTTTTTCTTTTGTTTGACTTGACGGTATCGAACTATTTTGATGGATTCTTGCGTAGAATCGTATCCAGTAAATTCCTCTTCTTGATTTGGAATTAATTCTGTCCAATCACCTGATTCAATCGAAGTCGCTTGTCTTGATCGGTCTTTTTGCTTTTGCAATTCAGTCTCAAAACCTGCCTCATCCACTTCTAAATCATTTTCTCGAGCAATCAAGGAAGTCAAATCCACAGGGAATCCGAAAGTATCATACAATTCAAAAACTTTTTCTCCCGATAAAGTCTTTGAGCCTTCATTCTTTGTCTTTTGAATCAGATCATTAATCAGTCTTAAACCTTGCTCTAAGGTTCTGAAAAAAGATTGTTCTTCCTCCAATATTACTTTGGTTATGATGTCTTGCTGAGTCTTTAATTCTGTGAAATTTCCTCCCATGGTCGAAACCAAAGTCGGAACTAATTTATTGATGAAAGGTTCTTTTAATTCTAGTGTTTGATATCCATATCGAATGGCTCTTCTCAAGATTCTTCGGATTACATAACCTGCTCCCGTATTGGAAGGTAATTGTCCGTCTGTAATTGAAAAAGCAATCGCACGAATATGATCAGAAATTACTCTAAAAGCAATGTCTGTTTTTTCGTTTTCACCATATTTCTTTCCTGAAATCGTCTCAAGGTCACTAATCAAGGCTTGGAAAATATCCGTATCGTAATTGGAAGTGACTCCTTGAATGACCATAGCCAATCTCTCAAGTCCCATTCCGGTATCTACATGTTTTTCTGGAAGTGGTTCCAGTGAAGCATCTGCTTTTCTATTGAATTGCATGAAAACCAGATTCCAAATCTCAATTACCTGAGGATGGTCTTGATTGACCATGTCTCTTCCCGGAATTTTAGCAATTTCCTCTTCTGAACGAATGTCCATATGAATTTCGGAGCAAGGTCCACATGGTCCTTGATCACCCATTTCCCAGAAATTATCTTTTTTATCACATTTTAGAATGCGCTCTTCTGGAACGTGTTTTTTCCAGAAATCAATTGATTCTTGATCAACTGGAACTCCATCTTTCTCATCTCCTTCAAATACGGTGATATAAAGTCTTTCTTTATCCAATTTGAATACGTTGGTCAGTAAGTCCCAAGCCCAATCAATGGCTTCTTCTTTGAAATAATCGCCGAAAGACCAGTTTCCAAGCATTTCAAACATGGTGTGGTGGTAGGTGTCTACACCAACTTCTTCGAGGTCGTTATGTTTCCCGGATACACGCAAACATTTTTGTGTGTCGGCGACTCTTTTATCCTTGGCCTCTGTATTTCCTAGAAAATATTCTTTAAACTGATTCATACCGGCGTTGGTAAACATCAGTGTAGGGTCATTTTTGATCACCATGGGAGCAGAGTCCACGATTTGGTGATTTTTGGATTCAAAATATTCTAAAAATTTCCGTCTTATTTCCTCGGTTTTCATATGGTTACAGAGTTTCCGATAATTGTTAATACCTGTTAAAGGAATTGCAAAAATAGATTAATTCGGTAAATTTGCCTCGGAAAACGAAGAAATCGTTTGTTATGAAAGAGAAGTATAAATACAACCCCAAGACACTTTCTTATGAGAAAGTAGAAGTGAGCTGGCAGGAAAGATTGGTGAAGGTGGCCTTGTTTGTGGGACCAACGTTGATCACTTCAGTTGTTTTAGCTTTTTTGATTGCCCCATTTTTTAAATCAACAAGTAAATCGGATCTCGAAAGAGAAAATGATAAGTTGAAAGCCGAAATGGTTCGATTACAAGAAGAATCCGAATTAAATCTTAAGGTTTTAGATTATTTGAAAGAGAAAGACGACGGAATTTATCGTGTGATCTTTAACGCCGAGCAATTTCCTACCGAGATGAGAGATGTTGGAACTGGAGGTTCTGAAAAATATGAGGCTTTGGATGGATATGAAGCTTCGGATATCATGAAGGAAACGGCTCGTAAGATCGACATGGTAAAGAAGAAATTGTATGCCCAATCTTTGTCTTTTGATGAGTTGAGTAAACTGGCAAAAGAGAAGGAAAAAATGTTGGCTTGTCTGCCTGCAATTCAGCCTGTAAATAATAAGGATTTGAGAAGAATGGCCTCAGGTTATGGTTGGAGAATTGATCCGATCTACAAAACCAAAAGAATGCACTGGGGAATGGATTTCACGGCTGAGAAAGGAACGGATGTATATGCAACTGGAAACGGTGTAGTAGAAGCATGTGAAGTGAAAGCTTGGGGGTATGGTAAATCGGTAATTATCAATCACGGATTTGGATATAAAACCAGATATGCGCATTTGAGTAAATTCAATGTTAAGGTTGGTCAGAAAGTAAAAAGAGGAGACCTCATCGGGTTTGTTGGGTCAACTGGAAAATCTACGGCAAACCATTTGCATTACGAAGTGGAGAAAAATGGACAAAAAGTGAATCCGGTACATTATTACCATTCAGATCTTTCACCGGAAGATTATGAGAGATTGATTCAAATGTCGAACCAAACAAATCAATCATTTGACTAATGAGAACGATTAAAAATATTTTTGGAAAGTCCCTTTTTATGGGGCTTTTCTTGTTTTTAGGAAATGCTTTCGCTCAAAATTCACCATATGTAGAAAATTATCTGAATGAAAGCGGCATCGCAAATGCAAAAGATCTGGAGCAAGCCGCCAATAATTCTTTGGATCAACTGGATATCCAGTACAATGAAGTATTGAAAAAATTAGAGGCCATCAACCCTGGGAGCATACAGAGTAATATCATTCTTTCATCCATGAAAAAGCTGAAAGAGTTCACCGATAAAGAAGTGAAATTGGTTCAGTATATCTCAGAAAAATGTTGGGCCGACAAAGGTTTTGATCCGGTCTTTTTTAGAAAGAATATGGATCATTTGGCCAAGAAAAGAGATACTTCAGTTGGGGAATATGGTTCTATCATTACGATGCCGCAGTCCAAGAAGAAATATCAATTCAATAAGGACAAATACGACCCAGGAAAAGATGCCCAAATAGTTGGGTCAACAAAAAAACTAGTAGCGAAAGATCGTGATTTGATTCTAGCTATTCATGCCATGTATCTAGCTCCAGAGCAAATGGAGTCTGCCAATTTCGTTGAGCAGTTAGCCACATTTAGAATGATTCAACTCGAGTATAAAATGATTCAGTTAATGGCGGCTGAGAACTATTTGGATGGGGAAGTAAATCTTAAGTATGACGAGCGTATACAATCTATCTTAAAAACCGAATACAAGAAATTATTGGAGTTTAGAGAGCAAGTGAGATTGGATTCATTAAGAAAAGCCAGAGAACAAGCACGATTGGATTCCATAGCAGAAGCTGAAAGGAACAGGACCTATCATGTAGTTGGAGTAGGAGACATGATGTTGGGGACTAATTTTCCGAATGAATCGTACTTGCCTCCAGCAAATCAGAAATTGTTGGATCCTGTAAAAGAGTATTTGCAAAATGCCGATTGTACTTTCGGAAATCTAGAGGGAACAGTTTTAAACAAAGGTGGAGATGTGAAGCATTGTTCGAATCCTAGTATTTGTTATGCTTTCCGAATGCCAGAAAAGTATGTGGATGAGTTAAAAGAAGCTGGATTTGATTTGATCTCCGTGGCCAATAATCACGTTGGGGATTTTGGAGAATCCGGAAGAAGAAATACCACAAAAGTTCTAGGAGAAAAAGGATTTTGCTTCTCAGGGTTGCTTTCCAGACCATGGGATACGATGACAGTAAACGGTCTGAAATATGGACTGATTTCATTTTCGCCAAATACCGGAACGGTAAGAATTAATAATTATCCGGTTGCAACTAAACTGGTAAAAGAATTAGATAAGATGTGTGATGTTGTAGTGGTTTCCTTTCACGGTGGAGCCGAAGGAAGCAAGCATCAGCATATGCCAAAGAAGACCGAGATTTTTTATGGGGAAAACAGAGGAAATGTATACGAGTTTGCCCATTTAATGATCGATAATGGAGCGGATATTGTTTTTGGTCATGGTCCGCACGTTACGAGAGCCATTGATGTCTACAAAGACCGATTCATCACCTATTCCATGGGTAATTTCTGTACTTACCATCGATTCAATTTAAGTGGGGTTTCCGGAATGGCGCCTATTTTTGATATTGAAATCAAAAATGATGGAACTTTTGTAAGAGGAAAAGTCATTTCTACTCGCCAATTTGGGGAAGGTGGACCTGTAATCGATGAAAGAAAGAACGCTTTGAGATTGGTTAAGGAATTGACAAAGTCTGATGTTCCTGAATTGAAATTGAAGTGGGAGGGGGAGTATTTTGAGGTGGAGAAGTAGGGTTTTGGATTAGAGGTTCAATGGTTGAGGGGTGGAGTGGTTATTTTGTCTTTACTTTATCCGCAGTTAAGACTTTTGCGCAGGAACTGAAAAGGAAGCCAATTAGCAGTATAAGCATGTATGTGTTATTCAGTGAGTTCAAGTTTACCATAGTAGCTGTATTTATTTTCGATGATGGAACCCCAAATTTTTATTTTCTTTTTCCCTTTATAGTTTTCTCTATCGTCTCTGTATTTTTTTGGTTTGTAGCCATGGTAATGTGTGACCTGACCAGCGTAACTTCTTTTGCTTTCCAATTGGACTAAATACATCTTGCTATTTATGTGAATTTGGATATGATCCAAATGTGAGATTTTGTTTTTTCCCTTTTTAATGACTTTGAATTTGTGGCTGGTTTTAATGGGAGGTTGAACAATGCCAGAATCTGAATCAATCCATTCCACTCTATCGTGAAAAATCGTATCGTAAAACGGGTTTCGCAAGAGTTTAAGTTTTGATATTCGAATGGTATCTATTGAGTTAGAATCAGGCAGAAACAATTCTAGGATTCCATCTTCATTGTCAATGCTTATTTGAAATTTCTGGTCATCGTCATAAATCGGAAGCGAAGTAATTAGATTGGGGTGTTTTGTGAAGTCTTTATGGATTAATTTATCTTCTAATTCCATTGGGTAAAATGTGGATTTAAGGTCGGAACAATTGATGCCAAAATGGTTTCCTGGGTCAATAAGCGTGTCAATAACCAAGGTCTTGTAATGTCCTTGATCAAGTGCGGATAAATTAAACAGTAAGATAACGAAAATAATTCCTCTCATAAATCCAAGATGCAAAACTTAGTAGATTTCCACATTTTCATTCTTTTCTAGCCGTTGAAAGGAGCTGAAAAGGATACAATATCCGTTTAAAATAAGAGATTGGTATGATGTTCTTTCTTAAAGAATCAACATTATTTCTTTAAGTTATCAAGGCGTCAAAATACCATAAAGAGCAATCTCATTATCTGTCATCCAGTGCATGCTATTTGCTGGTGCTGCATTAATGGTAAAATAATAAAAGTCTTCCGCCTCTTGCTGGGTAAAGCCAACGGAAACATAATAGTTAATGTAAGGAGTGTGGTTGGGATCGCCAACTGGAAAGTCCGTGGCCTCGTTTGATCCATCCGACCATGAATGAACGCCAATACGCGTGTTTGTTCCTTTCGTTCTTGTGGTTCCGGCAAGGAAAAAGTCAGTCCCACCCGATGCGATTTCTCCATTATCAGCAATATGAATGGCCATTCCTTTTTGGTGAACAGCAGCCGATAATTGGAGGTTGACATCGTCATCTGTAGAGCCTCCACAATCGATAATATTAATCTTGTTTACATTTGGAAAAGCCTCCACTAACTCGTTAAAATCATTTAGAGAAGAGCTTCCAATTTCGCCTTGCATTTCTATGGTTTGGTCATCATCTAAAACTTTAAATATTCCAAATTGTCTCCCATCATTGTCTTTGTTGCAAGAGAAGAACAGAAAGGGGATGGCTAAAATGAAAATGGCTAATACTTTTTTGCTCATGGTAATTGTTTTAATGAGTAGAAATTTAGATAAAATTATTCTTCTAACTTGTTTTTAAGATTCAGCATGGTTTTATAGGGTCCATCTACTATAAACATATTGATTACACCGGTAGGAATACTTCCTGCCGGGTCACCATAAGATTGATAAACCACTTTAATTAGTCCGCCAGATTGAGGAGTTAGTTTCCAGAATCCATGTGCGTCTCGAATTCGAATGTATTTTTCTTTTTGATCAATATAGTCCGGTTTAGACTTCAAGCGATATAGAACTTCACCTGATTTCATATTTGTTTTCTTCCGACTAACTACGATGTCACGATTCTGAATTGGCCAAGGAACATCCATGGCGTAATAAATATAGCTTTCATTCTCATTAATTTTCTTTATCGTCTTTGAGTTTGAAATATTTGGTTGCCAATTCACATATCCTTCTGCATTTTCAATCATTTTTTGAAGGGCGGCCATGCTAGTTTTGATTTTAACAATGGCTTGAAATTCTTTTATTTTAGACCCTTCAGCTTGCCTTGTGAAAACGACAACCCCATTCTTGTTTTTGGCCAATTTCCATTCTTCAGCAGAAGGATGTGCTGTATTACTTGGTTCTGAATTCGCACCGAATAGTATAAAAGGTGTAATTAAAGCGATAATGAATTTCATGTGTGTGTTTTATTTCAGACTATTAAAATACGAAATTTTGAGATTTTTTCCTCAAGTAAATTCTCTTATCTTTCGAGTAATTACAATGAGGTATCTTTTACTTTTAATACACCTGTTTTTCATATTGTTTTCCAATGCCCAGGAAATCAATGAGCTTATCCGGAAAGCTGGTGAGGTCTATAATGAAACTCCGGCAAAATCTCTTGAATATTGTCAGGAGGCAGAGAACTTGGCCAAAAAGAATAATAATTCAGAGTATACAGGTCGAATAGCCACATGTAAAGCGCGTTATTATATTTTGGTCACTGACTTTGAGCGGGCCAATATTGAAATTAACAAAGCATTGGAATTTTATCAAGCAAAAGGAGATAGTGCCGGTTTGATTCATGCCATGGGGAGAAAAGCACTTCTATTAGATAAAATGGGAGAGAAACAAGCTGCTCATAAATATTTATTAGATCTGATTGAAATTCAAAGAAGGGTAAAAGATTATTACGGATTAGTCGCCAACCTAAATAATTTATCCCTGGATTTTAGGAGTGAAACCAAGCTTGATAGTTTTAAAATTACCTTAGATGAATTGGAGACTTTAAAACCTCATTTTGAGCCAGAAGACCATTATTTTTTCTATCAAAATTTGGGTGCCTATTATCGGTATGCAGGTAAGTATGAATTGGCAGCAGTCAAACTTTCTCAAGGTTTAAAAGTTGCCGAGGATTTGAAAATGACCGACAGTAAAGCAACTTGTTTGATGCTGATGGCCCAAGCGTATAGAATGAACAAGCAGTTTGATGTTGCAGAAAAATACGCAAGAGAAAGTTATGTCTTTTCACAAGAGAATGAGTTAATATACGAAGAGTTAGAGGCGCTTCAAGAATTGGTGAAAGCTTTTGAGGAGCAAGGGCGCTATCAAGAGGCTTTTTCTTACTTCAAAAAGGAAGTGGAGGTTCAAAATGAAATTTTTGATTTACAGAAAATTCAGAAAGTAAAGCAAATGGAGGCTCGATTGGAGCTGGCTGAAAAAGAGAAAACCATAGCTAATCAGGAAGCCGAAATCAAAGAAGAAAAACTAGAAAAAGCAGAAGCACAAAACCGTATAGTTCAGATGTGGGGTGTTATTCTAATTGTAGTTTTGTTATTGGTTTTCATTTTGTTTGTTTACTTCAGAACACGAAAACTGAACGCAACAATTAAGGCGCAGAAGAAAGAAGTAGAGATTAAAAGTCTCAATTTGGAAGAAGCCTTGAGCAATATTGAAGACAGTTTGGAATACTCTAAATTGATTCAAAGTGCTATGCTGCCTCCCCGAGAAAATTTTAAAAGCACTTTCGAAGATTCTTTTATTCTCTTTAAACCAAAAGATATTGTAAGTGGGGCTTTTTATTGGATGGAAACAGCAGCGAGTGTCGAGTTGCGTGTACCGAGTGAAAACCTCGCTCCTCGTTCCTCGAAACAAAATACTGTCCTATTTGCGGCAGCTGATTGTACAGGGCATGGTGTCCCAGGAGCCATGGTGTCCATGGTGTGTCATGAAGCCTTGAATAAGGTGGTGAAAGAATATAATATTCAGGAACCGGCAAAAATATTAGATCGAGTTCGGGACTTGGTTGTGGAGACTTTTGAAAAAAATAAAAACCTCAATGATGGAATGGATATTTCTCTGATTCAACTTCATGAAGATGCGGGTTCTTTTAACAGTCTTTCTTATGCTGGGGCTCATAATTCCATATATATTTTCCGAAAAGGAAACCCCGATGAATTTCAGGAGAAAGAGGGTGTGATTGTACTTCCATTTGAAGGAAGTGATTCTTATTTAATTGAACTAAAAGCGGATAAACAACCCATTGGCAGATTCGAAAAAGCGGTTCCGTTTACCCAAAAATCCATCGACTTGAAAGAAGGAGATGCGATTTATATGTTTTCTGATGGTTATGCGGATCAATTTGGAGGTGATAAAGGAAAGAAAATTAAAACATCCAATTTCAAAAAGTTGCTGCACAGTATTCACGATAAGCAAATGCTAGACCAAGGAAACGAGTTAGCCAGATTTCTAGATAAATGGATGAGCTGGGAAGATAAGGAAGGGAATACGTCCAGTTTCGAGCAAATAGATGATGTGTGTGTTATTGGAATCCGAATTTAATCGAACTTCCAAATATCCAAATATCCAAATATCCAAATATCCAAAACTCTAAAAATCCACACGATACAATTTCTTCATAGTCTTATCTAAAACAGATTGTGGCGTCGTTTTCATTAGCATGATCATGAGTGATTGACCCATTTTTGAGTGCGCCATTTTTCCAAATCGCCAAGAATTATTGACGACATAATCGACTTTTTTTCTTCTAAGCTTCTCAAATTGTTCGAAAGCTAATTGAGCTTGATTTTTGCTTAAAAGTTCTGCTATGTAATAGGCGTCTTCAATTCCTTGGCATGCCCCTTGTCCCATGTTTGGGGTGGTAGCATGAGCAGCATCTCCGAGCAGACAAGTAGTGTTGTTTGACCATTTCTCCAATCGTTTTAAATCAGAAAGCGTTCCGGTGTGAATGGAGGTGGTGTTTTTGATGATTTCAGAAATAAGGGGATCGAATTCTTTAAGGAATTTTGGGAGATCTTGTAGTTGTAGTTTTGAGGTTTCTCCATTGTTTTTTGCGACTCCAAACCAATAGACTTTTCCAGGAGCAATTTCCGAAAAACCAAAGCGTATTTGATTCCCCCAGCATTCTTTCCCCAGTTCTTTTAGATGAGAAGGGAGCTCAAATTCAGCAATACCTCGCCAACAAATTTGTCCCGAGTTTCGGAGCTCCGTTTTTGGGAAAATTGTTTTTCGAACATTTGAGTGGATGCCATCGCAACCTAGGATAATATCGGATTCAATGGTTTGTTTTTCGAAATTCAAAATAGATTTATTTTCTTTTGCTTCTATTGACTCAAGTTTATGTCCCAGAAAAATTTCACTTTTTTTAGAAGCTTCTTCGAAAAGTAATTTTTGTAAAAGCCCTCGATGAATACCGATTGTGCGATTTCCATATTCATCTTCCACAGTTTTCGCTTTGATTTCTTTGAATGGTTTTAGCTTTTGATTGGTGATCTCCATTTTATTGATGGCAGCTCCATTTTGAAGGATGGTTTCTTTTAAGCCTAAAAGATCCAAGACGCGCATTGCGTTTGGTTGTAACCAGACACCGGCTCCAATTTCATTCATCTCTTCAGCGGCTTCAAATACTCGAGCATTAATTCCTTTTCGATTTAAAGCGATGGCTGTTGTTAGCCCTGTAATCCCTCCTCCAATGATCGATATTTTCATTTTTATTTGTATTTTAGTAAAATAGACCTAATAATTAGGTTAAATCTACTAAAATGAAAAATACGAAGCAAAAAATATTAGAAAAGTCTTTGGAGATTTTTAATCAAAGAGGTTATTCTTCCACTTCACTAAGGACAATTTCACAAGAGTTGGGCATGAGTCAGGGCAACCTCAATTATCATTTTAGAAAGAAAGAAGATCTTATTGAAGCTTTATATTTTCAGTTGGTTGAGGAGCTGAATGTGGCATTCGAAGGTATGACGAATTCGGCTTCGCTTTTGTTGGATATGTATCAATCAAGCGGGATAACCATGCGCTTGCTGTATAAATATCGATTTTTAATGCGGGATTTCTATTTGATCATGAGTTCATTTCAAAACATGTCTGGGCATTATCAACAATTGCAAAATCAAAGAAAACTTCAATTTCAGCAAGTGTTTGCGCATTTGATGCAATTAGGAGTGATTCGAGCAGAAGTCTTTGAATCTGAATATGAGCGATTGTATGAACGGATGAATATACTTGGGGATAATTGGATAAATGCTCAGGAATTGTTGAAAAAAGAAATCTCAGACCCAGTTAAACATTATCAAGGACTACTCTTCGAGATCATCTTTCCCTATCTCACTTTGAAGGGTCGGGAAGAATATGCCTTAATTCAAAAATTGTTTTAGGAATTCTATTTCTCTTTTCTGATCGCAGTTGTACGAACAATTTTGCCGTTTTCAACTTCATACATGAAGATGAGTTCGTAAGGTTCTTTACTCCCTCTTGCTCCGGTAATGTATTCGTAGTCGATGACCTTATTACCAAACACCATTCGATTTTTGATTTTCGAATGCAGTTCAGGAGAAGCATCAAAATAGTCTTTATATCTTTTTCGCACTTCTTCAATTCCCTTTACGCTCGGTTCAGACTCATGTAATTCATACATTTCAATATCTTCCGAGAAGAAACTCATGAATTTTTCGAAATCATGCGCATTATAGGCATCTAAGCTTCCCTGAACTACTTTTTCAGCTTCAGTTTGAGAGAAGCCCATAGAACAGAAAAATAAACAGCAGGAAATGATGAGTGTTTTCATATTTTGTTTTTAGATAAACAGCAGTTCAATGGAAATGTTTGTCTTAAAAGATCAAAAGATAAGCAACTACCATTTAAAAAAATCGCCATCACTTTTCCAAACGGCTTCCGGAGATTCAAATTTAAATTCTGTGAGCTTTTTCCCTTTGGTTGTAATTCCGCCCCATCTTCCATTTAGTTTAGCTGCATACTCTTGTCCGTTTTTTGTGTGGTAATCACTATTTATGACGCAAGCAGCTCGGTTTCTTAAATCCTCATATAAAGGTTGAACTAAATAATTTCCTTTGGGATCGATAATTCCTTTCTTACCATCCACTTCAACGATACTCATGTCGCAATAAAAATCATCATCTTGGATGCGATCGAAATGATTTGTGCCCAGTTTGGATGCATATACATCGAAAGGAAACCATTGGTCTTTAATTTTGAAAAACATGATGCTGTCCGTATAGAGATTTCCAGTAATGTTCTGGAGGTTTAACTCACTTCCAATACTAAACCACTCGAATTCTATCTCGGGATTGGTTTGACCATTTTTAAATAGGCCACATCTAGGTTCTTTACTGTAAGAATGAGCCACATAATGGTTATTGGGAAGAAAAAATAGAGCATCCCATTTCGGTAGCGTGATGATGTTCCCAAGAGTGTCCATGCCTCCGTATTTTCTATCGTTCGGCCATTGGTCTTCAACTTTTGAAATCATTAGTCTATTGATCTTCCACGAATAAGGATCAACACTAATTTCAAAATCTCCCTTCACAGGAGGCATCAGAATATCTCCCTTGCTGTTAATTACAGTTTTCTTTCCTTCATATGTGGCTTCGATTAAATTCTTTTTGTACTTGTATTGCAAAACATCATAGTTATTTTCAAGAGAAGTCCATGAAACTATATTGTCAAACTTAAATGGAATCAAAATTCTTTTGTCCATCCTAATCAAACCTTGTTTCCCTTCTTTTACGGCTACAAACACATTTTGCTTATTGTCTAGTATTTCTGTCGTGTGGATAATTTTAGTACCCGGCATGTCAAATAGTTTTTGCCCTTTTAGGTCCACAATTAAAGATTGATTAGCCAATTCAACTTGAAAAAGAGTGTCTTTGAAAACACGCTTTGGATTAGCTATAAAAAGAGTGTCGCAGTCCATGGATAAGACTTTTTCCCAGTTGATGTAGCTAGAATGGTTCCTTCCTTTTTTGGTGAGAATGATTCCACGGTAGTCGCTTTGATTCCAGATATTATCGTACGCTATGGGCAAAATGTTATTTCCATTCCAGTCGAATAAACCAAACTTAGTTTGATCGTTTTCGGTTTTCCCAACTTGCAAATAGGTTTTTTTCTGATTTAAAAAGGCATTAAATTCCCAAATGATATCGTACTCTGGGGGCAATATTTCTCTACCTTTTCTGGTGTAAATCCCCCAAAGTCCATTACTCTTTATTTTCACGTATTTCTCATGGGACTTAATTTCTTCAATGGGGTTTTCAACTATTTTTTTTCCTTCCGAATTATAGATTTCTATGATGTAATCTTCCTTTCCGTCTTTATTTTTTATCTGGCGTTCACATTTAATGAAGTCTTGCGAATAAATTTGAACATCGGAAAATTGAAAAGGAAGTACGACTTGACCCTTTTTATCAATGACTCCATCAAAAGGAGGTTCATTGTTTTTTAGGAATTTCTTTTCATTTTTAACTCCTTTGGGTGTGTTGCAAGTTGCAGCAAATAAGCCGTCTATAGGTCTGGAAATGTCTTTAACCCCGTTCATGATTAAGGTTCCATTGCTTTTTAAATAGGTCCAGTTTCCTCCGTAAACCCAATCATCATTTTTTCCACCAACATAAACACTTGCAATTCCATCCTTAAAATCTCTGGCATAAGTTAGATTCAATCTTGAAATGACTCTTCCATTGGTGTCTAGAAAGGACCATTTTCCCCCGGTAACTTCTACAGATTCTCCTGAAAAAATCCCTTGTCCATAATAGGCTTTTCCTCCTTCGTTTGCTCTTAATTTTCCTTCTGAAACTTTGCCGAGATAGGCATAGCGTTCTGGAATTATTTCATCCCCGGTTATTGCATAAAGTCCAAATAAATCAACTTGTGAGACAACGAGAATGAAATTTCCTTGATCTGAAATCGAACTGTACTCCAAAGGCAAGATCTCATTTCCTTTCAAATCTACAGCGCCATAAAGATTTCCTTTCGAGACCATCGCGAAATTCACATTTTTGGAAATTTTCAAACGATCATATTTACACGGGATTAAGGTGTCTTTTGTGGATCTATTTAAAAGACCCATTTTATTCGTTCGGTAATTTCGAATAATGTCTAAATCTGCTTTTTTGATCTCTTGACTTTGGGCAATTGAAGTAATTAGAAAAAGAATAAGTGTGAAAACGAGTTTATTCATAGAGTTTGAATTTTAGTCAAACTTACTACTAAAACTATAGATTTACAATCCAGGATATTTCGGTTGATCCGTATGAAACTGAATTTCTTGAACCATTTTTTTAAAGTCCAATCTGGAACGATCATTATCCGCTATCAAAATAAAAGAAAGAATATAGTCCTTTATAAAAACCACAAAATAGCTTTGATGAATAAGATGATCCTTTATTTCAATTATTGTTTCAATGGAGTGAAAATAATAAGGTTGTACAAAGGTTTTGCTTGGTTTCTTTTCCCCTTCCATGACGACCTGACTTTGCCCAAGATTCTTTTTAAGCTGTTTGATATATGCTGAACTATTATAGATTCCTAAATTTTGATAATCCTCTTGCGACTCAGCGAGTATAATGAGTTCATTGTTTTTTCCTTTAGTTAGTCGAAGAAGAGGTATCGACTGATTCAACATTTCCTCATACTTTATTTTCTGATAAGCTGATTCAAAAGGAATTCGTTCACTTTTACTCAAGGCTCTCTTTTTAACAGTTTCGGGACTTTGAATTGTCCAACTAGAATCAATTTCCAAACTAAATTCAAAGTAATTATTCGAATAGGTGCCGTTTTTGATTTCACCTAGATCAGGTTTTTCTTTTTGCTCTTTCTTCGTCTTGGATTTTTTGGAGTTGGGTGAGACAGCTTTCTTGTTTTCATGGGTGCAACTGTAGATTAGAAACAGGATTATGAAATAGTATGAGAAGTTAATCTTCATGGAATTAGTGTATCGAAATTTATTTATATAGTTTGTTTTCCTTGAATTAGAATACCAAGCAGATTTCTTATCTTGTTTGAGATAAAGATATAATTTACACATGACTGAAGAAAAAACTTCCAAGCCCTCTTTTGTATTTAAAGACAAAAAGGGTAAAGAGTATTATAGAGCCAATTTATATCCCAATGATCTTCCGGCCTACCACAAAAGTTTGATGTATTTCCATATTTTTTATCTATTCGCAATCCCTTCTTTGGGTGTTTTTTTGAATAGCTATTATTTTGAGAGCACAGGATGGTTTCGATTTTCTGCTTGGCTGTTTTTGACGATGTATGTGGGAATGGTCATTAATAATTACCAGCTACCCGTAAATAAAAAGAAAGCACTCATTCAAGTAATGTTGGTTCCGTTCGAATTAACCCTAATTTTTATATTGTTCGGAACTGGTATTGCTGTTGAGCTGATCGAATGGTCCATGGTCGAGATTTTCGGTTTTATGTTTGGGTTGATTGTAGGTACAATTGGCAGGCGTGCAGATATTACTACAGCCCACAGAGTCGGTTCCTTTTTGATCGCTTTGGTATTTACACTGATTATTTTGTTTGGTTTTTATGATTTTGTTAGTTACTCTTTCAATAATAATCTAGACCTCTTCAGGTATTTAATGATTCTCCCTTATGCAACCGCAATCTATAATTTCAGTAGAATGTTTGTCAGTCCATCTGGGAACCCAGAAGATGGAAACAATGGTCCAGAGATGGGGACGGCTCCACTAATGGATAAACTAACACCCCTAGTGGGAATTTTTGTACTGATTTGGTTCTTTTTACCTTCTGTAGGCAAAGCATTAGGGGAATAAAAAAGCACCCCAAAGGATGCTTTTCTTGTTGCTTTTGTCACGAATTTATGTTGAATGCCCTTGCGGGACTTGTTGCTAAGCTTTTTTTCCGGCAACATGGACAGTCGCTTTCTGTTTGCTTCCATTTTTTGTGTCGTACCAGAATGAAATGGTTTTAATCTGTCTTTTACCTCCTTTAAGATCGATCACTCTGGATTCAGCTCCTTTGCTGAAATTGAATTTTAATGGGATATTGTCTTTGTCTCCATTTCCATAAGTAACAACCATTTTTCGCATGTTGACAGCTCCACCAGTTACTTTTATTTTCAATTTCGTAAACCCACGTGCATTTGGACCTACAACAATTACATCTTTTTCAACTCCCCAATTGATTTTGCGACTCCCCAAATGAACCCAATCTCTTGGTTGGATCTTTTTCGAAGTTTCAAAACTCGATAGTCCTATAAAAAGTAAAGTGGCTAGTGCAATGCTCAAAATGTTTCTCATAGTTCAATGTTTTTATGGGTTTCTTATTCTTGGACAAATCAAAATGAGAAAGGTTTAATTTGAATTAAGAATTAAGAATTAAGAATTAAAAATTAAAAATGAAGAATGAAGAATGAAGTTCTCCTTCGCTGAAGCTACGGCGAATGAAAGATGGGGGAGGGGTTTGGTTATTCAATGTAGCTTTCTCCGACGGCCATAGCCTTAGGCGAAGGAACGCAGCGAAGTTGAACGAATTACAAATTACAAATCAGAACTTTATGCGGTATTCGACTCCTTTTTCTTTTTCTCGGTCGATTTCCAGTTCGCCTTCCATTTGGGAGGAAAGCGATTGAATTAATTCCATTCCCAAGGAGTTTGTTTCTCCGATAACTAAATCTTCAGGTAAGCCGATTCCATCATCATTAATGATCAATTCCTTTCCGTCATTTACTTTCAGAATACTACAAGTTATTTTTCCGCTTGAAATGTTTGGAAAGGCATATTTGAAAGAATTTGAAACCACTTCATTTACCAATAAGCCTACGGGGATGGCTTTTTCAATGCTAAATTTTCCAGTGATTTCGGGGTCGAAATTGTATTCGATTTCGATATATTCCTTATCGTAGGAGAAACTTAAAAGATCAACGATGGATTTGATGTATTCACTGAGGTTCACATATTCAATGTCCTGAGAATTAAATAAGCGTTCATGCACCAATGCCAAAGTCTTGATACGATTTTTAGTATCTCTAAAAATATTCTTGGTTTTCTCGTCCGTGATGAAATAGGATTGAAGGTTTAATAAACTTGAAATCACCTGTAGATTGTTCTTCACCCGATGATGGACTTCCTTCAAAAGCACTTCCTTCTCTTCGACGGACGCCTTTAATTGTTCTTCTGTTTTCTTTCTTTCAAAAAAGGCTGGGATTTCATATTCCGCCTCTTTCAATTTTTCATCAATAGGAGGTAAATAATCTTTAATCTTTTCCGGAGGCGCCATGATAAAGGTACAAGCATCATCTCCTTTCGCTCTGCAGGATATTTCAACCGCAGTTAATGGAATACCGAATGATTCTTCACACCAACCAGAGGAATAGCCTGCATTCATAACGCAAACAGGAAATTCTGCTTTTTTATTTTCCTGGATCCAAGAGTCCGCTTCAAATGAAAATGGATGATCATATTTCATGTAAAAATTTTCATCCGCTGAAGGGTTAGAGCTAGGGTCTATATCTACAAATGCCCATCCAGTGTAAGCAAAATGAATGGGTCCCGCAGAAAGTTTTTCGATGGGATCTTTAAGATTTAATTTTTTATGGAAATTTTTAGCATCTTCAATTCCAAGAACATGCGATATATCAAAAAGAAAATTTCTTCCTATTGTATAGGATTTCGTCTCCCCTTTATCGCTATATAAATCTTTAATTTTATTGAAAAAATCGACTGATAATGAGCTGGCTCTGAGGAGAACGTATCGCTCACCTTCGATTTCTATATTTCCTTCCGAAGGTCGTGCAATAATACTTTGAAAATATTTTCGAACCAGTTCTTCTGCCTTATCGAAAGGTGGCCTAAATTCTTCAGGAACATTCACCGTTGGACCATAAGTAACAAAACTAGTATGCCCTTCACGCAGCCTTTTATTTTCTTCCTTAAGCTGAGCAATTTGCTTTTTTAGCTTTTCGATATCCTCTTTTGACACGGTTAAAAAATTAATCGAAGGAAAAAATAAGGATATTTATAGCTATATCCAATTTAAGTCAAATTATTCTCCCAAAGTAATTTGGCCTAAGATGAAAAGGCATTTTCGAAGTTCGGCTTTTTATATTTTGAAAGTTTAGTGGAAAGTCCACCCTCCAGAGTAATTTCCAATTGTTTTTTAGAGTAAGATTGAACTTTATCCATATTGATGAGCCAAGATTTATGCGATCTGAAAAAAGAAGTGTCTTCCAACAAAGATTCAAAATGTTTTAAATTTCTGCTGACCATGTAATTCTTGCTTTCATTGGTATGTATGATACTGTATGATTCCTTAGCTTCAATAGCTACAATTTTTTCCAAAGGCAAGATGACTTGTTCCCTATTGTGGGGGATCACAATTTTGTCGATCGACTCTTTTTCCATGTTTTCAAGTAAAAGTCGATAGTTTTCTTCAAGCTTTCGACTCCCCAACTTTTCTTCCAATTTGGATACAGCCTCCTTGAGTCTTTTGATCTCTATAGGTTTGAGCAAATAATCCAAAGCCGACATTTCAAAAGCCTTAATTGCGTATTGGTCGTAGGCTGTAACAAAAATGATTTCGAAATGAATTTCATCAAAAAAATGAATGATCTCATAACCGGCGTGTTCGGGCATTTCAATATCCAAAAAAACGACATCTGGCTTATTCTTTTTGATGCTTTCAACAGCTTCTTTTACATTCTTGCATTGATCCATCAGATTAACTTGTGGACAGTTTGTAGCAAGAAGGGTAGAGAGCACATTTCGAGCTCTTTCCTCATCATCAACAAGTATGGCGTTTACGGTTTTTGTCATTTCTAGTATGTGTTTTCAAACGGCAGTTTTATGATCACTTTTGTTCCTCTTGGATTTCCTTCGTCGTCAAATAAACTAACAAATTCAATACCCAAATCGGATTTATAGTATTCTTTTAGTATTTCAATTCGATTCCGAATGGACTCGATGGAGATACTTTTGTGCTTTTTGCTTTTACGAGCATTAATCTCCTTCGATTTTTTAATCCCAATACCATTATCTTCAATTGTACAAATAACCGTCTCCTTATCTTTTTGAAAACGAACCTTAAGAGTCTTTTCTCCCTCTTTGTGCAATAAACCATGTTTTACACTATTCTCTACAAAAGGCTGAATCAACATGGAAGGAATTTTGATGTCTTCTTCAATTGTATTTTTAATTTCAAAAGTAAAATCATTGATAAATCGAAGATCTTCTAATTCGAGATACAATTGCAATATTTCAATCTCTTCTTCAATTTCAATGAAGTCTTGGTCGGAATAATTTAGGATTCTTCGCACCAAATTAGAGAACTTCACAATATAATCGTACGAGTTTTCGGTGTCTTTTTTAAGAATGAGATCCTGAATTGAATTTAAAGCATTAAAGATAAAGTGTGGGTTCATTTGTAGCTTCAATGCGGTTAATTTGGAACCAATGAATTCCTTTTCTTTTTCATTTTTCTTCTGAATTCTTTTAAGTTGAATCCGCCAGGTAATCAAAATTAAAGTGGTAATGAAAAGACTAATGATCAAATAAAACCACCAAGTTTCCCAATAGGGTTTTTCGATGATAAAAGGATATTCCAAAAGAGCACTTTCTTCTCCATATTGATTAATGGCTTTAACCTGGAAAATGTATTCACCCGGTTTCAAAGAAGCATATTTTGTGCGGTTACTAAAGAAGTCAGCTTTCTCCCATTCTTTCTCTACGGGTAGCAAACGATATTCGTATCGAAGTTGACCATTATGCCCATAAGACCCCGATTTAAAATGAAATTCGAATTTATTCTGGTCGTGATCAAAGGTGTTGTTCGAGGCTTGGTCAATCAAACCATCATTCATGAATATTTTGGTCAGTGAGATATGAGGAACACCAGATTCCTTTTTCAACTGGTCCAAATTCATTTTCTGAATTTCCTGATTGGTAACTACAAAAATCTCTCTGTTAAATACATCGAAATCTATAATTCTTTTTCCGTTTAATGCATTGGATAAATATGCGTAAACAAAGATGTTTTTCTCAATGTCGAAAATTTGCATGCCATCAGAAGTGGCGATGAATAATAAGTTATCAGAGCAAACAATTTTTTGAACCCGATTGCTCTTTAATCCTTGAGAAGTTGAGATATGTTGTACAATTTCTCCGTTTTTGTAAGCATAAATCCCTTTTGTTGTTGTTGAAATGAAAACCTGATTCTGATATTTTGCCAAATCTGAACTAATGAATTTTTGATCTTGATAGTTGATTTCTTCTACCTTTTCTCCGTCCACCAAGTAAAGTCCTTTTACCGAAGAGACCATGTATTTATTTAGGCCATTCAAGGGTAAAATTGCATTACATCTACCGAGTTCTTTTTTAGAAATAAAATCACTTATTTGATCCGACTTGATCGAAAATCCATAAACCCCAAGAGAAGTAGCTACTAAATAAGTATTACTCCCAATTTTTCTACAATCTTTAACAGCCGCAATGGAGACCAAACTTTTAGAAATATTACGGTCAAGGTCGACAAGCTCAACCGTCATCCCTCCATTTGTAATTAATTTGTTTTCGTAGAAATCGATAAAATGAATATTTACCGAACCATTTGAAAATACCTCTGAGATTTCGTTGTTTTTAGTTACCCTAAGAATGTTTCCATTTTCAGACCCCAGGAATACATCTCCCTGCGAATTGTATTTTACAAAAATGATATTTTGTCTGTCAATGATTGGATGCTCATTGAAACTAATGTTTTTGTCATTTTGAACCAGTAGAATCCCTTTCCCTAAGGTGGTCAACCACATATTTCCTTCATAGTCTTCAAGAAACCCAGATATCTGATATTTTCGAAACAAATGCGCGCCGTTAAAAATGGGGGTTCCCAAAGAATCAAATGCGTACATTCCTCCTTTTCTCAATGTGAAATAGTAATTCCCCTGAAGCGTTCGGTATGCCAGGTTTGACATTGAATACACGGGAATATGACTTCGATTCATTCTTTTTTCATGAAAATTTTGTCCATCCCATTTGTAAACCGCGTAAAAATTAGGAGTGTAATAAGTATTGGTAGGCTCCTTTTCGATAATGTTGTAACATTGCATATGGGCATTAAAAACCGAGTTGAATGCCTTCTCTGGCACTTTAGGTTCATAAGTGGTTAGCTGCTTGTCTTCATCAATCTCAATATATCTTTTGCTCCTAAGTAGTAAAGCATCATCATCCTTTATTTCAAAATCGTAGCGACTAAACACTAATGAATCGGGTAACTCATAATGCACCAAAATGGAGTCGTTTTCGATTTTTAAGATTTGTCCAAAAAGATTAAAACAAAACAATTCCCCTTTGGAGTTTTCCTTGATTCCAAAGGAAGAAAGTGCTTTTAAATGATCTGCATTGAGAAACTTAAAATCGTAGCCATCATATTTGATGACTCCTCTGTTGGAGGTTAGCCAAATATTCTTGTTTTGATCTTGTAAAATACTGTAGATATCAATTCCAGAAAGCTCACTCTCACCTAAATGTTGATAAGATGGGTTCTGACCCCTTACGATAATGGTAAGAAAACAGACAAGAACTCCTATGATTGAACGAATGCCCATACTGTAGCTCTGCAAATAAAAAACATTTCGTTTATTCGACCTAATTGTAAATGACTCATTTGGAATCATTTTTGATCTCTGATTCCTGTAAATTCTGACCTAATGACAGGATTTCCTAACAGATTATTATCTTTGAGATTCTATTAAAATTCGAAATATGAAGAAATTATTTGCCACCCTTATTCTAAGCTTGTTTACCGTCTTTACTTTCGCCCATGAGGGTATGTGGATTCCTAGTCTGATTAAGATGTACTATCCGCAAATGAAAGCTGATGGTTTAAAGTTGACTGCAGATCAAATCTATAATATCAATTCAAGTAGTTTGAAAGATGCGGTAATTCATTTTAATGGGGGCTGTACTTCTGAAATTGTTTCTGAAAAAGGCTTGTTGCTGACCAATCACCACTGTGGTTTTGGGGCAATCCAATCCCACTCTACCGTGGAAAAAGATTATTTGAAAAATGGCTTTTGGGCAAAGTCCTTGGACGAAGAGTTGATGAATCAGGGAATGACTGCCACTCGAATTGTCCGAATTGACGATGTGACATCTGAAGTTATGGAAGGTTTGACCGAAGGAATGGAATCTGCTCAATACCAAATGAAAATTCGAGAGAATTATGGTAAAATCATCAAGGCTGCAACAGAAGACACCCATTATGAAGCCGAGATTGAGTCTTATGACTACGGAAATTCATATTTCATTATCGTAAAAGAAGTTTTTAAGGATATTCGATTGGTTGGAACACCTCCAAATGAAATCGGGAAATTTGGTGGAGATACGGATAATTGGGTTTGGCCAAGACATACAGGAGACTTCTCAGTATTTAGAATTTATGTAGGAAAAGACAATAAACCGGCTGAAGCAAGCAAGGATAATGTGCCTTACAAACCGCTACATTACTTTCCAATATCCCTACTTCCAAAGCAAGAAGGAGATTTTACCATGGTTTATGGCTTCCCAGGAAGAACTGAAGAGTATATTTCAGCAGCTAGATTGCAATATATCATGAAAACAGAAAGACCCATGCGTATCGCTATGAGAGATAAAACCATGAGCGTAATCAAGGCAGCAATGCGATCAAATAATGAATTGAATTTGAAATATGCAGCCAAACAAGCGCGAATTGCAAATGCTTGGAAGAAATGGAAAGGTCAGCTTATTGGACTTACAAATATTGATGCGATCTCGATTAAGGAGGCCTACGAAGACGAGTACATGAAAAAAGCCAATTCCAAGTCGGAGTGGAAAAAATATGCCAATGCACTGACCTTGTTTAGCGATTTGCAAAGAATGTATCAAACCTATGATGAGGCTTATATCCTTTTAAATGAATATTGTTATTACGGCTATGGTCCGGAATTTCTCAAGAATGCTTCCTATATGAAGAACTTGAGAGTCGCACTTGAAAGTGAAGATGAAGAGAAAATTAAAAAGGCAAAAGAAAGAGCGATAGGTAAAGTGAAAGGCCTTTTCAAGAATTATGACCTAGAAACGGACCGAAAGATCTTTAATGTGTTAACTCCTGAGTTTATCAACCTAATTCCAAAGGAATATTTGCCTTATGCTTTACAAAAGGAAGAGGTTGCCAAAGTGAGCGACAAAATCTATTCTTCCTCCATACTTGTTGATCAAGAGAAACTGATTGATTTCATTGAAAAAGCGAATTCAAAATCATTCAAAAAAATAGAGAAAGATCCAGGGTTCCTGCTGTATCAGGATATTGAAGATGTTTTTCAGACAAGATTATTGACCAATTTGAGACATTACTACACGGGAATGAATGAGCAAATGAAGATTTATCTTGCAGGTAAATTGGAAATGTTTCCTGACAAAAATCATTGGCCAGATGCAAATGGAACCATGCGAATTACTTGGGGGAAATTGGAAGGTTCAGCTCCACGAGATGGGATGGAATATAAACCTCATACAACCTTGGATGGGATTTATCAAAAATACATGACTGGAAATCCAGATTTTGAATTGTCGGATAAAATGATCCAGGCGATTAAAAAGAAAGATTATGGAAATTATGCTCAAGATGGAGAGTTGTGGACTTGTTTTACCGGTTCGAATCATACAACAGGAGGAAATTCAGGATCTCCTGTGATTGATGAAAACGGAAATCTTATCGGAATTAATTTTGATCGATCCTGGGAAAGTACCATGAGTGACTTCATGTTTGATCCGAATGTTTGTAGAAACATCACAGTAGATATTCGCTATGTTTTATGGGTTATTGATAAGTTTTCTGGTGCAGAACACTTGATTAAAGAGATGAAGCTCGTAACGGTTTCTAAAAAAAAATTGATCAAGAACGAGCAGCCACTGAAATCAGAAGATTAACAAAAGAATTGATGAGTCATCCAGATGATTTTGGTATTCGTCTGGATCGCGCAAAAGAGTATTTGAATCTGCAAATGTTTCAAGAGGCATTGAATGATGCGAATCTTTGTGCGAAGCTAAATCCTAAAGACATGGATTTACTCATCATTCAATTGAAATCCAATTTTCATTTAAAGAACTATAAAAAGTCCCAAGAGATTCTCAATCTAATTGTTCGAAGTAAAGAGGTCTTCCAAGAGTCTAAATTGTACCAAGCGAAAATCAATCTAGCTCAAGGCAATTTCGACGCGGCTTTGAAAGATTTTAAAGCATTTGTTAAACTTTTACCCGAATCAAAAGAAGCCTATATGGGGATGGGGAGTTGTTATATGGCCTTAGGTGAATCTAAATTGGCTTCTGCTTGTTTTTCCATGGCCAATTAATCTTCAAGCTTAAAATCAGCTTTCATTCTTTGGTAATACATCAAAGGCATGTGATGGTAAAAGATTTTTTTTATAGAACTCAAACTATCTGGCACTTCTGCTGAACTAATGACAATATTTGTTCCTGCAGCACAGTAATCGAAGGAAGGCACGAATTTAATTTTGTCCAAATTCGTATATTTTTTCCCAATGAATTTGCCAACAAGGTCGCCCAATGTTTTTGTCAGTTGTGCCGCGGCTTTATCAATCTTTCTCTTCATTTTATTATAGATCCCTTTTAAAACCATTC
>JAUICI010000170.1 GCA_030427935.1 Bacteroidia bacterium | reverse complement strand
CTTAGAATTGTAAAGAAGATGGAAAAAACAAGATTCTTAAATTTCATCAAAAGAGATCATAAGAGTTTTAAGTTTAATGACAACATCTTACCATTATCCTTATTAGAACAATGGAATGAAATCAAGAATGTAATAAATTCCAACAAAGGCCAACTTCTTCAGGAATATTACTGTGGTATAAGCTATGGGTATGATGTAATATGTGAAAATGGACATAAGTTCAAATACATTCATTACGATCAAAATAAAATCAACAGAAAATTCTTTTGTTGGGATTGTGGGAAATCAGAAAAAGCTATTGGTAATATGAAGCAAAAAATGAAAAAAATGGAACTTTCTTTTTTAGGACAAGGACCATCAGCTGCAGACTACCATTACCAAAAGAAATATTTGGTAAAATGTAAACATGGAAGCCAAAAAAAATTAAGTCACCAAAATATTGATGTAAAATGGAAAAGAGAAATGCCCTATATGGACAAATGCTTTCATTGTCAATATGAAAAAAGTACTTCTAAAGAAAAGCTTAAAAGGACTTTAGTTGAAACATTAAATATTATAAAAAATAATGGATTGAATCCTGTTGGAACACTAAAATCTAGAAGGGATCCTTTAAAATGGAAATGCATTTCCTGTAGCAAAATTATTGAACCTCGAAGTTTGCGAAGCATCGAAATAGCAATTAAAAGCAAAAGAAAACTCTGTAAATGTCAAAAATAGGATTATGTCCTTCCTCTGCACACATCCAATTTAACTTCGAAATCTAAAAACTAAATATGACAAACCTACACTACAAAAACGAATGGCACTTTCTTCTGCAGGTTTTGATAGAAGTAAACAAAAACGGTCTGGCCTTCTTTCAAATTGAAGAAGATGAATTTACGTCACTTCATGATTTTTCTGGATTAGTAAAAGATAAACACGGGAGAATTTATCTTTTAGAAGATAATGAAATGCTGATGGTAATTACCGATTTGTTAGTGAAATACAAGCTCAACTATTGTTACAACTTTCAGAAAAAAAGGGTTGAGATTTACACAGACTCGACGAAACCCAATTGGATGATTGATGTTTGTCCGATCTAATATTTTGAAAACTAAAACAACTGCATTAAATTGCTGAAAAGGATAAATTATGAGAAATAGAAACTTCCACTTTGCTTTAGAAAATTTTAAGATTTTCGAAGAAAGAGAATCCTTTGAATTTTCTCCTCTCACTATTTTAACAGGACCTAATAATTCCGGAAAAAGTTCTGTACTTAAAGCTTTAGTTTTCGCTTATCGCAACCGAAACTTTTTAACCCTACCTGAGAGAAACCTAAGATATTTGGATTATGAAGAATACCTGAAATTGATTGCTGATCAAGGAGACAATGTGGATTTTGAAATCGATGGAGTTAATCTTCATAATTTTGAAGCAACTGCCCACTCCTCTGAGCATCCTATTTCGTTTGATTTAAAGATAAATAATTTTTATCACGAACAAGTAAATGCAAATTTTGCAAAGTACGCTTTAAGTAGAGATCTAGAACCCGTTTACAAAGTATTCTTGAGCGATTCAAATGGCAAGCTTTTGGTCAGGGGAACTGATCATAAAGTTGAGATCAATGTTGAATATATTGTAAATCTGGCACTAAACAAGTTGAAAAGCGACTATTTTTCAAATGGATTCTATCACAATAATTTCCTATTAAACGAATTTTTGAAACCTACCGAAATCGAAAAAGTAGAGACCATATTCAATCAAATAACTGACCAAGCCGAATATATTTCTCTCGCTTTTGACACTAAACTAAGAAATGAAAACAATATTCCCTTGGACGAGAACATTATTATCCCAATTGAAATTTCTGAAGAACATGAACAATTACAAAATTATTCTTCATTTGAAAATTTGCTTCATGAGTTAATGGAAGACCTATTTTTCAAAACTAGATTCTCTGATTTGTTAAAAGAAAAAAATCTGAATTATAAAGAGGTCAACCAGATAAATGGTGAATTAAACTTTCTTGATATTTTTAAAGTCTCAATTATTGGAAGCATAATTAAAAACCTAAATATTGTTAGCAGGAACACGATCATGTTTGACAAATTCATTTATGTCCCTGCTTTTAAAACAACTCAAGAGAGATATATTGATCTTTCCAAATACCCTAGTCTTGCCAAAGCACTTTATGAAAAAAGAGTTCAACAAAATTATCAAAGATCAACGCAGATCAGAAAAGTGGAAGCATGGCTACTAAAACTTGGCTATCCTTATACTGTCGAAGTTGAGGACCATATTGAAATGGGAATAATTGAAATAAAACTAGATGGCCGTCCTATACAAGATTTTGGGACCGGAATTGCACAATTAGTCCATCTGTTTGTTATGGCTGCTGCGATTCATCCAAATTGGTGGGAAAATGAAATGAGCTTATTTCCGGATGATAAAAAGAGCTACCCTCACTGGTTACTTGTTGAAGAGCCGGAAGCAAACCTTCATCCAAACCTCCAATCAAAATTAGCGGAAATTTTCGCGGAAATTGTTGATTATGGAATCAATCTTATTGTAGAAACCCATTCGGAATATTTAATCCGAAAACTTCAGCTTTTAGTAGCAAAAAAGGAACTAGATAAGGAAAATGTCTGCATTTACTACTTCAAGGATAGAACAACCATTAAAAATGAATCCGAATCTCTAGTGAAAAGAATTGAAATAAATGAAAGAGGCTCCCTTTCAGATAATTTTGGCACTGGATTTATTGATGAAGCAAATAATATTATGCTGGATTTAATGAGGTACAATAATAAACACCAAGAAAACTAAAAAAAGATGTACACTTTTGTTTTTGATCTCGAATTTATTGAATTGTTTTCTTTGTATGAAGAAGAAGAGATCAAAATGAATTCATTGAGTCTAGTCTCCGTTTTAATGAGAGAATATACGGAATACACCCCTATAATAATATCTGAAAAACATCGGACAAATGAAGAACTTTTGGAAGACGAATCGACAAACTATTTGATTCGAAACCTCTATGAAGTATCAAATATAAAAGTAAAATCAATTTCGGATTTTGATAAGATTGATCATTTTTCGCAAACAATTTTCTTTCTTGCTGCGAACGAAAATAAAGCAAAGGAATTGAGAGAAAAGAATGCTTTGGTATTTACTTTTTCTATGCTTGAAAAAGAACTATGGCAATTCGATCGCACACTAAATTTCAAAGCTGAAAACACAAAGGAATTTCTAGAGAAATCGAAGGATCACATATCTACTAAATCATCTATCAGAGTATGTGATAAATACCTCCTTAAAGACGAAAGTAATTATGAAGAATTCTTAGATTTTCTGAAGTCTTTTTTTCTTACCAATCAACTATCGATAAGCTTACATTTTAAAGAATACCCCAACATCGGTTGGACAAAGTCTCAAAGAGAGAATTTCTTGGCAAAAATCAAAAAAACTACAAACGATTCAGGTATTTTTAAAAACTCCAAGTTTTATTGGCTTGGAAATGAAAAGTGTACTAAAAAAATCACTGATGAATTAAAAAAAATTCATGATCGCTTCGTTTACCATGATCACTTCATTATTGAAACAGGATCTGGATTCGATGAATTAGGAAAGCTCGAGATAAATAATAGCTCGATTCAAGTCTACAATATCCTAGATAAATTCACCTATAAAAAATTAAAAAGAGATTTGAAATTACTAAAAAATTATCAGAAACTCATTAGCGATTATCCGCATTACGATTACCCATCGGAAGTATAGCTGATGGTATTCCTTGTTATAAGTATGGCTCCCTTTCAAAAATCGTTTAACCTAAATAAGAATTGCTACTTCATATGAGATCAAAGCTGATTAACTCTGAAATAGTTTCACATTGATTAAAAAATAAGTTATGTCAACAATGCTGTTTTCAAATTTATCAACTAGCCTTTAGCATTCGTTTCATAGTATCGAAAAAGGCTTGATAAAACGAATCATCTTTTGCGTAAAGCTTATACAAATCAAGTTCTTTCTTGCGCTGTTCGCGCATTACTTCATCTAAAATTTTCTTGAAGGCTATATCTCTATTTTCCACATCACTGTTATCAGCTACTTTAGATTGATAGTCAGGGTGAGCTTGTATTTGCCTACTTAATGTTACGAATTTTACTCTTTGATCCTCAGGTGTTGCATCCCAACCATGAAACCACTTTTCATTAAATGTTTTAATGATTATATCTAGCTCGTCTTTTTCATCATCTGAACCATGTGCCCCTCTTGGATTTGGGTTCTGAGGGTCAACTTCAGTTGCGGAATCGTCAAGCCCAATCTCATAATTCAATTTAGTACGTTCTAATCCATAGGTAGATAAATCAACAGACTCTAACAAATCATCAATAAGTTCATCCTCCTTAGTTTTAACTATCAGCTTGGGTACTAAGAACTTTAAAAACCAAAATAGTTTCTCCCAGTCCAATACTTCATAAGGCATAATTGAAGCCATTTGACCATAAATCTTAACAAACTGTTTTGCTTTGATTTTGAAGTCTGCTTTCTCATCATCTTCTAATTCTAACTCTTGGTTGAATCGGTTAGCTGCGACATCAATAATAGGACTTAACTGTTGTGCATCCACTCCTTCAAAATACCTTTCTACAAAGGATTCAACTTCTGACCATTCATACACTGCAGTATCATCTAAAGTGCCTTTTAACTCATGCAAAACGTTAATGTCAGTTGCGCCACTTAATGAAGTGGAAGTATAGAACGGATCAAACGAAGCTTTAATATCCTCAACTTGATTAAAGAAATCTAGTATGAACAAATCTTCAGTTTTCTTTCCTAATTTATCTGCTGATCTATTTAACCTACTCAAAGCCTGAACTGCCAAAACACCTTGAAGTTTTTTATCTACATACATTGTACATAGTTTTGGTTGATCAAAACCTGTAAGATATTTGTTGGCAACGACCAATAAACGATAGTCATCAGAATCAAATTTGTCTTTTGTGTCTTTGTCAGGAAATCCATTTAACTCAGCCTCAGTGTACTCAATACCATCTACCAACTTTTTACCTGAAAAGGCAACAACAATTTTGAAAGGACTGCCTTTATCTTTCAATATCTTAGATAGGGATTGATAATACCTTATTGCTGAAGGAATGTTCTGAGTGATTACCATCCCCTTTGCCTTTCCTTTCAGCTTTTTGGTGTTGTACACTTTTGTGATAAAATGCTCAAGCATTATTTCCGCCTTTGTTGCAATTGTTCTTTTATCACGCTCAACATATGCTCTTAATTTTTTCTGCGCTTTCTTGGTGTTGAACAAGGGATTCTCTTCAATAGATTTCTCTATTTCATAGTAACTTTTGTACGTTGTATAATTGGCTAAAACATCTAAAATAAATCCTTCTTCAATGGCCTGTTTCATTGAATACAAATGAAATGGTTTGAAGGACCCATCTTCTTGTTTTGTTCCGAAACGTTCAAGTGTTGCATTTTTAGGAGTTGCAGTAAATGCTAAATAAGATGCGTTACCCTTCATTTTACGAGCTTGCATAGCTTTTAGGATTTTATCTTGCGCATCTTCTTCCTCTTCTTCACTGCCACCCATACCCATTGCTTGGTTCATCTTGCCTGCAGCAGTACCACTTTGAGAACTATGTGCTTCATCTATTACTACTGCGAAGCGCTTATCACTCAGATCTGCAATTCCCTCAACTATAAAAGGAAACTTCTGAATTGTTGTAATAATGATCTTCTTTCCTTGTTCAAGACTTTCTCTTAAATCCTTGGAAGAGTAGGCTGGCGCAACAATATTTTTAACTTCTGAGAACTCTTTAATGTTATCTCTTAATTGCTTGTCTAATAGCCTTCTATCTGTCACTACTATCACAGAATCGAAAAGCGGATTATGGATGCCTTTTGATCCTGGTAAACCTTCATGTTCTGGATAAGTTTCAATCAACTGGTAAGCTGCCCAAGTGATTGAATTAGATTTTCCTGAACCGGCAGAGTGTTGAATTAAATAAGTTTGGCCAACTCCCTTTTTTGAAGCATCATCAAGAATCTTACGTACCACATCCATTTGATGATACCTAGGGAAGAATAATGTTCTTTTACTAAGTGCATCTGACGCTTTACCATCAAAACGCACAAAATGCTGAATGATATTTGCCAAACTTTCTTTGGTAAACACCTCTTCCCAGAGATAAGCTGATTTATGACCAAAAGGATTAGGCGGATTACCTTTTCCGTTGTTATGACCTTTATTGAATGGAAGAAAGAATGATTTGCTTCCCGCTAATTTTGTACACATATACACTTCATCTGTATCAACAGCAAAGTGAACAATACATCTACCAAAATTCATTAAAGGTTGACGAATATCTCTATCGTATTTGTATTGTTTTATACCATGCACTTTCGCGTTTTGACCTGTCCATTGGTTTTTGAGTTCTAAAGTTGAAATCGCTATACCATTGATAAAAATCACCATATCTATCTCCTCTCGAAGATTATCTAGATTATAGCGTATTTGACGAGTCACACTAAACTCATTCTTCTCAAAATTATCCTTTACTGTTTGGCTACTACTGGCCATTGGTAATTGATACAATAAAGTAAAGTGAGCATCTTCAACTTCTAACCCTTTTCGTAACAAACGGAGGACCCCATATTTTTTGATCATCCTATCATATCGCTCCAAAATCTTTAACTTCCAATCTGCTGAGCGTTGTAACTTTTCTAATTCTTCTTTTTGAGTAGCTTCTAAAAAGTGCCAAAATCTGTTTTCATCAATCGCATATTTAGCATTGAAATCATTTGTATCACCTATGAAGTAAGAATTTGATGATCCATACAAGGCTTGTGCTTCCTGCACAGTGTTGCCAGCTTCTTTTAATTCTTCTAAGCAAGTGCCAGTTAAGGCTTTTTCTATTGCCGCTTCTAGAGCGGCTTCGTTAGTTTTAGATTTCATAATTTAGTTTAGTAAAGTACTTAATTCTTTTGGGGTTCCTCCTTTCAAGTTTCCTTTAGTGTTATAAAGAATGTGAGATTCGTTGAATATCTTATCCTTTCCATTCCAATCAGGTAGACTACATGGATTTCCATGTGAAATGGCAATTGAGTTCCCTTGAGACCACATTCGAGACCCCAAATTTTGACTATACCACAGAAGCCTTGTTCGTATATCTTTCACATCGTCCTTCTTAATTTGACATTTATCCTTTTCCTTGATAAAGTCGTCGAATGAGCCGTCAAATGACATAAACTCATTAAAAAAGACCAAGAAGGGATTTTCATCCGTCTTCAAGAAACTTCCTAACCCTCGTATTACTCTTCTCCAATTATTGAATTTTAGATTGAGATAATAATAGGGGCTATCTTGATCATAATATTCTCCGTAATACAACATTACATGCTTAACCTTGTTGTACTTATTATCCTTTTCATCCACCGGGAAAATCTCATAAAACTTGTCCTTTACTTTTGTCAAATATTCGATTGTGACCTCGAATTCAAAATCTACTAAATGATCTATGTTTGTCATTCCTACATCACGACCGTTAAGGTTGAGTTCATGATCCTCAATTTGCCATATCAAATATTCTATTTCTCTTAAATCATCAGGGGGACATGTTTCAAGAAGTCTATTTTTGGCCTTCTCTTGAACAACAGTTGTTTCCTTCCAAATACCTGAAGTAGCCTGAACATCTACTTCAAACAAAATATTAGTTACTGCTCGAACATTGTTCTTCGATCTTAAATAATAGATTCGCAACAA
>JAUICI010000004.1 GCA_030427935.1 Bacteroidia bacterium | reverse complement strand
GTAGAGGAGTACATTGAAATTCATCCAGAATGGGAGCAGGAGTTAAAGTGTTTAAGAACAGTTGCGAATTCGGTGTTTTCAGAAGAGACAATTAAATGGGGAGCTCCTGCTTATACGGTAAATGGGAAAAATGTTTTAGGAATAGGAGCTTTTAAGTCCTATGTTGGACTATGGTTTCATCAAGGTAGTTTCTTAAAGGATGAGGCCCAAGTTCTATACAATGCTCAAGACGGTAAAACAAAAGGTCTCAGGCAATGGCGATTCCATTCTATTGATGAAATGGACCTGGACCTTATAAAAATGTATATGTTAGAAGCTATCGAAAATCAAATTCAGGGAAAAGAGATAAAAGTAGCACGCAAAGGAAAAGAGGTAGATATTCCGATAGAGTTGAAAACGGCCTTTAAAGAAAGCACGGATCTAAAATCAAAATTCGAATCATTAAGTCCGGGTAAGCAGAGGGAATACGCTCAGCATATTGCAGAAGCCAAAAGAGAAGCTACAAGAATCACTCGACTTGAAAAATGTATTCCTATGATTTTAGAGGGAAAAGGGCTTTATGATAAGTATAAGAATTGTTAGTTTACTATTTTGTTTGTTTTATACACGTTGAATCCCATTCGGAACTGAATTTAGCTCCCATGGAGATTGCCTTGTAGTAATCAGTACATCCTTTTTCAATTTGATCAGACCTGAAGTAAGATAAAGCCCTGTTTTTATATGGATTTAGATTTGTACTGTCCAGTTGAATTGCTTTAGTATGATAGAAAATAGCCTCATCATATTGTTTGATATTATGAAGAACATAGCCTAGATTAACGTAGTTCGAGGCATAAGTTGAATCAAGTTCAATTGATTTCAAATAATTGACAATTGATGAGTCTACTCTATATAGCTTCATAAACGCAACACCTTTATTGTAGTAAGTTTGATAATAATCATCTTTTTGAATTAGACTTTGATTGAAAAGTTCTATTGATTCTTCATACCTTTTTAGCTCGAGTAAACTAACACCCTTTAAAAAGTAGTTCTTGTAATGGTTAGGGTTGTGTTTGATAGCTAAATCAAAATATTTTAAAGATCCTTCGTAATCTTTGTAACCTCTTTGTAAAGCTATTCCATAATACATGTTCATTTGAGGACAGGTTTTACCTTCTTCTATAGCTTTAATCATTTCAACTTTTGCCAAACCGTATTCTTCTTGTTCAAATAATAGGAATACTTTAGTTTCTAGAAGAAGACAATCCAAACTATCCTTTTGTATGCCGCTGTATTGATCCGTTGTCGTTTTATTTCTATTTCCGCATCCAAACAATATGCTTACAATAGAAAGAAAATAAATTAGGTTAAGTTTTAATCGCATTTTTTTGAGTTAACTTAATTAAAAAGCCCCGGAAAGTTCCGAGGCTTAAATTTTGTGGGCCCACCAGGGCTCGAACCTGGGACCCCTTGATTATGAGTCAAGTGCTCTAACCAGCTGAGCTATAGGCCCTCTTATTTTTTGATGAGTCAAGTTCTCATTGCCTATGTGAAGCTGCTTGTGCCGATCTTAGATTTCTGTAAAGTATGAACTTAGAAATCTTGAATCGGTAAGCTATAGGCCCTGTTTTTCTTTTGAAAAACGCGGAGGCAAATGTATTCTTTTTACCGGAATTTTTCAAACTAAAATAAAGTTAAATCTGAAGTATGGCTCATAAAAAAAGGTAATTCGAAAATTACCTTTTTACTCTCTTTAGGGTATAAAGTCTACAAATCCTTATCAAACACTAAATATTTGTTGAATTTATATTGTCTATTTGATTCCGTACTTTTTCCGTCTTCAGTTGTTGTATTGTGAAACTGAATTAAATCTTTTCCTACTCTTTTGAAACTAGCTTTGTATTTAAACCTGCTGTTTTCACCAACCATTAATAAATAATGAGCTGACATGTATATTTCGCCTGAGCCTTTCTCTATTGTTTTGGAAAACATGCTGTGTACACCTTTGTTAAAAGATCCTTCTTCGTTTACTTCCAGCATTAATAGAATTACATATTTTCCACTTTCATACTTACCTATAGGCATGTATTTTGTCCCTTCAAGCTTATCTACTTTAATAGTGGCAAAATATTTCTCCGGAATTTCCTTTCCACCAACATTTTTTAGTTGCGCATCACTCATTTCTTGAGGCACTTCAGGAAACAAGGCAAATAACTCTTGGTGAAGTTTCTCTTTCTTTTGTCCATAACTTATCCCTGTCAAACAGATGATCAGGACAATAAATATCAATTTCATGTTTTTCATTAGTTTAGTTTTTAATTTTTTCCAAAAATAGAAATCTACTTTAAAAGATGCTTCAATTGTCTCAGCATATTCTGTTCCAAAGTATCAAATTCACCATCATCAAGAAATAATTCTTTGATATCAGCAATCAGAACATCGATGTCTTTGTCCGTATACCCGAGTCTTTCAATCGTATTCATGATTTTCTGCAGGCTTTGAAAGTCATTATCTTTATCCACCTCTTTGTGAATTCTTTTATAGGTGTCTTTGTCTACTTTCGAAATGATTAATTCTTTATCTTCTTCCGTTTCCTCGACATGACAATGTGTGCAATAAAGTAATAGATAGGCTTTTAATTCATCAGAAGACCAATCTGTAGTAAAATTTCTCATAGCTCCATTTTTTGGTAAATATATTGAATGACAATCGAACTAATATGATGATTGACAATTAAGAAGCTAAAAAATATCAGGGAATCTTGGAAGGCAAAAAGTTTTATAAAAAAGGAAGGAGCTAAGCGGGTGCTTAACTCCTTTCCTAAACCTAACCTACCTTTTACAACTAAACTATAACAAATTTAACCTTTATTTTAAATTAAATCAAACTTATGATGAAAAAAAATGTTAAGATTTTCAGTCAGTTGCAAGGGTTAAAATGGGTTTTACGACCATAATTGCCTTCTCAATATTATGTATGTCAGTGTAAATGAGCCTGAGTTTGTTGTTCTTCTCGCTCATTTTAGCACCAAAAGAACCTGCTTGCACATAATTTAAGACACTTGTAAAAATAGGGGACTGATAATAGGGAGAGTTTTCATTTTTAATGAAATAGCCGATCATTTTTCCATTTTTGATCACCAATTTTTCAAAACCTACTTGTTTGGCCATTAATCTTAATTCAATGGATTGGATCATTTCTTTCGCAGGAGCTGGAAGTTCACCAAAACGATCAATTAATTTGAGTTCATATTTTGAAATCTCTTCTTCGTTTTCTAAGCTATCTAATTCCTGATATAGGCTAAGTCTTTCTGCAATATTATTCACATAGTCGTCCGGAAGTAAGAGCTCCAAATCTGTTTCAAGGACACATTCTTTAACGAATTCGGTTTTTTCCAGGTTTTCTTTGTCTTTAAAGAAGTCTTTAAACTCTTCTTCCCTAAGTTCATCAACTGCTTCTGAAAGTAATTTCTGATACATTTCTATACCAATATCAGCCATGAACCCGCTTTGCTCTCCACCTAATAAATTTCCTGCTCCTCTGATATCAAGATCTCGCATGGCAATGTTGAAACCTGATCCGATATCAGAAAACTGTACAATAGCCTCAAGCCTCTTTCTGGCTTCAGTGGAAAGTGTATTTAGTCTTGGAGATAGCAGATAACAAAAGGCTTTTTTATTGGATCTTCCTACTCGTCCCCTTAGCTGGTGCAAATCACTTAAGCCAAAATTTTGGCCGTTATTAATGATTATGGTATTCGCATTTGGAATATCTATTCCGGATTCTATAATTGTGGTAGCAATAAGAACATCAAACTCATGATCTATGAAGCCCATCATGAGTTTCTCAAGTTTTCTTCCGTCCATTTGTCCGTGACCTACAGCTATTCGAACTCCTGGAACTAACTTTTTTATCAGGTTCGCTATTTCCTCAATATTTTGGATTTTGTTATGGACAAAATAGACCTGACCTCCCCTTGATATTTCGTAACCAATAGCATCTCTAATTTTCTCCTCATTGAATTGAATTAATTCGGTAAGCACAGGTTGCCTATTCGGAGGAGGGGTATTAATGATGGATAAATCTCGAGCACCCATCAAGCTGAATTGAAGTGTTCTTGGAATTGGTGTTGCGGTTAATGTTAAGGTATCAATGGTTTCTCTAAGGGTTTTCAACTTGTCTTTGACACTAACTCCGAATTTCTGTTCTTCATCAATAATAAGCAGACCCAAATCTTTAAATTTTACATTCTTTCCAACTAATTTATGAGTACCAATGAGGATATCTATTTTTCCATCAGCAAGATCTTTTAAGGTTTGAGTCACATTCTTTTGACTTTTAAATCGATTGATATAATCCACTTGAACTGGGAAGTCGGATAGTCGTTCTTTGAAACTCCTATAATGCTGAGTTGAAAGTATAGTCGTTGGAACTAAAACAGCGACTTGTTTGCCGTCTGTGGCGGCTTTAAATGCGGCTCTTATGGCAACTTCTGTTTTGCCAAATCCAACATCTCCACAAACCAATCGATCCATTGGAGCTTGATTTTCCATGTCTGCTTTGACCGCTTGAGTCGATTTAAGCTGGTCTGGCGTATCTTCATACATGAAACTAGCTTCTAGCTCAGTTTGCAAATAGGTGTCAGGAGAGAAGGCAAATCCGGGGTTTGATTTTCTTTTTGCATAAAGCTTGATTAAATCAAAAGCCAACTCTTTAATGCGAGTCTTGGTTTTCTTTTTAAGGTTGCTCCATTGTGGGGAACCTAGTTTATTCATTCTAGGTGCTACACCTTCTTTTCCGGTAAATTTTGAGATCCGGTGCAATGAGTGAATGCTAACGTAAAGAACATCATCGTCTTTATAGATTAATCTCACTGCTTCTTGTGGCTTTCCATTTACGTCAATTGTTTCAAGACCTGAAAACCTTCCAACTCCATGATCGATGTGCGTCACAAAATCGCCTTTTTGAAGATTCTTGATCTCTTTTAGAGTAATGGCTTGCTTATTTTTTGAATAGCCCTCTTTTAGTCGGAATCGGTTATATCTTTCGAAGATCTGATGATCAGTATAAACAAGTAATTTCAAACCGTCATCAATAAAACCCTCAGATAGGGCAAAATTCAGGGTTTGAAATTCATCTTTTGCACCAATATCTTCGAATATGGCATACAATCGCTCAATTTGTTTAGGTTGATTGGATACAATGATGTTTTGAAAATTCAATTTTTTGTGAGCCAGTAAGTCCTGATTCAGTAATTCAAAATTTTTGTTGAAGGAAGGTTGTGGTTTTAGCTGAAAAGTAATCTCATGATTCATTTCATAATTCGTATGATCCCCGATTTCGATCAAATTAAAACTCTCTACTTGTTGATCAAAATCCTTGTGAAAGAGATACATTTCATTTGGTGGCAAATGAGCTACTCCAGTGTCTGGAAGTTCTTTAAAGATTTTTTGAGCCTCTTTATAGTATTTTTTAAGTTCACTTTGTATGAGCTTTGAGTCGTAGGTCCAAATAGTAGATTGGTTGGATATAAACTCCAAAAAACTTTGTCTTTGTTTTAAGAGAAATTTATTTTGAACGTTTGGAACAATAACAAATTTCGCATGATTTGTTACCGAAAGCTGACTTACGGTATCAAATGTTCGAATAGATTCGATTTCATCACCAAAAAATTCAATTCGAAAGGGGTGGTCGTTGGAAAATGAATAAATATCTACAATTCCACCTCTTACTGAAAACTGACCAGGTTCATAGACGAAATCAACTTTTTCAAAATGATAGTCGAGTAAAAGTTCGTTTAAAAAGTCAATGGAGTAGTCCTTGCCCACTTCAACTTCGAAAATGTTTTCACTTAACTGTTTTTTTGTAACAACTTTTTCGAAAATGGCCTTTGCATAAGTTACTATAACCAAGTTCTTTTCACGGTTAAGTCTTTCTAATGCCTCGGCTCTCTGGACTACATTGTAATTTTCAGTCTCATCTAATTCATATAGATTTTTATAGGAATCCGGAAAAAACAGGATGCGCTTGTCCGAATCTGAGACGGATTCCAGATCATTCATGAAATAAGCAGCTTTTTCTTTATCCTCTAAAATGAAAACATGATTACCAGGAACTTGTGATAATGTGGCGAAAGCATAAACTGCTCGCGAAGACCCAACTAGTTTTGTCCAGTGAATATTTTTTCCAGAATATTTGAGATATTCCAGAGTTTCATCAACTTGGGGAGTTTCAGTAAATTGTTGAACTAAATCTCCTACCTTCATTAATTGTTTGAATTCACCAAGTCATTGGTTTTTATAAAATCCATTGCTTTTTCAACCATGTTTTTGGATCCTACGAAATAGGGAACTCTCTGATGCAGTTCTTTAGGCTCAATATCCATGATTCGGTTTTCTCCATCTGTTGCCACACCTCCTGCTTGTTCGGCAATAAATGCTAATGGATTACATTCGTATAGTAATCTTAATTTCCCTTTTGGAGCAGCTTCAGTTGCCGGATAGATATAGATTCCACCTTTTATTAAGTTTCGATGGAAATCAGCAACCAAAGAACCAATATATCTACCAGAATAAGGTCTGTTGGAATCCTTATCAATTTCCTGACAATAATTCACGTATTCTTGAACACCTTTTGAAGATCGTCGTATATTTCCTTCATTCATAGAATAGATTTTTCCATCTTCAGGAATCTGCATGTCTGGATGAGATAAACAAAACTCTCCAATTGAAGGCTCCAAAGTGAAACCATTAACACCATGGCCTGTAGTATAAACCAACATGGTTGATGACCCATAAATTACATAACCTGCGGCAACTTGATCGGCTCCTTTTTGTAACATGTCTTCCAAGGAAGCTTCAGATCCTGTTTCCGTTTTCCTTCTGTAAATTGAGAAAATAGTACCAATGGATACATTCACATCAATATTGGAAGAACCATCCAATGGATCGAAAAGGACTACATACTTTCCATTTTTAGAAATCTCTGAAGTAAAAGGCATGTAGTCATCGTTTTCTTCAGATCCAATTCCACAAATTTCGCCACCTGATTTGAATACTTGAATGAAAGCATTGTCTGCATAAACATCTAGTTTTTGCTGCTCTTCACCTTGAATATTTGTGTCGCCATGCGCACCGAGAATATCCTCTCCTAGACCAGCTCTATTTGTTTCGCGATTCACAACTTTTGCAGCGATAGCAATATCTCTTAAAATTGCTGTGAGGTCGCCCGTTGCATATTTGAATTCAGTTTGTCTTTCAATGACGAATTCGGTAAGTGTTTTATACTTGATCATACCTTGGAATTGTTTGCACAAATATCGGAAATCAATTAAAAAATCAGTAAATTTGCCTCATGAATTCTTGGGTACAACGTATTTCGCTCCTAATATTCCTTACATTTTTGACTTTCAATGATGCTCTGACGCAATGCGCTATGTGTAAAGCTACAATTGAGGGAAATGAAGAGGTTGGGGAGTTGGAGTATGGTTACAATATCAATATTGGGATTCTTTTCCTCATGATTATTCCTTATATCATTCTGTTTATTGCTTTTCGAAAGAAAATTTTTAAGGTCATAAGGGAGATTAGAAATGCCAATGGGTAGGTGTTCCGCTAAACTCGTTTTCACGTTTCCATATTTAAAATTAATCTAAATAAGTGTCATGACAATTTTATGACAAATCCAATCGCGAAATCATCGATTTTTGTTTCATAAACTAGAGCGCTTGAAGAGTTTTAAGGTCGTTGCGATCACACATAAAAATTTTGACCTGAGTGAGTTAGGGAAATTCCATGTAGAGGAAACGAAACAGAAGGAAATTCTTAACCAACTGAAACTTGAATTACAAATAGAGGAATTGATGTATTTATCTACTTGTAATAGGGTTGAATTCTTCGTTAAATGCGACTTTGATCTAGATTTCAAATTCTTCAGAAGCTTCTTCAAATATTTCATCTCGGATTGTGATGATGATAAGACTTATCAGTTGATCACGAAAACGGATGTTTATCACGGTATTTTGGCCGTAGAACATGTGCTTAAAGTTGCCTCTTCCATTGATTCCATGGTTGTTGGTGAAAGGGAGATCATCACTCAAGTGCGTAATGCGTTTGAAAGATGTAGAAAAAATGATTTAACCGGAGATTATATCAGATTGTTAATTCGACATACGGTAGAAACTGCCAAAAGAGTTTATACCGAAACGAATATTTCTACGCGCCCTGTATCGATTGTTTCTCTTTCATTTCATGCATTAAAACAATTGCAAATGCCATTAAATTCAAGGGTGGTTTTTGTTGGAGCTGGGATGACAAATCGAAATATGATTCGATTTATTACCAAATATGGATTCGAAGACATCAAGATTTTCAATCGAACAAAGGAGAACGCAGAGAAATTAGCAAATGAATACTCGGGTTCGGGTTATGCACTGACTGATTTAGCTGATTTAAAAGATGGTTTTGATATTCTCATTTCATGTACAGGTTCAGAAGGCGCAGTGGTAACGCCTGAGGTTTATGAGCAAATGCTGAATGGTGAAACTGACCGAAAAGTGATCATCGATCTTGCAATTCCCAATGATATTGCTCCTGAGGTGGTTGAACATAATAAAGTGGAGTATATCTGTGTCGACAAGTTGAGGGTGATTTCTGAGAAAAATCAAAGGGAAAGAGCCAAAGAAATTGCTGGTGTAGAAGAAATCATTTCTGAGGCATTGGAAGAATTCATTGATCGACATAGAGAAAGAGAAGTGGAATTGGCCATGCGAGAAGTACCTGAAATGGTAAAAAGCATCAAAAATAGAGCAATGTCAGATGTTTTTGCGAATGAGTTGCAAACCATCGATGATGAGTCTAGAGAAGTACTTGAAAAGGTGATTGCCTACATGGAAAAGAAGTACATTAGTATGCCAATGATCATGGCAAAAGAAATCATGACTAAGAAATAATCTTAGAATTTTATGGAAAGAAAAATTATAATTGGGTCAAGGGGAAGTGATCTCGCTCTTTGGCAGGCAAATTTTGTACAACAATCTTTGAAAAAAATCGGGGTTTCCGCTGAAATTAAAATAATCAAAACCCAAGGAGATAAGATTCAGCATTTGAGTTTTGATAAGATGGAAGGGAAGGGCTTTTTCACAAAGGAGATAGAAGAAGCTTTACTGAATAAATCCATTGATTTAGCGGTACATTCACATAAAGATCTCGAAACAAATCAACCAACCGGATTGAAAATTGCAGCGGTTTCAGAAAGAGAGGATCCAAGCGAACTTCTTTTAATCAAGAAATCCTCATTTGATTCCAATCAGAAATATGGGATTAAAGAAAATGGAGTAATAGGTACTTCTTCTGCCAGAAGGCAAACACAGCTTCGGGCTTTTCGTCCGGATTTGGAAATGAAAGATCTTAGGGGAAATGTGCCTACCCGAATTGATAAATTAAGAAATGAAGATTACGATGCCATCATGCTGGCCCATGCTGGTGTGAAAAGATTGAAAATCGATCTTAAGGAATTTGAAACATTGGTATTGGATCCAAAAGAATTTGTGCCCGCACCAGCTCAAGGCGTTTTGGGCTATCAGATTCGTAAAGAAGACGTGGAGCTAGAAAAGGCTCTTCAAGCAATGAATGCACCTGCTGTTCAAGACAATATTTCAGTTGAGAGAGCCATTTTGAATCGAATGGAAGGTGGTTGTCAGCTGCCTCTGGGGGTTTATTGTGAGAAAAAGGATAATTATAAAGTATGGCTAAGTTTTTCACCAACGAAAACTGATCAGGCGCGGCATCTGGTTTTAGAAGGAGAAGAGGCTGACATACTGGTAGAAGGATCGCTGAGGGAATTAAGGAAATTGTGAGAAAAAGCGTATTCATTTCAAGAGACATAGATGAAACGTCGCCGTTTCTAGATTTGGAAATTGATGTATTTGCGGCTTCTCAAATCGAAGTTTCATTAAATAAAGATCAAGTAAGTATCGATTCTTTTCAATGGATCTTTTTTTCTTCTAAGAATTCGGTTAAATGGGCAATTCAGCAGAGTCTTGATCTTTCCAAAATTAAAATTGGAGCAATAGGAAAACCTACAGCAGAGTATGTAGAAAAGACTTTTGGAAGAGTTGATTTCATTGGTGATGATTCAAAGAGTGTAGAAGAAATATCTGCAGATTTTGATTCAATTGTGGAGGCTGATGAACAGGTTTTGTTTCCCATTAGTTCTAGATCAAAGAAGACCATTCTGAAAAACTTTCATCATAAAAATGAAGTTCTTATCGCTTATCAAGTGGAATATGATCCCATTTTATTTGATATAGATTTTGATTATTTAATCTTTACTTCGCCATCAAATTTTACCTCATTTTTTAGTGCCAATTCCATAAAGGAAGATGCCCAAATTATTGCAATTGGAGAAACGACAAAATCGGAAATTCAGAAGTATTTAAATATTCCTATTTTTACCCCTATAGAAAAAACAGAAAAGGCTATATATGAATTACTTAAGGAGCTTATTATGGGTGCTGATCCCAATTGTTAGTTTTGGTCAGTTTGACGGAGAATGGAATGCCATGTTGAATGTTGGTGCACAACAATTGCCCATCAAGATTCATATTAGTCGAGATTCGAACCAATTACTTCTTGATAGTCCAGACCAAAAAGTCATTGGAAAGGAAGCCGATACGATTCATCTTAGCGATTCCACCGTTTATTTTGAGATCAAGACATGGAATGTGATTTATGAGGGACAATATCTGTCTGATGAGAATCAAATTAAAGGTACGTTCAAGCAAATAGGGTTTACTACCGAACTTGTTTTTCAGCGAGAAGTAGTGGAAAAAAAGGAGATCAAAAGACCTCAAAACCCACCTGAAAAAGTGGATTATGAAGTGATTGAAGTCAGTTATAAGAATAAAAAAGGCAAATTCACGCTTCATGGCACTTTAACCATTCCCAAAGGTGAAGGCCCTTTTCCGGCTGTCATATTAGCTTCTGGAACCGGCCAACAAGATCGAAATGAAGAAATGGTCAAGCATAAACCTTTTCATGTTATTGCGCATCATCTGACTTCAAATGGTGTGATTGTATTGAGATTTGATGATCGGTATTTTGGGGAATCGCAGCCAAAATTCTTTAATTCATCCATGGAAGATTTTGCTTCTGACGTTAGTGCTGGCATTGATTTTTTAAGTAAGCAAAAGAAGGTAGACAAAGAAAAACTAGGAGTGATTGGTCATTCAGAGGGAGGTATACATGCGCCCATAGCTGCTTCGAAGAATAAAAAAATAAAGTATATCATCTCCATGGCTGGAGTAGGCGTAAAGGGAACTGACCTTCTTACGCGACAAAGACAACTTCTTCTTCGCCAAGAAGGAATCCATATGGAATCTATATTAGAAAAGGATAGTTTGATGTTGCTCCAATTATATGCTGAATTAGACACAGAAGATGGCCTACAATTTAAAGAATCCACCAAAATTGTAGAGCAGTTTTTTGAGAGTTTGAATGATGAAGAAATGTCATTTTATGCGGATGCTGTGGATGCTGTAAAAGCGCAATTACCTCGGTTTTTTGGTGTTTATGCGATTCAATCCTTTTTAAAATATGATCCTGCACCTTATTGGGAAAAAGTGGATATTCCTGTATTGGTATTAAATGGCTCCAAAGATGTTCAAGTAGAAGCGGAACAAAACATTTCAGGTTTTAAAAAGTTGATAAAAAACCCCAAATCGGAGTTTGTTGTTTTTGATGGTTTGAATCATTTATTTCAAAAATGCGAAAGCTGTTCGATTGAAGAGTATGGCTCCATCGAGACAACAATTGAGCAAGAAGTATTGGATAAACTATTAGACTGGATCTTGAAATTTTAATGTCAGAGTTAAAATATGGCATATCGGTATTAATCATCACTTTGAATGAGGAACGTAATATTGCGAGGGCAATTGAGTCTGTTCAATCCTTTGCTGATGAAATTATTGTTCTGGATTCTTTAAGTCAAGATGGCACAAAATCCATTGTTTCCAAATACCCTGAGGTTCATTTCATGGAAAGAGAATGGCAAGGCTATTCGAAAACGAAAAACTTTCTGCATGACCAAGCGAGTTATTCCTACATTTTTTCGCTAGATGCTGATGAGGCTCCTGACAAAGAAATGCAGGAAGCTATTCTAAATGAGAAAACCAAAGGGTTGAAACAAGTATATCAAGTTAATAGATTGACGAATTATTGCGGGAAATGGATTAAGCACAGTGGTTGGTATCCGGACATAAAAACACGCTTATTTCCAAGTGATTCTGCCCGATGGGATGGTGCAATTGTACATGAAGAATTGATTTTTAATAAAGAATTTGATGAAGTGTTGTTAGCTGGTCATCTGGAACATTACTCGTATTATGATTTTGAGGATCATCGGGCTAGAGCAGATAAATATTCAATCTTAACAGCCAGGAAATTCCATGATCAAGGAAAGAAAGCGAGTCTTTTTAAACCATACTTGAGCGGATTTACAAGGTTTATTAGTATGTATCTATTCAAATTAGGGTTTTTGGATGGTAAAATGGGTTTTAAGATTGCACAGATATCAGCTAAGTCAAACGTGTTGAAATACAAGGAGTTGAGGAGATTGAATGGAGGTTCAAAGTAAATGAACAGGATCAAGATTTAGATTATTTTGAATAATTTCCTTTATAGAGTAATAGTTTTCGAATAAATTCGTTTCATAATAGATGAAAATTTTAATGTTGCGTATACTTTTCACCATTTTATTATCAATCTCTTTCTTTGCTGTTCAAGCACAGGTAGGAATTGGTAAATGGCGTTCACATCCGGCAGGACATCAAGGTTTTTTAGTTGATCATTCAGCTGAGACTGTTTATATGTCGCATGGTAGTAGTTTGATGTCCTATGACAAAGAAACGGGTGAGATTACGAACTGGAATTCCATTAATTCACTAACAGATGTATCGATTACAGCTTTGCAATACGATACGGTATCGCAAACACTTTTCGTGGGTTACGAGAATGGAAACCTTGATTTGATTCGAAACAATACCGTTTTCAATTTACCCTCCATTCGAATCAGTAATATTATTGGATTAAAATCTATCCAAAGATTTACCTTCCGAAATGGATTAGCTTATGTCTGCACGGGTTTTGGCGTTGTAGTAGTGGACCCAGATAAGTTTGAAGTCAGAGACACTTATTATCCTACTACCAATAATTATTTTGTAAATGATTTGGAATTTTTTGGAGGAAATATTTATGTCTCAACTACGAATGGAATTTATTATGGTCAAGAAGGAAATCCATTGCTTCCGGCACCTGGTGCGTGGACACTATTAAATGGAACAAGTGTAGCCTCTAATTATACAGAATTAGAAAAGTCTGGAAATCGCTTGTTTTTTGTTCAGGACAATCTCATTTTCGCTTCGGACACTTTGCTTTATTTAGAGTCGGGTACGATTGTGCAAGATCCTACTTTTTTGAACCTGAGATATTCGCATCTAGAGAATCAAAATGACACTCTGATTACTGGTTTTGAAGGGGGTGTTTTTGTTTATGATACGGCTTTGAACCAAGTAGATTTAATTTTTCAATATCCATTTGATACCTATCCACTGGTGAATCAAGTGGTGAGAGATGGTAGCTCCTATTGGATCGCGGATGAGAAATATGGTCTAGTCCGTGCCTTAAATTCTTTTGCAGCTGAGAGTTATTCTACTGGAGGGCCTTATAGAACAGGTTCTTTTAAAATTGATATCGCGGAAGGTAAAATGGGAATTGCAGGTGGTTTTATCAATGCACTTGGTGGATCAAGTTATAATCATGCTGGGGTGAATTTATTTCAGGATGAAAGCTGGACTAATTTTCATAGAGTAATTAATCCAATTTTGGATTCGGATTCTACTTTCGACTATACATCTGTTGCTATTAATCCAGACAATACAAATCAGGTTTTCTTCGGAACGGCCTCTTATGCCGGGATGTTTGAAATTAGTGGAAATAGTATCATTAACCAATTTGATGAAAGCAATAGTACATTACAAAAAAGATCCATTTTGGAAGATTATTATGTGATTACAGACATGAGCTACGATTACGAAGGAAACTTATGGGTTGCAAATGCTTATTGTGGAGAGCAATTATTGTGTAAAACGCCTGATAATTTGTGGTATTCCTATGATTTAGGTGGTACGGGAAAAAATGTGATGATGTATGAGTGTTTTGTAGATTATTACAACTTAAAATGGCTAGGATTAAGACAAAACGGAATCGTTGTTTATGATGATAATGAAACCCCTGATAATAATGCGGATGATAGAACTAAAGTATTGACCACCCAGGAAGGAAATGGAAATTTACCGAGTGGAGATGTTCATTGTATTACCATGGATTTTGATGAAGAGATTTGGGTTGGAACAAGTGCTGGTTTGGCCGTGATTTACAGTCCTCAATTAATTTGGGAAGGTGAGCCAGGAGAGTTTGATGCGCAGAGAATTTTAGTAGAAAGAGATGGTTTTGTTGAGATATTATTAGGTGAGACTCCAATTAATGATATTGAAGTGGATGGTGCGAACCGTAAATGGATAGCAACGCAAGGATCTGGCGTTTTTCTAATTTCTGAAGATGGTACAGAGGAAATTCATCATTTTACAGTTGATAATAGTCCTCTATTATCAAATGATGTTTTTGATTTAGATATCAATCATACTACTGGGGAGGTTTTTATTGGAACAGAGCAAGGATTGTGTTCTTACCGGTCAGACGCAACCTATGGAGATTTTAGTTTTTCAGATGTATATTCCTATCCAAATCCCGTAAAACCAGAATTCACGGGTAATGTGACCATTACAGGTTTCGCATTTGATTCTGACGTGCGTATTACTGATGTTGCTGGAAATCTTGTTTATAGAACGACTTCTAACGGTGGAACAGTCTTATGGGATGGCAAAACAACCCAAGGTGAAAGAGTAAAATCAGGAGTCTATATTGTATGGGCAGGAGAAAAGGATGATAAAGGAAAAGCGGTAACAAAAATTCTATTTATCAACTAATGAAGGATAAGGATTATGGGATTATTCTTTCCAAGTTAGACTATTCAGAAAGCTCCTACATTCTAAAGATTTACACTTCCAAACACGGGCTTTCATCCTTTTTATTTCGAGGGGCAAAAAAGAAAAAAGATCAATTTAAAGTATATCCCTTATCTATTGTTGAATTTGAGTATGGAGCCAATCCTAAATCAGACTTACATTACTTAAATTCCATTTCAACTTATGTCAATATTTCCAATTGTTTTTTCGACCCTGTAAAGTCTTCTATTTTATTTTTTTTAAATGAAATTTTGCAAAAAACATTGAGGGAATCTGAACCCGATCAAGAATTGATGTCCTTTATTATTTCCAGATTAAAGTACTTGGATGTTGATGATAAGCCATTGGACTTTCACTTGCATTTCATGAAGGATTATAGTCGTTTTCTGGGTTTTGATCCAAGTCTTGATGAAGAAGAGAGCTTATATTTTGATTTAAAAGAAGGCGAGTTTTGTTTGCTTAAGCCCAAGCACGAGTACTTTATCGAGAAGGTAGAGTTGGAGGCCTTTAAATCGTTTATTCAATTCCCTTATGATGGAGAGGGTTATGCTGATTTAAAAGGGGTTAAAAGAACTAGATTACTTCAAATATTGGTCGTTTTTTATCAAAACCAATTAGAAAATTTTGGTACATGTAAAACTCTGGAAGTATTGGAAACTATCTTTCGAGATTAGTTAGTTCTCTTCAATTTGCATTTGGTGAATTTGATATCTCCCACCAACACTTTTCATATTAAATGTAACACGGAATTCTTTTCCATTTTTTGTTTTAAGAGTGCCAATTCGATAAGCAACATTCATGGTTGAACTCCCTTTGTGAATTATGGTAAAACTAGAAGGTTGATTCTTAGCAAAAAAGTTCTTTAGAATCATTTCAGCTTGGGTTTTGCTGTAAACATCTTCGTTATCTTCAACGAGTAAGTCGATATTTCCAGTGAAATAGGCACTTAAGCCAGAGGCATTACCGGTAGAAAGGTGGCCTTTTACTTTGGCTGTAACATCATCTTGACCTAAACTAATTAGGGAAAATGTAAAGGCAATTGCAAACAACAAAATTTTCATGATATAAGTTTTAACAAATCGATAACAAAGTTTAAGCCAAAATTTAAATATTGGAAATCCTAATTTAGTAATTTATTAGAATAGTCTGTTTTTCTCAGTGTTTTCTTTCTGTTAAGGATTTCAAGTTTGATTTTTTATAATTGCTTATAACTCACCTAAGATTTCATGAGCAGCTTTAGATAGGTCTTCTTGATGATCTGGATGTGCAATTTCAATGAGCGATTTAGCACGTTCCCTTAGATTCTTACCGTATAAATCTACTTTACCGTTTTCAGTTACAATCCAATGGACATGGGCTCTAGTAGTGACCACACTGGCTCCTTGTGCAAGGGTTGGAACTATTTTGGACTTTCCTTTGGAAGTAATAGATGGCAGGGCAATAATTGGCTTTCCTCCTTCTGAGAGTGCGGCGCCTCTGATAAAATCCATTTGTCCTCCTACTCCACTATACTGCATAGGACCAATTGAATCCGCACAAACCTGACCAAAAATGTCTACTTCAATTGCACTATTAATTGCCGTTACTTTTGGGTTTGCTCGGATATTTTTTGTGTCGTTGACAAAGGCCGTATCTCTAAATTCAAACATAGGGTTGTCGTGAACATAATCGTACAATCGTTGACTTCCAATGGCAAAACCAGTAACGACTTTTTCGGTAAAGGTCTTTTTCAATTTTCCGTTTAGTACACCAGATTCGATTAGATCGATAATTCCATCAGAAAACATTTCTGTGTGCATTCCTAAGTTTTTATGATTCTTTAAACAGGAAAGTGCCGCATCTGGAATAGCCCCAATGCCTGTTTGTAAAGTGGCTCCATCTTCAATTAGTTCCGCAATATTGCAACCAATTTGCATGTGAGTGTCAGAAATAGGTTTTGGTTCGTGCTCGAATAATTTTTGATCGACTTCAACAAGGGCATCTATTTTGGAGACATGAAGAATACCATCTCCAAAAGTTCTTGGGACATTCGGGTTTAATTGCGCAATGACGATTTTTGCTTGGTGAATAGCTGCATTGGAAACATCTACCGATACACCCAAGGAACAATAACCATGTCTATCAGGAGGAGAAACTTGAATTAATGCAACGTCGATAGGAATGATGCCATTTTTGAAAGCTAAAGGAATCTCGCTTAAAAACATGGGAATATAATTAGCCCTCCCTTCTTGCACTGCAGTTCGAATATTACTCCCTACAAAGAAAGTATTGATTTTAATCTTGTCTTCAAATTTTTCAGTGGCATAGGGTGTTGAACCTTCAGTATGAATGGATACGATTTCCAATTTATCAATGTCATTTCTTTTTGATAATTGATCAATGAGCACTGTTGGAGTAGAAGCAGCGGATTGAAGAAAGACTGAATCTCCATTTTGAATCATGGCTATTGCTTCCTCTGCTGTCTTTAATTTATTCGTAAGATGGTTATTCATTTACCTGTTTATTAGTTCAATTTTGTTCTCCCAAATGGTCAGCTCCAATAAGACCTGTGCATTACCGGAGGTATACCTACAAGAATAGTAATCATTTTCACCTTGAAGATCTTTATAATTCGCTTGTAAAACGTTTACTAAACGTTTTGAAAACGTTAAAATGGCCTCATTTTCGCCTTTCCAGGTGATTTTCCAGCTTGACAACTTCTTGTTTCCGGAAATGTTAAGAACCAGATCGAGATTATTCATTTGACCATGATATCCATCATCTGTTTTCTTCAGATCTGATTTTTCAAGATGATGGATGGCCGTTTTGTAGTCCATATCAATTTGCAATCCATAAGAAATCTCTGAATATTTGAGTTGGCTTTGTTCTGAATCTTCCTTTTCTTCAGCATTAGAAGAACAGGAGATTAAAACAAAGCTAATGCACAGATATATTGTCCGGATCCACCAGCTCATTCCCTTGAAATTTCAAAAATAAATTAATCAATGCGATTACGTCTTTTTCGCAGTAAGTAACAATCCGCTTCAAATCGCCTTCTTCGTAATATACTCGCGCTACATCAGCGCCTGAAATGTCATCCTTTGGAGTTGGAATGCCAAATACATGCGTTAATAAGTTTAAAGAAGTATAGGCTTTAAAATCGCCAAACTTCCATAATTCCATCGTATCCAAATGTGCGATTTCCCATGGTTTTTTACCCGCAATATTGAGTGGACCTGGAAGTTTTAAACCATTTATAAGAATTCTTCTAGCAATAAATGGAAAGTCAAACTCTTTAGCATTGTGCCCACACATAAGCATTAACTTTCCGCTTCCAAAACTTTCATTACACATATCGATGAATTCATTTAATAGTTTGACCTCATCGTCATCTGCAAAAGATTTTAATCGCACAGTAGCCTTTCCCATGTGCATTTGAACAATCCCACAAGTAATACATACGATTTTCCCAAATTCAGCGTAGATTCCTGCTCGTTCATAGATTTCTTCGTCCGTTGTATCTTCTTTTTTCAGCCATTTGGTTTTTTGTTGATAAAGATCGGCTGTTTTTTCATCTAAGTCTTTGAATTTGTAGACTTGCGGAACAGTTTCAATGTCCAGAAAAAGGACTTTTTCAATTTTGACAGATTCTAACATATTGATTTAGTTGATTAGTACTCCTTTCTTGTTGATCAGTGGTATTTTGATCATGTTTTTGTCGGTAATGGATTCAGCAAGAAAGATAAATTTCTTGTCATACATTTGGTCATCAATGAAATAGCTTACCCAATATTCGTTAGTCAACCCGAAAAGTTCTTCGATAATGGGTTCAATTTTAACAAAGGATTTGGGTTCTAAATCATTTAGGGCGTGACGTAGAACACTTGATTTAATGATCTCACCAGTTGACTTGTTTTCACCATATCCTTTTGAAGAAACTAGAACCGTTTCAAGTTTAATCTCTCCTGTATTCAATAAGTAAACATTGTATTCTTCCTTTCCGAGATCATTTAATTCTTTGATCACTGCCACACCTACATTTTCCACTTCTGGAAGTTCAATATCTTTCTTCATTCCGTATTCCTTAATTGGTGGACAAAAATAATCAATTTAAAGACTCTTTCTGTTCCAAAATGGCATAGGCAACATCGATGTAATGGAATAAATCCGAGGGGTGACCAATTCGTTCTATGTATTTTCGATACTCCGGCATGATTCCCTTCATATCTTTAAAGTCTTCTAATTCGTATTTTTCATCTCTTTTATGCCCTGTTCGAACTATAATTAGATTCTGGGAGGGAATACTAATCACATATTGTCCAAGAATACCTCTTGCATAATAGACCGGGTATCTGCCAGATGGATATAGCCAGTAGAATAATCCATACTGATCATTCATCTGTTCTTCATTTTCTTTGATTTTCGCTGGGGTCAACATCTCGATGATATAATCTGTGCTCACAATCATTTCACCTTTATAGAATCCATTCTCATTGATTAGCCTTCCTAAGCGGGCAAAATCCCTTGTTGTGGCATATACACAGCAAAATGCTTTTTCCATGCCACCTTCATCATCCAAAGACCAGTGTGCATCATTTTCTGTTCCAATTTTCGACCACAAATATTTTTCTGCAAACTCTGAAATCGACATGCCGGTGGCTTCTTCCAATAAAAACCCCACAATTTGGGTGTTCCCCGACTGATAATCTAGTCTTTCTCCTGGTTCTTCAGCTACTTCCAAGGTTTTAACCAACTTTAAAAGATCCCAGCCATAATAAGCTTCTGCATTGTGTGATAGTGGGTTGCCACCACTTTCTTCCCAATTGAGTCCAGCGGACATTTCTAAAAGATGACGAATTGTGATTTTTTCTTTTCCTTCATCATTAAACCAATCCAAGTACTTTCCAGCCGGATCATCTATGGAGGAGATATAGCCTTTGTCGATGGCGATACCCACAAGAATACTCACATAAGATTTTGCCATAGAAAAGGAATTCGAGACTGTTTCTTCTTTGTGGTCGTCCCAATATTCTTCGTAAATAATCTGATTATTATGTATGACTAAATAGCTCGTTGTTCCCAATTCTTCCATATAGCCTCTTTGAGACATTGGAATTGAAAGTTCTTGCATTTTATCGTATTCACTCCAAGGTTCAGGGTTTTCCGAGGCATCAAGTGTAGAATAATAAAAGACATCTAAATCATAAATCCCTGGGCCTGATTGTCCTCTAAAATAGGTCGCCCAGACCGCTTTGAAAATGTAGTGTTTTCCACTTATCAAAATAGCCGCACTTACCAATAATAAGAGCCCTAAAATAGAGAGCCCAATGTATTTGAGGATTCTTTTAAACATGCCTTATTCAACGAAATCGAAATCGAAAATATTGGACAAATTAATTCGAAGTTTCTCTTTGACTTCATTCATGTCCAGCGCTTCTCCCAATTCCTTTTGCATTGAAGTTACGGCTTTATCGTCTATTCCACAAGGAATGATATTGTTGAAATAATTGAGATCACTATTGACGTTAAATCCAATTCCGTGCATGGTAACCCACCGGGCGCATTTAACACCCATGGCGCATATTTTTCTTGGACCTTTTTCATCATTGATCCATACACCTGTTAAGCCATCTACACGTGTTCCCTTAATTCCATATTCATTTAAAGTCAGAATAACGGCTTCTTCAAGAAAGCGAAGGTATTTATGAATATCTGAAAAGAAATGATCTAGATCAAAAATGGGATATCCAACTAACTGTCCAGGACCGTGATACGTGATATCTCCACCACGATTAATTTTATAAAATGTGGCATTCGCTTGATCCAATTCTTCACCATGAATGAGCAGGTTTTCTTCTTTTCCGCTCTTTCCTAGGGTATATACATGAGGATGCTCACAAAACAAGAGGTAATTCTTTGTTTCAATTGGATTGTCGCTGTTTCGATTCGCCATTTTTTGGTCGACCGTAGCTTTGAATAAATTTTCCTGATAGTCCCAGGCTTCTTTATAATCGATGAGCCCAAGATCTTCGAATATGACTTTGCGCATTAAATTTTTGACAATTCTGATTTCAGGTGGATAATCACGTCGATTTCGATGGGATCCACACCTTTTTTATCTGCCAAATATACGGAAACTAAGTCAGTCAGATGAATCAAATAAATGTATCGCTCCTGTCTAGAATCTCCTTTTGCATTTACTTCCATGATATTGGAAGAGTATTTTTGCATCTGTTCTTTTGAGATGTCGATTCTTTTCTGAGTTCTAAAATAATCCTCTTCTGTTCTGAAGATTAAAACAGCCAGATCGTTTGTTCCTGAAGCCCAACCAACAAGTTCATTGTGATTTAATTCCGGGAAAACATGGTGCCAACAAAGTTGTTTTGAATTTTCATTCAGTTGTTGTCTGAATCGAATCAATACGGATTCAAACATTGGTGAGGCATAAAGTACTGGGGTTTTCTCATATAGAAAATCTGTGATCTTTCTAGCTTCTGATTTGATAGAATCTTTATTGGAAGAAATCAAGTTTATTCCATTCTCAATTTGAGACTTGAATTCGTCTGAGATAATCCCATATTTATACAAGATATATTGCAACTGCACGAATGAATAGCCTAAAGCTGCTCTTGGCGGATAACCTGCAGGAATTTGGATGAAATTATAGCCTTTTTCCTGAGCAATTTCGATGATTTTTCCCCCTGAACTTACCACAGCAATTTCCGACCCAGCTTTTGCCGCCTTATCCATTGCTTCTAATGTTTCTTCTGTATTTCCAGAATAGGAACAAGCAATCGTTAAAGTATTTTTTCCAACGGATTTCGGAATGAAATAATCATTTGAGATCGTAATTGGTTGATCGATTTTGTCGTAATACAACTGAGAAATCAGCTTACCGCCAATTCCTGATCCACCTAATCCACAAATAAAAATATTATCAAAAGACCTGGATGTATTTTTAAATTCAGTTTTTTCACCGATTTCAAGTCCTTCTTTAAGATGTTTTGAAAACTCTTCTACTAAGTTTTTCATTCCGTATTCAAAATTTGGGTTCAAATATACACATTCGCTCTTTCGAGACAAGGATGTCAACATTCATTCTAGCTAGAAAAACGAAGATTTAACGAAAAAGTTGCGGATTTAAGGATTAATTAAAATAGACAGGAAGATTTCAGAGCAAAGAATTTTAGATTTTGGCTGGAGTGCCTCTAACTATTTCAACTTTAAGATGTCATCCATCAATTGATCTACTTCCAATGGGTTTGTGCCATCATAATACCCTCTAATTCTTCCTTTTTGATCAATGAGTACAAAGTTATTGGTGTGAATAAAATCACTACCCGCATCTCCTGGTTCTCCAACTTCTGCTGGTTTTAAAACGAAATAGGATTGACGGGCTAATTTGTAAAGTTCTTCTTTATCTCCAGTTAAGAAATACCACTTTTTAGGAATCGCTCCATGGCTTTTGGCATAACGTGCCATTACTTCAACCGTATCATTTTCTGGGTGAACGGTGTGGGATAGTATGAGTATTTCGGGATCATCTTTATAGCGTTCTTGAACTCTTTCTAGTTGAGCCGTCATTTTCGGGCAAATGGTTGGACAAGTAGTAAAAAAGTAATCCGTCACATAGATTTTCCCTTCAACATCTTTTTTTGTGATGGTATCGCCTTCTTGATCGAGGAAAGTGAATGCACCAATTCGGTGGTTTTTTTCATTGTAGTTGATCGTATTGTCTTTTAGTTCTGGATTAACGTCTTTAGGTTGATAGACTTTCAGTTCATCCGGACCATAATCCTGCATGTTTACGTAAATGGCAACCGTGATTCCAGCAATTAAAATAAAGGCAAATACAACAATTCTAACCAGCATGAATTTTTTCTGCAAAGATAGGGGGTTTAATTCGGAATTCGGAATTCGGAATGCGAAATTTAGGTCCTACGATTTTAGGATGATTCTGAAAGTTGTTCCCACATTCTTTTCAGATTTTAGGACAAAGACTTTTCCTTTATGATATTCTTCAACTATTCGTTTAACCAGACTTAGACCAAGGCCCCAACCTCTTTTTTTAGTGGTATAACCTGGATTGAAAACGGTCTTTAAACTATTAGATGGAATCCCTTTACCTGTATCCGTAATATCGATCAAGATATCATCCATCTTTCGGTGAATCTTCACAGTGATTTTACCTTGACCTTCCATAGCGTCGATAGCATTTTTACAAATATTTTCGATGACCCATTCGAAAAGTACAGGACTGAAAAGTGCTGTCATCATTTGCTCTTCAAAGTCCGTGATGAATTCAATTTTATCGGAAGACCTTTTATCGAGGTAATCCACAATTCCTTGAATATTTGCACAAATATTGAGTTCTTCCAATTGCGTTTCAGAGCCAATTTTTGAGAACCTATCCGCTATGGTATTTAAACGATTGACATCTTTTTCGAGTTCAGCCAGTAATGAAGGATCCGTTCCATTGGCTTCGAGTAATTGGATCCAAGCCATTAGGGAAGAAATTGGGGTCCCCAACTGATGGGCGGTTTCTTTTGACATTCCGGCCCATACTTGATTTTGTTCTGCTTTTTTGAATACTGAAAATGCCAGATAAGCGATCAAGATGAAAAGGGAAATCATCACGATCTGAACAATTGGGAAATATTTCAGATAGGTTAATTCCTTACTGTTTTTGAAGAAAACCACTCCTGCTTTGTCATCAATTGTGACGTCAATCCCATCATTTTCGGCCATGAATTCTTGAATTTTGGCATTCACTTTTTCCGGTGTATCAATATCGGAAGGATCAAGATTTGAGGCAATCACTGAATTATCTTCTTTGTTGACAAACAATACTGGAACAAGATTCGGGTTATCAATGATTTCTTTATTAAAACCTTCAATCAACTCATTTCTTTGTTCCACCAATTCCTGAATTTTTCTTGAATCGCTATAGAATACATATTGCTTTTGATTTTTATCGATGTCAACTACGATTGGTTCATGTGTAACAGACCATTCCGTTATTTTTTGCAGAAGAATCGATTCAATGATTTCCTTGGCGTGATCGGGGTCATTGGTTTTGATGGAATCCAGATTGTAATCGAAAATATTGAGATAATTCAGGATAGAAGAATCTTTGTCCATTAGAACAACTGGAATATTCTTATTTGCTTGAATAATCTCGATGTAAAAAGTATAATCCACATTTGAATTCAGGTCGAAAGGTTTAACCAATTCTTCGGTTGCCTTTGCCCATAGTTTCATATTCTCCCGTTCTTCGTTCTTGAGCTCCTCGAAGGTTTTATTGGTAAGTGTGATGAGTTCCGCCTTTTTCTGAAGGGTTTCGGTCCATTGTTTTACCGGAATTTTTTCTCTTTTCCGAAGTTTATCGACCAGGTAATTACTGTAGATTAGTGAGAAGCAGATTAAGACCACTGCTGAAATCAGCAAAGCAATTTTCCACTTTTGTTTTTTCGAGTATAAATTCATTAACCTGGATTAATTCTCTATATCAAACTCAAATTTTTCTTCTTTCTTATTTTCTTCTTTGATTTTATTGAAGAAGGAGTTGATTTTTTTCTTCTTTTTCTTGTTGTTTTTAACGGTGTCTGGAGCAATGAGGTTGGGTTCTCCTTTTTTGTCGAATTCCCCATCATACATCATGAATTCCTCTTCTCTCTTTTCAATTTCATAAGATTTCACCGTTGTGTCTTTCTTGAATAGACCAAAGTCTCTTTTGAGCATGGATTTTAGATCTTCCTTTTCTTGGGCGAGATCCGCCTTCATTTTTTCCTTTTTGGAAGCTTTATCCCATTCAATTATTGGGTTATCAACCGTACCGTACATTTTCAGGAACACTCTAAAACCTGTTCCATCGTCTTCAATTTTACCAAATTCGGTGTATTCGGCTTTTGTTTTTAGTTCTCTGAAGCGGAAGTCGAAGGTATAGTCGATTTCATTTGTGAAACTATGAACACCAGCCACATTGATATCAAAGGCGTTCGTTTTAATCTGCATCTTAGGAATTTGAATTCTTGAATCCTTGATAACGATCGTGTTTTCTAAGCGATCAAACTTAAGATTCAATAATTTCTGTTCGAGTGGACCAATATGTTTTTTCAAGAATAAACGAATCATTTTGTTTTCGCGCATACTTGCTGTAATGCTCTTCATGGCGGCTAGATTGTTTAATTCCCCATTTGCAATATCAAAGTTTACCTGAGCATAGATTTGATCTTTTACCAGATTTTGAGCTTGGTTAAAAGGAATCAGTAGGTGAGCCTTAATATTTGACGTCCCTTTAATATTTTGATGCACAATAGTTTTCTGATCAAAATTATTCCAGTCTTTAAAGACCTCTTTAATATTGATTCCTCTAAGATTTGTGGTGATATCTAAAAGCGAATTCGGGCTGTTTCGATTATCAAAATCAATTTTTCCTGAGATAGAACCTCCATAAGCTTTGCATTTAAGATTTGAAACAATCAACCTACGATTGAGCATTTTTGCTGCTAATGAGATACTTGAAATCGTATGCGAATAATAGTCGAATCGATCACAACGAAGATCCACATTTAGATTGACTTTTTCTGGCAAAATCCCCGTTTGCGAACTGTAGTTGTCGTTCTTAAAAGTAAAATCATCTAAGTTGATGTATTTACTTCGAACAGAAGCTATCAGATTCAGAGTTCCCTTTTTGTTGATGTATTTTCGAAAGTTTTTCAGAGCTCCGCTTAAGGCTAAATCTGATTTACCAAAGAGCAAACTAAAATCCTTCAGAGCGATATTGTCATTGTTCACTGCTAGTTTTCCAGTTAGATTCTGAATTTGTTTTCCTTGGAACTTCAGTCCAACATTGTTCAAATCGAAATTCCCTTTGATATTTTTGAGGTTTTTGCCGTCTTTGATATTGATTGTAGTTGATAAGGCAACCGACCCACTAGGATTTTCAATACCATCAAAATGGAAGATTTTTCCAACGGCTGAAAGATCTAAATTTCCTTTTGCCTTTAGATCGATCGAAGGATTTTTCAAGTTTTGAATTTTGGCGTTTCCTTTCAGAAAACCATTGAAGATTTTTAAATCGAATGCTTTCAGATCTAGGATTTCACCTTTGGCATTTCGCGCATATTGACCTTTCAATTGGATATCAGATACTTGAATTTGATTGCTCGGTTCGTAAATCTGCCCGGCTTCGATTTGAAAATTAGAAGCGATATTTAAATCGGCATAGGCTCCATCAATTGAAAAGTCAAAATCAACGATACCATCGGCCTGATATTCGTACATATCGTTAAAGATTTGCCCCGAAAACGAGTTCACAAATTCTTGGAAAGTGATGTCGTCACCTTTGATATCGAGATCAATGGAGTCCTTGGAGAGTTTACCGTCTACATCGAAGTCCATTTCTTCCACTCGCAGTTTACTTTCCTTTAAGTAAAACTTCGAATTATCTTCTACATGTAGATGCACATCTGCACTAAAATTCCGATTTTGAATGAATCCGATATTCCCTGTAGCTAGTTGATTTACCTTACCCGAAACTTTGGAAACCACATCGTATTCCTTCTCATTGAAATTACCTTCAGCGACAAGTTTGTCTACAAATATGTTTTCATAATGTCCGGTTTCTTTGCTATGAAATTGAAATCTAAAATTAAGCAGTTTGACGCTTTCCAGATCGAAATCAAATTCAGTATCTGTAGTGTCTTCAGAAGGTTTTAAAAAATGAAAATTGGCTTGACCTTCTTTATTGATTTTTAGGTTTAGGAAACCATTGATGGATTCTATTTTTTTCACTTTGTAGTCCCCGTCCCAAAGATCCCAAACCGAAAACTGTAGGTACATATTCTCTGCATAGAGCAGCGTATCTGAAGTGTTTAATTTTGAGTCTAGATGGGCATCATTAATCAAAACACCTTTGAAATTTAAGCAAGCATAAGGGAATTTATCCCAAAGAGATAATTCTATGGAATGCACGCGAACTTTAGCATTCAGCTGTTTATTCAACCTTTGAACCGCATATTGTTTGATATCATCTTCGAAAAAATAAACCAAAACGGTTGCTGCTGTGAATAAGGTCAGCAGACTTAAGCCGATCCAGCCCAGTACTTTGAGTGTGATATTTAGAATTCTACGATACATCCAACCGATTAAGTTAAGATTAGTGCTCTTTATACTAACGCGAGAAAGATATATTTATTCACGGTGGGGTATGGAAAGAGGTGGAGGGGGGAGGGGTGAATGGTTTTATGGTGGATGAGTGAAGGGGGAAACGCAGAGACGCAGAGTTATCGCAGAGGTCGGGGAGGTTAAGTGTCTTTGTGGTATCAATAGTGACCACTTCACTTCAGGCTCGTATTTTCTTGCCCAGTTGAGACCGATTGCTAGTTTTAGGTATTGGTTTTGGAAATCGTAGGCAAATTTTCTAAACCCATGTCGATAGGTAAGCAAAAAAGGCATTTCTAAAGTTTTATTTAGTCTGATCTTGAAGCCAACTGCGGCTTGCAGACCGCCATTTAACCCTGTACTTAAACCGTATTCATTTCCTTTTGAAGATGGTATTCCACTTAAATTCCAGGTATAGGAGTCACCAAAACCTTTCGCTATAGAAGCTTCCAGAAAGCCACCGAATTCGAATAAAGCTTTGGTTTTTTTACCCACACAAAATCGAACCAATAAGGGAAGGGAAAAATTATGCATACGGATATTGACGTTTGTATAGGTTGTCTTGGGATCCGAATCGTACCTAATGGACTCACAATACTGACTGGTAAAATTATATTCTAGTCCGACAACGATATTAGCCAAAGCAGGCTCAAAAAAGACATGAAAAATTCCAATTCCACCTCCAAATTTGTTTCTTGTATTTGAATTAATAACCGCTGAGAAATTACCACTTACTTGAACTTCATTAATTATTTGGCTATAAATATGGGATTCAGGAATTTTCTCCTGTGAAAAAGAAAGGTTTGCAAAAAGCAATATTAGAATCAGGCTTATTTGTTTCATTAGGTTGTGTTGATTAGTAAAGTTAACGTAGTTATTGGAGTTGAGGTTTGGTTGAGGGGTGAATGGTTTTATGGTGGAGGAGTGGAGGGGGAAACGCAGAGACGGAGAGTTTTCGCAGAGGGCGGGGAGGTTTTGTGGTAAAGATTGCGCAATCCAAATTAAACCCCGACCTTTGTCAAAATTTTGGTGATGAGGTCGAGTAGAAAAGGTCCTAAGAAAAGCAATTCGAATAGTTCTAGAAGTGGAGGAGGTTCTTCAAGAGGGAAGAAGCCTTTGCATAAAAAGAAGATCAAATTCAATGCTTACAAGGACAAACTGAAGAGAGAGAAAAAAGGAGATCCTGTGCCTTCGATGAGCGAGGAAGTCAGATTAAACAAGTATTTGTCGAATGCGGGTATTTGTTCGCGAAGAGAGGCGGATGTACTAATCAAAACGGGGATTGTAAAAGTCAATGATGAGGTTGTTACTGAATTAGGATTTCGTGTAAAACCGGGCGATAAAGTTCAGTATGATGGCGAAACGATTTCCCCAGATACCAAAAGATATATCTTGTTGAATAAGCCAAAGGGATATGCCGTAACCACTTCTTCCAGAGAAAAAAATGTATTCAAATTGGTTCAGAATGCATGTAAGGAACCGATTTATCCAATCGACAAATTGGATCGAAATGCAACCGGATTATTGCTTTTTACAAATGATTCGGATCTTCAAAAGAAAATGTCGCATCCAAAATACCAGATTACCAAGATTTTCCAGGTTAGTTTGACAAAGCCCATTACAGCGGAACATTTGGAGCATATCCGAACGGGAATTGAATTGGAAGATGGAAAAGTTTGGGCGGATGGTGCCGAAATCATAGAAGGTGATGGAAAAGAAGTCGGTATCGAACTTCGAACCAATAAGAAAGATGTGGTTTCAAGAATCTTTAAAGCATTAGGCTACGATATCAAAAAGATCGATCGTGTTTCCTATGCTGGATTAACCAAAAAAGATCTTCCAAGATCCTACTGGAGACCATTAACTGAAAAGGAAATTTCTTTCTTGAGAATGAGTAGGAAGCTTAAGTGATATGCTGATTTTTTAATGGTTTGATGTGCTGATTTGAAAATTTTTGTATTTTCGAACCAACCACTAAATCAATATAATGAAATCAGATAATCTTATTAAAGATCTTACTTTTTCCTTTGCCTTAGATATTATTGAATTTACTGAAGATCTTGAGACTAAGAGAAAATTCGTAATAGCCAATCAATTATTGAAATCTGGAACTTCTATTGGGGCAAATGTCCATGAATCTCAATCAGCAGAAAGTCGGAACGACTTCATACATAAGCTGAAAATATCTGCTAAAGAAGCTGATGAAACTGAGTATTGGTTGAGATTATGTAAGTATGCTAAAGATTACCCTTTTGATGAGGAATTATTAGAAAAATTGAATTCAATTCAAAAAGTGCTAAACAAAATAATTTATTCAACCAAGAAAAATACGAGGGCTATTTAATTAGCATATTAGCACATAAATAAATCAACATATTATCTCACCCCCGCTCCGTTCACCATGTCTTTTTCTGGGGAAACGAAGGATAGTTCACCGTCAGGGTTTTCTGACATTAAGATCATTCCATTGGATTCAACTCCTCTGATTTTTCTTGGGGCAAGATTCAGAAGAACCGTTACTTTTTTGCCTATGATGTCTTCCGGTTTGTAGTGTTCTGCAATGCCTGAAACGATGGTTCTAGTTTCGAAACCAAGATCCACTTGGAGTTGTAGCAATTTGTTGGCTTTTTTCACTTTCTCTGCCGCAACGATTTCTCCAATTCGGATATCCATTTTTACAAAATCATCGAAACTAATTTCATCTTTTACAGGGTCGTAATTTAATTCGACCTCCTTGGATGCTTCCAATTTGGCCAATTCAGCTTCTACAAAGTCTTCATCAATTTTTTGGAATAGAATTTCAGGTTTATTGATTTTGTTTCCAGCTGAAACTAGATTTTCCTGACCAACTTTCGCCCATTCTTGATTATCGATGTTCAAGAAACCAGCAATTTTATTGGCTGACTTTGGCAAGAAAGGAAACAGCAAAACAGACAAATTAGCCGTAACTTCTACAGCCAAATTCATAATGGTTTCGACTCTTTTCGGGTCTTCTTTTACCAATTTCCAAGGCTCATTATCCGCTAAGTATTTGTTACCAGCTCTGGCCAAATTCATCACTTCAGCTTGGGCTTCTCGAATCTTGAAGCGGTACATCAAGTTTTCTACTTTTTCTTTGGTCGACTTGATGGTGTCCAATAGCGCTTGATCTTCCGCTGTTAATTCACCTCTTTCTGGAATGGCTCCCTCGTAGTATTTGTTTGTCAGCACAAGTGCTCGATTCACGAAATTCCCTAAAATATCAGCCAATTCGTTATTGACTCTAGCTTGGAATTCTTTCCATGTAAACTCGCTGTCTTTGCTTTCTGGAGCAATAGCCGTTAAAGTATATTTTAATTCATCCACTTTTTCAGGATGATCTTGAATGTATTCATGCAACCAAACTGCCCAGTTTCTTGAAGTCGAAAATTTGTCTCCTTCCAGATTTAAGAATTCCGAAGCAGGGACATTATTTGGGAGCACTAAACCACCGTATTCTTTCAACAAAATTGGGAAAATGACACAGTGAAAAACGATATTATCTTTTCCAATGAAATGAACCAATTCGCGATCACCTGTCCAATAGTCTTCCCAGTTTTTATTATTGTCCAAACACCATTGTTTCGTAGCTGAAACATAACCAATAGGCGCATCCAACCAGACATACAATACTTTTCCTTCTCCTCCTTCGATTGGCACTTTCACACCCCAGTCCAAGTCTCTCGTCATGGCTCTTGGTTGTAATCCACCATCGATCCAACTCATACACTGACCCACCACTTGATTTCTCCAGTTTTTTGGATCATGTTGTTGAACTCCATCTAATTTTCCGTCTTTAATCCAATCTTTCAACCAATCTTCGTGTTGATCCATTGGTAAATACCAGTGAGTCGTTTCTTTTAAAATTGGAGTTGCACCACTCAATGTAGACTTTGGATGAATCAGTTCAGTTGGACTTAAACTACTTCCACATTTTTCGCATTGATCACCATAAGCAGATGGATTATGGCATTTTGGGCATTCACCTGTGATATATCTGTCGGCCAAAAACTGCTGGTGTTCTTCGTCGAAATATTGTTCTGAAACCTGTTTGGTAAACTTGCCATTTGCTTCCAATTTGGAAAACCATTCGCTAGCTGTTTCATGGTGAATTGGAGCCGAAGTTCTGTGGAAAATATCAAACTCGATTTGAAAATTTTCAAAGGCATTTTTGATGACTTCATGGTATTTGTCTACAATCTCTTGAGGGGAAATACCTTCTTTTTTCGCTCTCAAGGTTATTGCAGCTCCATGCTCATCAGATCCACAAACAAAAAGTACATCATCTCCCATCATTTTCGCAAATCGGTTGAAGATATCTGCCGGAAGATAGACTCCCGCAACGTGACCTAAATGAAGAGGTCCATTGGCATAAGGAAGTGCTGCTGTGATGGTGAACTTTTTGCTCATAAATCGAATTTTGGCGACAAAGATATTAAATGACTGAGATAAATTGCTGTTTGTATTGATTTTTAGGCTATTTTTAGGCTTCGGAATTCTATGAGACCAGAAAGTTTAAAAACAGGTGATAAGGTCATTTTAGTTTCTCCAGCAGGAACGATTGATGAAAATGTTCTGTTTTGGCCGATGGAACTTCTTGAAAATTGGGGTTTGAAGCCAATCTTGTCCATGAATTCCAGAAGTCGATGGGGTAGATTTGCGGGGAAGGATGAAATGCGCAGAAATACGTTTCAGGAAGCATTGGACGATCCGGAAATAAGAGCCATATTTTGTGCAAGAGGAGGATACGGAAGTACACGAATCATAGATGATTTGAATTGGGAACGGTTCATTGAAAACCCAAAGTGGATTATTGGATATAGCGATATTACAACCATTCATAATAGACTTCACCAGTTAGACATCGAATCGCTGCATGGAACCATGCCGATTAATTATAAAACGAATACACAATTTGCCATGGACAGTTTAAAAAACTCTCTTTTTAATGCACCACCTAGCTACGCAGTAGACGGAACAAATTATAATAAGCCTGGAAAAGCAGAAGGTAAAATGGTAGGAGGAAATCTTTCCATTGTTCATAATTTGATCGGTACAAAGTTTAATATTCAATTCAAGGATAATATTCTTTTTCTAGAAGAAGTAGGAGAGTATTATTATTCTGTAGATCGCATGCTTTGGGCACTAAAACACGCAGGTGTTTTTGATGAGATTTCAGGATTAATTATCGGTTCTTTTACGGATATCAAGCAAGATGAAACTCCCTTTCCGGAATCATTAGAACAGATGATTTTAAAATTCGTTGAACACAGAGATATTCCGGTGTTCTTTAAGTTTCCTGCAGGTCATCAAGATGATAATTGGACTGTGGTTATGTCAGGAAAATATAAGATGGAAGTCACAGATAAGAATGCGACTATCGAATATGTTTTGCCGGGACACGGTTGATTTTGGTGATATACCAAAAAGCACCAAAAGCAAAATCCATTTCACCATATAGAAATACTTGTCGAGCATAATGTGGCTCGTCGTCGTATGTATTTACTTTGGGAAGATGTATCAATCCCCCTCCAAAATTGTATTGAAGAAAAATGAAATTGATAAAATCGATCCGAATCCCTAGGTGTGCGGATAAGCCCCAACCAGAAACAGCAAATCTATTTTTGTGAGGTAATTCCCCAATTCCAAAGTCATTTCTTGTGATTACCATTCCTGTCGAGATTCCGAACAAAGTATTAAAAGCAATGATGCCTTTCTTTTGCCTCCACCATTGGTCGGCCCGATGAATTTCTACTCGCGCATAATTCAGCCCATCAGAATTTTCATAGTGGAAATATTCGTATTCGGTTTCAACTGGTGTATCGTCATAAACACCAGCCCAATCTTTATAAACGGTGGAGACTACATATGCTGAAAACCGATAAGTGCCTTCTTCCAAAACATATTTCATGTGATCCCAACCAATGGATACGGCCCAATTGTCAGCAAAATAATACCCAAGTTTCGTAGAGAATTGTGGGATGGACCAGGTTTTTGGCGAAAAATACTTTGAAAAAGAAAACTTGGCAGGAGCATCTTTGCCGACAGCATTTTTCACTGTAAATGCATATCCTGGGCCCCAGACAGAAAGATCACTTTTGGTATACCAAGAGCGGTTCCAGCCATATCGTAAAAAGAAGGTTCCTTTACCGCCAGAATATCTTTGTTGCCATCTATTTTTTGGCTTTTTTTTCTTTTCCGATTCCTCTTGAGAATAACTAAGAGAAACAGTAAAAATTAGTAGTAAATAAATGAGTATTTTCACGGTGCGAATATAACCAAAACCATTTAAATCATGTCAAAGCACCTTGAATTGGGAAAGCTGGGGGAAGACCTCGCAGCTACCTATTTAGAAAAGAATAATTATAAAATCCTAGAACGTAATTACCGATTTAAAAAGTTGGAATTGGACATCATCTGCAAAAAAGATGATTTGTTAATCATTGTTGAGGTAAAAACAAGAACTACGGCAAAACTTGGACCGCCAGAACTCATATCCAGAGGAAAACAAAAACAAGTCATTAAAGCTGCTAATCATTTTATCCAAGAAAGGGAAATAGATTTAGAAGTTAGGTTGGATGTTATCGGTATCATTAAGAATCAATATGAAGAGAGTTTGGTGCATGTTGAAGGGGCTTTTGTGCCATAGAGTTCTGAGGTTCTGAGTTCTAAGTTCTAAGTATTATCATTAACCTTTTAAATTTTATCAAAATGAAAATAACCAAATTTGAAGATTTATTGTCTTGGCAAAAAAGTCAGGATTTAGCAGTAGATATTTATAGATTAACCGAAGACCTGAAGGATTATTCTTTCAAAGATCAACTTAGAAGAGCATCTGTGAGTTCCTCGAATAATATTGCCGAAGGGTTTGAAAGATATAGTAACAAAGAATTGATTAGGTTCATGTTTATATCCAACGGATCAGTTGCAGAAGTAAAGTCAATGTTATATCTAGCTTATAGGTTAAACTATCTAGATTTAGAAACTCGAGATATTTTAATTAGTAAGTGTGAAGAAATATCAAGAATAATTAAAGGATTTATCCGATCAATAAAATAGTTTTTAAACAACTTAGAACTTAGAACTTAGAACTTAGAACTTAGAACTTAGAACCTACCCCTCAAAACAAAAAAAGACCACCCTCTGGCAGCCTTTTCAATTATCTTAATGAAGATTGGAATTACATGATTCCACCTTCTTCTTTTGCTTTTTTAGTGTATTTACCTTGAAGTCTCAACCAAATGAGTAATCCAACGAATCCTCCTAGAACAACAAGCATGTTCAACATATCCCAAAGGAAATACCAATCGAAAGGTGTTAACAACATCTCTAGAAAATCACCTAATGCCCATACTGCTTCCGGACTCATAATCGTAAATTTTAATAGTTATTGGTCAAAAATAGCAATCAAATTCATTTTTAAAAAATTATTGTCTGTTTTTTCTGTTATTTATAACTAGTTCAAACAATTTTTACTTCTATCTTTGGTTACATGTTGCTTCGGTTTTACAAATCTTACAATACACTTGCTCTAATAAGTGTCCCTTTTATTGTAGCTGGTTTGTGGGCGTATTCTTTTTTTATTGAACCCCAAGCTTCATTTCAGAATTCACTGCCTTTTATCAATCAAATGTTTGAGCAGATTAATGAAAATACTTGGTTGAGTTATATTTTGTCCATTGTATTTATTTCTGCCGGAAGCTTTTTGGTTAATTCGATATTCAATAAATATGAGTATTTCGAAAGATTCATCTTTTTGCCGGCACTTTTGTATGCTTTGATTATTTCATCCAATAAAGATTTACTGTATTTCAATCCAATCATTGTTTCAAATTTGTTTGTCCTTGTTGGGTTCCGACAATTGTTGCAAATCGACCGAAAAGAGGGTGCCAAAGCATTGGTCTTCAATTTTGGTTTTCTGATTGGTTTATCGTCTATTTTCTACATCACCAATATCTTGATTTTTCCGGCGGTACTTTTTGTTTTAATATCAATAAAAGGATTTAATTTAAGAGAGATTTTGTTGGCAATTTTGGGCGTTTTGGTGCCTTTGATATACGTTCTTATCTATGCTTATTTGTTTGCCAATGACAAGTTTCTGGATTATTATTCGGAATTAAAATTTGAGGTAAATCTGCAAAAGGAATGGGCGATTCATGAAATTGTATTTTACTCCTTTTTGATGCTGATCACCTTGATTTCACTTTTAATGCTCGTGCCCAGATATGCGAAAGCGGGTTTACGCTATAAAAAGATCATGAAGGTTTTTATTCACTTTTCTTTTTGGATTCTTCTATGGACGGTCTTCAACTTCTTTTACCTTGAAGCCATTAATTTTACTGCCTTCCTAACGATTCCATTAACATTTTTACTGACCTTCTATTTGGTTTATCTGAAGAATGAGAAATTTGCTTCCTGGATGTTCTTTTTTGGTCTTGTAGGACTCGGAATGATGATTTTTGGCGACTTAATAGGGCTTGGATAGTTTTTTTAAATTACGAATTATTTATTCAACGTAGCTTCAGCGAAGTTGAACGAATTTCTTCTGTCCATTGGGTAATGGTTTTAGAGTCCTCTATTTTAAAAGCTCCTGATCGTGTTCGTCTTAATTCAATTAAAGTGGCTCCACAACCTAATTCTTGTCCAAAATCGTGCGCAATGGAGCGTATATAAGTTCCTTTGGAGCAAACAATTCGAAAGTTGATTTCAGGGAAGGTTGAAGAGTCGATTTCGAAAGTTGTGATTTCAACCAAATTCTTTTTCATTTCAAATTCTTCACCGGCTCTTGCAAGGTCGTATGCTCTTTTTCCATCCACCCATTTTGCTGAAAATATGGGTGCTGCTTGAAGGATTTCTCCGCTCAGATTTTTGACAGCTTCCTGCATCATTTCCTCAGTAATTCCTTCGGTTGATTTTTCAGAATTGAATGCTGTTTCCAGATCGTATGAGGGAGTTGTTTTACCTAGTAGAAACTTGCCTGTGTATTCTTTTTCCTGACCAATGAATCCGTCTATTTCCTTGGTTTTTTTTCCTATGCAGATGACCAATAGTCCTGTGGCTAATGGGTCTAGAGTTCCGGCATGACCCACTTTATAATTCTTGATTCGTTTCTTAATGTCGTATTGATTCTCACCAAGTAAGAGTGGGTTCTGTTTTAGTCTTGATTTGATGGCCCATCTGAGTTTATTGACTACATCGAAAGATGTCCATTCGAAGGGTTTATCAATTAAGAGAATTTCTCCTTTTTCAAAATCCATTTAGGCGTATTTTACAAAAGCGAGAACGATAGCGCCAATTCCTGCTGCTAAACAGTAATAAGAAAAGTATCTCAGTTTGGATTTGCGAACAAGTCGAATCATCCAAGTACAGGCAAAATATCCAGAAACAAAGGCAGCAATAAATCCAAATACAAGACCAAGACCTTCATTTCCAGAGATGGTTGTTGTGCCATCATTAAGATCAAGAACTTTCTTTGCCATTGCCCCCAGAATAACGGGAAGCGCCATCAAAAATGAAAATCTAGCTGCTTTCTTTTTATTCACACCCAGTAACAAAGATGTTGCAATTGTAGAACCCGATCTGGAAACACCAGGGAGAATGGCTACTGCCTGCGCAACCCCAATAACGAAGGATTTCCAGTAATTCAGAATGCCTTTTTTTACTCGGACTGTCTCAGAAATAAAGAGTACAAAAGCCGTAAAGAACAAACAGATTCCAACGAGAACCAACTGGGAAAAATGATTCGCGGGGTCTTCCAGAAAACCATCAATGACGTCTTCCAAAGTGAATCCAACCAAAGCAGCTGGAACCATGGATATCACAATAAATAAACTGAAATTATAAGAATCATTCCACCTAAAAGTGATCAAATCTAGGAAGATCTTTGCCAAATCCTTCCGGTAAACCACGATTGTCGACAAAGCGGTAGCCGCATGCACAGTAATAATGAACAGAACACTTCCTTCAGTATTTTGACCTAAGATATGTTGTCCAAGCAATAAATGTCCTGATGAACTTATGGGTAAGAATTCGGATAATCCCTGAATGATTCCAAGGATTATAGCTTCGATGATTTCCATTAGTCTTCTTTAGCCTCTTCTTTATTTGATTCAGAAGGAGCAGAAGTCTGAACTGATTTTGCACCTTTTTTCCCTTTCATGATTGCGTAAATCACAACAGCATAACCAGCAATTACTAAAAATGGAGCTAAAGTAATTCTTACATGTGAGTACAATTCCTTAGCATTAAATTCATTTGGATCTGTAGAAGCTCCACCAATCATAAGAATAAAACCTAGGACCACGGCTCCTATACCGATAAACAAAAACTTGTAGTTCTCTTTGTCGAATGCGAAAGTACTGTTTGATGACATAGTTCAGTATTTAATATAAATCTTCCAATTTCAATCTGAGGAACTTTCTCAAGGCGAACCAAGTAGCAATTACGGAGATTAAAATTCCTGTAATTGTGATTCCCAGATAAATTTGGAGGAACAAATATACGTTTAATAATTTTGAAATATCTAGTAAATAGACCTGAATCAGATATAAAAGTCCGACAAGCAGTGCCATGCCGATTACAGATGAAATGAGTCCTTGAACGATTGCTTGGACGATCATAGGTCTGTTGATAAAGCCATTCGTAGCCCCTACAAGCTGCATGGTTTTGATGATAAATCGTTTGCTGTAGAGTGCCAGACGAATCGTATTGTTGATCATTGCAATCGAGATCACCAAGAGCAAAAGGGCGATGAATAAAATGAAATAGGTCGTTTTGAAGAGCTTATCATTGGTGCTTTCCAAACCTTCTTCAGAATAATTGACATCCACAATTTCATTTGGGTATTTGGCTAACATTTTGGCTTCGATGCTTCGAATGGAGTCCAAGTTGAAGTAGTTTTCACTAATCGTGATTGCAATGGAAGGTTCGATTGGAATTTCTCCATCGATGACATCCAGACTTTTCTCGCCAAATTCATTTTGAATCTTTGCCCAAGCTTCTTCACTAGAAACATATTCGGCTTTTACCGAAAAATCCATCTGGTCGATTTCAGCTTCGATAACTTTGATATCTGCTTTGGGCACTTCTTCGCTGAAAAAAAGATCAATCTGGTAATTTTCCTTCACTTGTTTCTGAAGTTTTTGAATTACCAGTCCGAAGATGGCTACAATTCCCAGCATGAATAAAACCAAAGAAATCCCTACGATGGTTGAAACGTAAGCTGTCTGAGCTCTTCTTCTGGTGTATTTATCTAATCCTTCTTGCATGGAGATGCTAATTTAAAATTTTAATCCTTGCCAAAAATTCAATTTTTGTTAATCTATTTCTGCTGTTGGAATTGGTCTGATTTATTTTGATCACCTGGATTTGTATAAACCGGAGGGCAATCATTCGGGTCCTTCTTCCAAAGAATGGCAAACTTGACTCCAACAACAATCGGCATATACCAGGAATCGAACCATCTAATGGTTGGTTTTCCTTGATTCCACTCATAGAAATTCATTAGTGGAATCTTCGCAAATGGAACCAAGAACATCCCTTCTTTCAATTTAATCCCGAATCCAAAGCGGTAATGCAAACTCGCCACAAATTTCTCTTGAAAATGAGGGGCAGTTTCAATATTGTCGCCTTCCCATTGTCTGTTGTGCTTGTACTCGTAAATTTGATAATCGGCATTTACACCAATCGAGTTATCAATAAAATTCCATTTACCAATTTGAATGACATTGTGAATATTGGCGCGAATAAAAACATATCCATTATCCCATTTTCCCTTTCCATATTGAGAACCTAAAACATTGTCGTTGATATTGTCTCTAACTTCACCTTTAAACTCTTCCTGACCTGCAAAGTGTTTAATCCCCACAGCCCAATCAAAATAGTGTACAATGGGATTTCTCTTTTTGAAGATGTGCAATAAGCCAATGTCAAAATAATAACCCAATCTACCTGCCGGATCATGCTTGAAAGTCGTTGCGGTATCAGCTCCAGAACTAAATTCATCTGGGTTCAGATCGGTGAACGTATAGGTCGCCCCCAAAGACATGTGCAAGCCCCAAGGTTTACAAGGAGACTGAGAAACCGAATAAATGGGGCTATCCATCCGCTTTGAGAAATGCTGATTTCTTTGGTTTTTGTACTTGTATTGTCCTCTTTTCTGCGCATGTGCAGCTGCAATGAAAAGAGACAGAACTAGAAGCAGGACAAACTTTTTCATACTACGAATTTAATATAATTGACAATGTGCGAGGAACAATGTGCAATTAGGTAATGAACAATTAATTATCGAAAAGTATAACGAAGTTGGAGTGGGGAGTTACGAGTGACGAAATTGGAGGAATTTCAAGGCAAATAACCCGGGAATGAATTCCCGGGTTATTTAATACGGGTGTTCGGTTGAACTCATCACACTTCGACTGCTCCTCGTCTCCCGATTATCATCGGGATTGCTCGAAGCGCATTTGTGTTTACCAAAGTTCTTCATCCTTAATTTCTTCTGCTCCAAAGAGGTTAGGGCCTCCATCTTCTCCTGCTAGACAATTTGCGAAAATCACATTCTGAACTTTTCCTCTGAAAAGAGCGTCATCTATAAACTTTCGTTCACGCTTCAAATTAGCCAAATCCGAATGGATAAAATCGACTTCATTTTTGATGTCTGTATTATTCAAACTTCTTTTCAGGTTTTTGATATTGTCTTTTTTCATACTGATATTTTTCCCTTCTCGGACTACTTTTTCTTGGTAGCTGAAAATGTTTCCTTGATCGTCGTAGGCAATCACCACCAAATCATATTTCATGTCGTCGTTGGTTTTGTAGGTCCATTTTCCTTCTTTTTCATTTACTCGGATGTAAGAATTGATTTCTTGGGGCAGCATATAGAATTTAATTCGATCAAATTGCTCTCGATTATTGATAGTGAACGTTTGACTTGAAAAACTTAATGTTACTGTATTGAAACCATCCGTCACGGTTCCACTTTCTCTTGCCCAGACTTTTTCTCGCACTTTTTGGTCGATATTCTTCCATCCGGGACTTGGAACAGAAACTGTGTAAGATTGAGGAGGTGTTGGTTTAATATTTCTCAGCATGTATTGGGTTTCCTGTTCCATTTGCTGATACAATTGCGTTACATTTTCCTGTTCATTTTTGTTTTGAGCACTTCGGAATTGTTCTCTTAATTCTTGATGTTTCTTGTAATAATTTGCACGAATTTCTTTTGCCTCTTCTTGGTATGCCGATGATTTCTTCTCGAAATAGGCTTGGAATTTTTGCTGCGCTTTCGAATTCAATTTTACTTTTCCGTCTTTTCTGTTTTTAAATTCTTCAAACTTGGAATTTCCAGAAACGGCGTAAGCGATGGAATCACATTCCCATAAATTCTTTTCTAATCCATTGACATAAGCATCAATTATATTGGGTGAACAAGAAGTGTGGATGTATTTCATTCTTTCTTCAAATTCTTTTGTAGCCAAATTCGTCTTATTGAATTTACGATTCCAAATGGCTTTGACTTTGGATGGATCGAGGACATTGCAGTAAGTGTCTGCAACCATTGCTGTGTCCGCCATTCCTATTTCAACCTGTGGAATAACGATTTCAGTTAATTGTTGTTCTGGTACAGAATTCAGGTCGGCTGAGGGGTTGTTCATAATTGTGCCCATTGGGTAATAACCATATATTTTTATACGCTCAACATTTGCAACACTGAACGTATATTGGTTAACATAATAAGGTGGATTTTTTGTTGCTGTATTCATATCCATCATGATTTCAGCACCACCCTGTGTCTGAACATTGATAATTCGGTTTTTTGTTCTATCACCTTCTCTAACACCAACATTAATCTCAAAAGTATAATCGGTGTAAAGTGTATAGGTTATGTTATAATTTGGATTTGCTTCATATTCCATGAATGGTCTATTCTTCCACCCTTGCATTGGAGTCCGCTGAACTTTTGCGGCAGACATCATAGAATCGTTTAAACCTAAGTCAAGGTCCAAATTATTTGAAACAAATTGATCAGCACCATTTCCTTGATCACAAAACCCCGCAAAAGAATAATACAAACTATCTCTATACTTTTTATCTGTGGATTTCCCCCAGGCGTTCAAGCTGTCTTCATAGTTTGGTGGGTAGAAATCTAGAGTTAGAATATCCACTGGAGTTAAGATGTTTTCGATTTCTTTGGGATTCGCCCACTCGATATTACCCTTTTTATTTCGCACTCCATCGTAAAGCGACATTCCTCCTTTTTTATTGTTGGTCGGAACATTCACGGTAAACTCTTTCCCTTTATTCATAGAAAGGATTTGGTTGTTTTTGATCCCTTCAATTCGGAACATACCTCCAGTTTCTAGCAAATTTCCTTCTTGATCGAATGTTTGTAATCCGGCTTTCATGATGTCATCTGCTTGAATGGCTTCTTTTACTAATAATTCGTAGTTTCCTTCTACATCAAATGTGTTTGCTGGGATATAGATGACCATTCCATCTTCCGTTTCTACAACCGTGTCTTGGCTATTATTGATGATGAAGATTTGGTTGTCTAACTCGGTCTCGAATTCGCCACCATCGGCTTCCTTCAGAACATTTTGATAGTTGGATTTTTGGATTTCTTGATTATTGGACTTTTCGTCTTGGTTGTTCATCACGAAGATTCCAGTCGTGATAGCTCCAGCAATACCAATTCCGATGAGTACCTTAAGTCCAATTTTTTTGAGTTTGTATTGGGTGCGTCCCTTTTTCACTTTCCCTTTGAGCACCATATTTTGAAGGGCATCTACAATTTTGGATTGTGCATTTACTTTTTGAGCGAGGTCTGGGTTGTTTTGGATTTCTTTTTCGAATTCCGCTTTTGCTTTTGGATCCATTTTTCCAAGGAGGTAATTTTCTATTTTTTCGATTAATTCTAATTCTTTTCTCATGACGATGGTTTTAAAGGTTATTGATTTCTAAAACTTTGTTTCGGGCTCTTTCCAGACATTTATATTTCTGGGTTTTGGCCGTCTTTTCATTTCGATAGTCAAGCTTTTTAGCAATCTGACTCATCGACATCGCCTTGTGGTAGAATAATCGAATGATCTCCTTACATTTTTCTCCCAATTTGTCCAAGATGTTTTCCACTTGCTTCAATTGGTTTTCCTTTTGGATCAATTCTTCCAAATCCACTTCTAGTTCGAAGTCGGATTTTTCCAGTTTATGTTCTTTCTCTTTTTTTCTGATTTCATTATTCCAGCAAAATTTGCAGATATGATACAGGAATCCTTCAAGAGATCCACTGAGCTGAAATTCTTTTTGATTTACTTTTTTGTATAAAATGATCAGACCATCCTGAAAGATGTCTTCCGCTTCCATTTTGGATCCAGAATTGGCCAAAACATATTTTTTGACATCAGGAAACACCTTGTAAAGCTTAGAGAAAGCCTTTTCAGGTTTGGTTTGAATCAATTTTAGTAGGGCTTCGTTTTTCATTTGTCTTTTCTAAGATATGTCAGGTTTTTGAAAAGGTAACCCTTGGGGGAATGAAAAATTAAGAATGAAGGATGAAAAATTTTGGTTTGGTCTAAATAACCCGGGAATTCATTCCCGGGTTATTTAGCTATCTTTAAATCAAAAAGGCATGAAATATTTCCTAATTATTCTTTTTATTCCATCGATGATTTTTGGTCAGACATATCGAGCTGGTTCTGGGAAGCTTAAGAGGATTGATGAGGTTCCGGTTTCTTATGAGGAAATGGAGAAATTGGCAGAATTACCTTTGGAATGTGTGGATCAGGAGTATCCGAATAAATTGAATCAGGTTTTAGGAAGTGGGGATGATTTGAAGTCTCCGAAAGAACTACACCCTATTTTTTATGGTTGTTTTGATTGGCATTCTGCTTGTCATGGTTTTTGGTTGCTGACCAAAGGCATGAACACGTTTCCGAAAACTGATTTGGAAAAAAAGGTGATCAAATTATTGGATGAAAAATTAACCAAAGAGAATGTGGAGAAGGAGTTGGCCTATTTCAAATCGAAACATAATACCTCTTTCGAACGGACTTATGGTTGGGCTTGGCTGTTGAAGTTACACGCAGAATTGAGTTTGTCGAAGCACAATAAAAAGCATAAGTGGACTGAAATATTACAACCATTAACTGATCATATTGTGAATGGTTATAAAGCTTTTTTGCCAAAACTTGTTTACCCGATACGCGTTGGGGAACACACCAATACCGCTTTTGGTTTAGCTTTGGCTTTTGAATACACGCAAATTGTAAAAGATAAAGATCTAGCGGCATTGATTTCGAACAGAGCGAAAGATTTTTATGCGAAAGACCAAGCTTGTCCATTAAACTATGAGCCTTCGGGTTTTGATTTCATTTCGCCTTGTTTACAAGAAGCCCATTTAATGTCGATGATTTTATCGCAATCGGAATTTTATTCTTGGATCGAAAAATTCATGCCTCAACTTCTCAAATCAGATTTTCAATTGGAACCGGGCAAAGTCTTGGATCGAAAAGATGGTAAGTTGGTTCACTTGGACGGTTTGAACTTCTCTCGAGCTTGGTGTTTGTATCGAATTGGTCAGAAATTAGGCAGAAATCAGGAACTCATTAATCAGGTCGCAGATCAGCACATAAAGGCATCGAAACCGCATGTGATTGGTTCGGATTATATGGGAAGTCATTGGTTGGCTAGTTTTCTGGTTTATGCGATGTTTAGTGAATAGTGACTTGCATTGTTTCCCTTCATGGCGTTTTTATGATGGGAAAAAATTACTAGATTTTTCAAACTCGTCACTCGACACTCGCAACTAAAAAGAAAAATGGTATTCAGTTCCGTTTTCAGGTGTTTTTCTCTCAAAAGATCCTTGAATTTGTTCTGTTAATAAACCAATCAATTCAAGTCCGAAAGAATCATCCGTTACTGGTTTTTTCCATTGACCAGAATCTTTATAGAAAAGTGATAATTCTTTCCCTTGTTTGTTGAATTCAATCTGGATTTTCCCATTTTGCTTATCGTTAAAGGCATGCTTAAGAGAATTGGAGATCAGTTCGTTTAAGATTAAAGCAAAGGAAACGATAAAATCATTGTCAATTTCTTCAATATTCGAATTGACTTCCAATTCGATATCGCATTTAATGGCATGTGTGGAGATCAAATTATTGGTGAGTGTTTCGATATAATCTTGAACATTGAATTTGGAAATATTTCGAGACTGATAGATTTTTTGGTGGAGAATAGACATGGATTGGATTCGGTCTATGGTGGTGTCAAAAAGCTGTTTGGCTTTTTCATCTGATAAATCATTGGCACGCAATCTTAGCAGACTGATGATGATTTGTAAATTGTTCTTTACCCGATGGTGAATTTCCCGCATCATCAATTGAATTTCTTCATGCTGAATGGAAACTGTATTTCTTACTTTTTTGTATTTGGTGTCAGCAACATTTTCAGAATCTTCACTCAGTCGTGTGATAAAGTAAAGTTCGAATAGAACAAAAGTAAGAGTACCTAAAATAGTGACTAATCTGAAAGATTCTGCTGAAGGCAAGTTGGGGTAAAATTGTTTTATCTCATTGGATTCAGTCAGAAAGATTCCAACCAAGGCCACAAGTATTGCGATCAGGGAATAAAAGAATTCTTTTTTGGAAAAACAGATGATATTCGCCACTATGACTGTTAAACTAGCCAAATGAAAAGCGTGTTCTTTTCCAATAAGAGCGGAGGGAATAGCTCCACCAATCATTACTAAGGAAAAACTCAATATTCGGGCAAGTGTAAACCTACCTATTGAATGCAGATAAAGACCAATTACGCTGCCAATAGGCCCTATAAACATAAGAAATCCAAGTTCAGGCTGAATTACCAAAGCAAAAAAAACAGCTTGCAGGAACATGAATAACCCACCAATTAAAATAATTTGATTGAAGAAAAGGTGAATTTTCCTCTCATGTGTGGTTAGACCATTATGTATTCCGAGATATGTTATTTTTCGAATCATGCAGATTCGAAAGATAAACTATTCAAGTCCTTTTTCCAAGGCTTGACCGAATCGCCATACATCTGTGTACGAATTGTATAAGGGAGCTGGAGCTATCCGAATCACATTGGGTTCTCTCCAATCCGCAACTACTCCTTCTTTGGATATATTATCGAATAATGTTTTCCCTTGTCCATGAGCTAGGATGGACAATTGTGCACCTCTTTTCGATTGATCTTTTGGTGTGATGATTTCAAAATCAGCTTTATCACTTCTTTCGGAAATGTCATTAATGATGAACTCCAAATATGCTGTTAGATCATCTCTTTTTTCAACCAGATTATCCATCCCCGCTTCATCAAAAATTTCCAAAGAAGCTAAATGTGCAGCCATTCCTAGAACAGGTGCATTACTCAATTGCCAGCCTTCGGCTCCTTTCATGGGAACAAATCCAGGTTCCATTTTGAATCGGGTTTCTTTATCATATCCCCACCATCCGGCAAACCTTGGTAATTCAGGTTTGAATTCGTGATTTTCATGAACAAACATCCCGGAAACACCACCAGGAGAAGAGTTTAAATATTTATAAGAACACCAAGCGGCAAAATCTACTTGCCAATCGTGTAAATGCATTTTGATATTCCCAGCGGCATGAGCCAAATCAAAACCTACTGTAGCACCAATTTTGTGACCAGCTTCCGTGATTGTTTTCATGTCAAAAAGCTGCCCTGTATAGTAGTTGACACCACCAATCATGATCATCGCCAAGGAATCTCCATGTTCTTTAATAGCAGTTAAAATATCTTCTTCATTGATCAAATGTTCCCCATCTCTTGGTCCAATTTCGATGATAGCCTCCTCTGGAGTAAATCCGTGAAATTTTACTTGAGACTCCAAAGCATATTGATCCGAAGGGAAGGCTTTTTTCTCACAAATAATCTTGAATCTTTCCTTTGTTGGCCTGTAGAAAGAAACCATTAAAAGATGAAGATTCGTTGTTAAGGAATGTGTGACCACCACCTCAGAATTTTTTGCACCTACAACTTTCGCTGCTTTTTCGGTTAAGAATTCATGATAAGCAAACCAAGGTCTTTCAGCATCGAAATGACCTTCAACTCCCCATTTTGCCCAGTCGTCCAGTTCTCTGTTGATGTAATCTCTAGATTTTTTCGGCATTAGTCCTAGAGAATTACCAGTAAAATAGATGACTTCCTTTTCGTGGAAAGTTGGAAATTCAAATTCGTCTCTAAACTTTCTCAAAGGGTCTTGGTTATCTTTTTGTTGGGCGTATTCGAGGGAATTTTGGTACTTACTCATCGGTTATTCTTATTTTTGCAGCAAATATACAGAATCTAAATAAAGACAAAATGAAGCGAACGAATTCAGAAGAACTATTTTCAAAAGCAAAAACACTTTTTCCAGGAGGGGTTAATTCACCGGTTAGAGCCTTTAAATCTGTTGATGGTGTGCCTTTGTTTATGAAGAAAGGAGATGGACCAAAAATTTGGGATGAGGATGGGAATGAATTCGTCGATTTCTGCTGTTCTTGGGGTCCTTTAATTCTTGGGCATAACAATCCATATGTTCGCGAATCCATCACAGAAGCTTTGGCGAATGGTTCAAGTTTTGGAGCGCCGACGAAGCTGGAGAATGAACTGGCGGATTTAATTATTTCGAATAACAAATTCATCGAGAAAATCCGATTTACTTCTTCTGGAACGGAGGCTGTGATGTCAGGGATTCGATTGGCTCGAGGTTATACAGGTAAAGACAAAATTATCAAGTTTGATGGTTGTTATCATGGGCATGCAGATTCACTTTTAGTAAAAGCGGGTTCAGGGTTGGCTACTTTTGGGACAAGTTCATCTGCTGGAGTTCCAGAACCTACGGCAAATGATACGATTGTTCTACCGTTGAACGATGAAGAGGCAGTAAAAGAAGCCATTTCAAAACATGGAAATCAGATTGCAGCGATTATCATTGAACCAATCCCAGCAAATAACGGACTATTATTGCAGCGACCAGAATTTTTAAAGTTCCTAAGAGAAATTTGCACGGAAAATGGAATTTTATTGTTTTTCGATGAGGTGATTTCTGGTTTCAGAGTTGGATTTGAAGGTGCTGCAGGTTTGTATGATATTCAGCCAGATATTATCACATATGGTAAAATTATCGGAGGAGGATTACCAGTAGGAGCATATGCAGCTTCTTCTGAGATCATGAGTCATATTGCACCAGATGGGGACGTCTATCAAGCGGGAACACTTTCAGGTAATCCGGTAGCGATGGCAGCTGGTTTGGCACAATTAAAAGAGTGTTTGAAGCCTGGTTTTTATAAAGATCAAGAAACAAGAACAAAATACTTTGTGGATCAATTAAATACACATTGTCAAGAAAACAACTACAATTTTGAGGTATTTACTGTTGGGTCTATTTTTTGGTTGGCTTTTTCTGATGCGGAATCAATCCGTTCTGCTGCGGAGATACGCTCAGAATCCATGGAGGACTTTAAAAAATTATATGGGATTTTGCTTGAAGAAGGAATTTATTTAGGTCCTTCCGGATACGAAGTTGGATTTATTTCTGAAGCGCATACCATGGAAATCCTTCAAGGAGTAGTGGCGAAATTTAAAGCGGCTTTGGACAAATTATTTGTTACTGTATAGTTGAAAAATATTTTTCTGCTTTTCTGACTTTTCAATTCATTCTTTTTCTATCTTAATTGGAGTTAATAAATTATTAAGTCTCAGGAATCTATTATTCTATTTTAAACCATTGAAAGACTCATTTTCACTAGAAATTTATTTGAAACTAAAGTTAAGAACATCATTATATTCTTAAGAAAAGAGTATATATGTTCTTGATAATGAGAGGATTTCAAGAAAGAGTTGTTAATACTCAATGGCATGGAAAAAATGGTCGCCTGAAATAATTGATAATTTAGGAACAATGAGTTCATACTAATTTTAAAATCAAATTAATGACCAAAGCAACAAGTAAAGCAAGCACTAAAAGAAAACCTAAAAAAATATTTGTTCTCGATACCTCAGTACTACTTCACGATCATAATTCAATCAACAATTTTGCCGAGCATGATGTAGCAATTCCGATTACAGTATTGGAGGAGTTAGATAAGTTTAAGGTCGGAAATGATACCAAGAATTTTGAAGCTCGAGAAGTGATCCGATTTTTAGATAAACTATCAGGAACTGATAGTCTTCAAGATTGGATTTCTCTGGGAAAAGGAAAGGGAAATTTTCGGGTAATAATGAATACTCCGGATGCAGATTTTGATGCTGAAGAGATTTACGGTCTAGGGAAGAATGACCATAAGATATTGAATGCGGCGCTGACAGTAGCGAAGCAGAATAAGAGTAAGAAGGTCATCATGGTTTCCAAGGACATCAATTTGAGATTGAAAGCGAAAGCTGTAGGCTTGGTTGCTGAGGGCTATTTGACTGGAATTGTAGAAGACGTAAAAGAGATCAGTAAGAGTTTGATTACGATACCAGATTTGGATTCGGATATTATTCGCGAGCTGTTTCAAAAAGGTGTGCATGAGAATGTGGACATTTTAGGTGATCAAAAAGTGGCCAATGGCTATTATGTATTAAAGAATGGCACTTCTTCATCTTTGGCTTATTACAATCCTCGAGAACGCGTGATTGAGCGTGTAGAGAAGCAATTGTGTTATGGCATCAAGCCAAAGAACGCAGAACAAACTTTTGCGATTAATGCCATTTTGAATCCGGATATCAAATTGATTTCACTTCAAGGAGTGGCTGGTACTGGAAAAACCTTATTGGCACTTGCTGGAGCTTTAGAGCAAAGAAAGAAATACAATCAAATTATTTTAGCAAGACCAATTATTCCACTGTCGAATAGAGATATCGGTTATTTGCCAGGAGACGCAAGTGAGAAGATTTCTCCGTACATGGAACCTTTATGGGATAATTTGAAATTCATCAAAAATCAATTTAGAGAAACTTCCAAGCAGCATAAGCAGATTGTTGAAATGGAAGAAAGTGAGAAGATTTTAATTACGCCCTTAGCTTACATTCGTGGTCGATCTTTGTCGAATATCATTTTCATTATTGATGAGGCTCAAAATTTGACGCCGCATGAAGTGAAGACAATTATTACGAGAGCAGGGGAGAACACCAAGATTATTTTCACTGGAGATATTGCACAGATTGATACACCTTATTTGGATGAACAGTCGAATGGATTGGCTTATTTAATTGATCGATTGAAAGGTCATCCCATTTTTGCCCATATCAAATTAGAAAAAGGTGAAAGATCAGAACTAGCTAACGTAGCCAACGAACTACTTTAATTCGTCGAATTAGATCAGCCCGAAACCCTGACTTTATGGTCGGGGTTTTTTAATTCCATTTCCAGATTTTATTCCAGTCATTTTTCATGTCAACAACAACCCACCCTCTTTCATTGGCTTCATCCAATCCTTTGTTGAGTCGACCAATATGGGATTCGCGATCGTATTTGTATTCACGTTGATCATCGGTATGATGAATATAAATTTGAAGAGAATTACTTGTGCCATCTGCTGAATATTGAAGCATTTGCAAATCTCCGTCAGAATTTCCAACCGCAATAGTTGGTCTTTTTCCAATATGCTTTTCAATTGCAATAGGCTTCGCTTCTTTATCATCGAAAAAGTCAAGTGCGGCTTCTTTCATAATGGTTACTGAGGTATCTGTTTGAACTAGTTTAGTTTTTAATGAAGAACCAATGATCTGTTCAGATGGAATGCCGTAGGCTTCTGTTGCCCATGCTCTCATGAAATCCACACCACCACCAGAAACGATGTAAATTTTGAAATCATTGGCTTTTAAATAGTCGATTAATTCAATCATGGGTAAATAAGTCATCCGATTGTATTCCACATTGAATTTAGAATGTCGACTTTCTTTGAGCCAATCTTTTACTTCTTGTTTGAAATCATCCACTGAAATACCAGCATGTGTGGTCATAATAATCTTGAAAACAGCTTCTTCTCCACCATCTTCTATCAGTCCTGGAATATCTCCATTGAGTACATAACTGTATGGTTTTTCATCTTTCCATTCCGGATGATCTTTAGCCATTTCCTGTATTCTATTAAGTGCAAATATCAGTTGAAAATATAGGGGTTGTTCTGCCCACAGTGTACCATCATTATCGAAAGTGGCGATTCGATCTTCCGGTTGAACATAGTTTTCACTTTTTTCATTGATAATCTCTTGCACAAACTCAAGGATTCTTTTTTTGTTTTCAGAATCATTCCAAGAAGGAAGTGGATCGATTTCCTTTTTTGTTTCGTTTTTATTCGAATCTGACTTTTCCTGACAAGAAGTTAGGATTAGAATAAGTAGAGAGAAAATGATTGTTTTATTCATGTTTTGAAGATTAAAAAAGCCCGATCCAAAAGAATCGGGCTTCACACTAAGAATTAATTTATTTATTTACAGGAGTAGATAACTTCTCCATTACTTTGTCTAAGCTAAAGCTCGCTGCTTTCATTCTTGGAGGGAATTCTTTAAAAGTCGATAAAAATTTCCCAACGATATCCTGAGCAGGAACCAATAAAAATGCATGGTCTAGCATCCAATCATAATAAGTGTTAGACGTAATCTGTGCTTGTTCATATGGATCTCTTCTTAAGTTGAAAATCAATGGCAATCTTAAAGGAGTGAAAGGATTTGCCCAAACACCAAGAGTACCTGCCATTCTTTGCTCCATGAAGATTAATTTCCAATCATCATATCTTAGAGCGGTTAAATCTCCGTCATCAGAAAAGTAAAAAAGTTCTTTTCTTCTCCCTTTCTTTTCTTCGCCTTTTAGATAGGGAAGCATATTGTATCCATCTAGGTGTACTTTAAAATTTCTTCCAGCAGCGGCATGACCTTTTTTCAATTTCTCTTTGATATCATCCTCGCCAACTGCGGCCATGAAAGTTGGCAACCAGTCCATTCCTGAGAAAATTTCATTGGAGATTTGACCAGCTTTAATGCTTTCTGGCCATCTGATCATTGCAGGAACTCTCCATCCACCTTCCCAGTTCGTGTTCTTTTCGCCTCTAAATGGGTTTATACCAGCATCTGGCCAAGTGTTTTTGTGTGGACCATTATCTGTACTGTAAAGCACGATGGTGTTATCAGCAATTTTCAGCTCATCTAATAGCTCTAGGAACTGACCAATATGAAGATCATGTTCAACCATTCCATCTCCATATTCATTTTGTCCAGAAATACCTCTGTTTTCTTTCTTTACATGAGTTCTAAAGTGCATTCTAGTTCCGTTCCACCAAACGAAGAAAGGTTTATCTTCTTTTACACACTTTCGGATGAAATCCATAGCAGCCTTTGAAGATTCGTCATCGATGGTTTCCATTCTTTTTTTAGTTAAAGGTCCAGTATCTTCCACTTTCCCGTCTGCCCAAGAATGAATAACACCTCTTGGTCCATAATTCTTTTTGAAATTTGGGTATTCTTCTGGGTCTGGATAATCCGGCAATTCCGGTTCTTCTTCTGCATTCAAATGGTATAGATTCCCAAAAAACTCATCAAATCCGTGGTTTGTTGGCAAATGTTCATCTCGATCTCCAAGATGGTTTTTCCCGAATTGACCAGTTGCATAACCATGTGGTTTTAATAATTCTGCAATTGTAGGGTCTTTTTCAGAGATACCCTCTTTTGCTCCTGGCATTCCTACTTTTGAAAGACCACTTCTAAAGACACTTTGTCCAAGAATAAACGAAGATCTTCCTGCTGTACAAGATTGCTCAGCGTAATAGTCGGTAAACATCACACCTTCTTTTGCTATACGATCGATGTTTGGCGTCTGATAACCCGTAATTCCATGGCTATAGGCGCTAATATTTGATTGTCCAATATCATCTCCCCAAAGAACAAGAATATTGGGTTTCTTTTTCTTTTGTGCTAAACTGATATTTGCTACTGGAATCAGCAATAATATCAAGAATAGCCTTTTACTTAAACGGCTCATAATCTGATTAAAAAAATTTGTTTGAACAAGTTTAAGAAAAATTTCCTAAAGAAATACTTGTTTAGATTTTATTCAACCGAACTTAACATTTGGAAGAGCTCGTCTAGATTTGGTGCGATAATCACCTCAATTCTTCTGTTTTTTGCCTTATCATTTGGATCGATAGGTTGAAACTCAGAACGACCAGCCGCTGAAATTGTTTTTGGATCCATTTCGGAAGATCCAAGCATGATTTCGACCACAGATGTAGCTCTTAAAACAGAAAGTTCCCAGTTGTTTTTAGGATGGGAGGATCTTTTCATTGGATCGGAGTCGGTGTGCCCTTCGACTATGATTTCTAAATCTTTTTGTTCTTGAAGCACATTAGCCAATTGTTGAATCACATTTTTTCCCTCTTCATCTACTCTAGTCGATCCTGAGTCAAAAAGAAGTTTGGCCTCCATGGATACATAGATTTTTCCATTTCGCTCTTCAACTGTGATTCCTTTTCCTTCAAATCCTCTTAAGGCATTTAGTACTTTTTGTTTCAAAGCCTTGATCGCATCTTTTTGTTTCTGAAGAAGTGCTTCCAATTCTTGAACTCTTTTTTCTCTTTCTTCAAGAACGGCTTGTTTTGCTTTGAGTTCTTTTTCAAGCGCTCTTAGTTCTTCCTCTTTTCTTTGAAGTTCGATATTCTTTGATTCGAGTTCGGCAGTTAAGACCGCATTTTCTCTTGCTCCTCTAGATTGAAGCGTTCTATATTTGTCTTCAAGTGCTTTATTGATTTCTGTAATTTTATCATACTCAGCTTTCAGGTTTCTGTAGTCCTGTCCAAGTTTGGTTGTGTCTTTTTTTAATTGTTCAACATCTTTAGTCAATACGTCGAATTTCTCTTTGAATTCCTTGTATTTACCTTCATAATCTAAAGCCATGGATTTGTATTTGGCCAATTCTTCATTACAAGCCTCTTGCTGAGCCAAGAGTTCTTTATATTTCTTTGCGGAAACACAAGAAAGTAGTGAGATACTGATCAAAATAAATCCTAGATATTTCATTTCTGGCTGTTTAAAGTGTTTTCAAACTACAAAGTTGATTAAGAAAAGGGCTGATTTTAGACAACCTCCTTGATAATTATGAACAAGAGCTTTTTAATGGAAATGAAAAAGCACCGATTAAGATCGGTGCTTTTATCAGCTTAACAAATAATTAGAGGTGGTTTAGGTCGGCTATTTCAATACAGTTACATGACCATAGAATGATTTTCTTTCATCCGTATAAGCCATTTTCACATTAATCTTCCAAACGTAAACTCCGTCTTGAACAATATTTCCTTGGTAGGTACCATCCCAACCAATGTCTTTATTATGTGATTCGAATATTAATTCACCCCAACGATCGAATATTAACATTTCAAAACTATAAACATCAATTCCGTTTAAGTAAGCTCTGAATGTCTGATTATGCGCATCTCCATCTGGTGTAAAGGCATTTGGAACGTAGATGGTGAATTCATCTCTAATTTCCACAATCGTACAAGTGGTATCCGCACAACCTGCATTTGAAGCTGCAACTAAACAAACTTCATACGTTCCAGGCTCTGTTGGGAAGATATGACTAAACTCAGTTTCTGAAGTCCCCCAATAGTAATCGTCATTTGGTGCATCCAATCCATTGATTGTCCAGAAATAGGAATCTGCATTTTCTGAAAGGTTTGTGAATGTAATTTCAGAATCATCTATTGTTCCATATCCAGGATCAAATATAAACTGTGCAAGTGGACTTTCAGAACCTTCAATTGTCACTTGCTGACTAACTGAACAGTTTGCCGAATCCGTAATTACTATAGTATAATCACCTTCACAAAGTCCATCAAAATATCCACTAGTAGAAGAACTACCATTGATAGTGAATGATGCTGCGCTTGGTGCAGTGATATCAATCAGACCATTACAATCATTATCACAACCAGCATCAACAATTGTAAGGTCGTCAATAGTCGGTGGAACTGGATCAATAAGATTCACTTGTAAGTTGGATAAACATCCGTTCGCATCTTCAACAGCAATATTGTATTGGCCTCCACAAAGATCTACTGCAGCGATTGAAGTTGGTACAGCAATATTATTTGGCCAGATATATGTGTAAGGAGCAGTACCTGCATTTGGTGGAATGTTTATTGTGATTGTTCCATTACAAGAAGCAGCGCCGTTTACACATGTAGGTTGCGTCACAGGTACGTCCGATGCTGTTAATAATAGCTCATTTGGCTCAAAGATGACAACTTCTGATGTATCCGAATTACAACCATTTAAATCTTGGACAGTAACATTGAAAACACCTCCAGTTAATCCTCCGAAATTGGAGTTTGGTGAATAATTATTTCCATTGTCAATTGAATAAGTATAAGGCGGAGTACCGCCAGTAACACTCATCCATGATATGGTTCCGTTTGCATCTCCAAAACAAAGAATATCGGTTGAAGCAACATTTTGTACAATGTTTCCTGGTTCGTTCACTACAATGATATCGGTTACTTGACAACCAACAGCATCTGTGATTGTGATCGTATAAGTTCCGGCATCAAGTCCTGTAAAAATTCCAGTAGCATTGGATGCCGTAAATCCAGCTCCATTGTCAATTTCATAGGTCAGTGCACCATTACCACCTGAAGCGGAAATTTGAATCTGACCTGAAGCATCTCCAGCACAAGCAAGATCATCTTTTAGAAGGTTGTCAATAATCGGTGCTGAAACAGGTGAGATATTGATGACTGTGTTATCTGTAATAGAACAACCATTTGGACCCTCAACAAAGAAATCCGTATAAGAACCTGTTGCTAGACCAGTAAATGTAATTTCACCCGAAGCATCAGCCGTCATTGAAATGGCTGGATCTCCATTATAAGAAACATTGTATGAAGTCCCAGCTACTAATCCTCCAATGGTAATTGTACCATCTGTTGCACCACAAGTTGATGGGTTTGTGGAAGCAAGTGTAATAACAGGAGCAGCGTTCATAGTCACATTCGTTACAATAATCGAATCACATCCATTTGCCGTAGTTAAATTCGAAGTGTACGAAGTGGAAGCTGAGATGATAGCTGAGGTGCCGTCAGGATAATTCACAGTTTCTCCCTCACATACCGTAATGTTATCTACTAAGTTGAATACTGGATTCATGGTTACATTGGTTACGATGATTGAATCACATCCATTTACACTAACTAAAATTGAAGTTTGCGCAGTGTTTCCAGTAATTACTTCTGTAGATCCATCTGGGTATGTTATAGTCGAGTTTTCGCAAACTGATATATCATTAACCGTGTTTTGAATAGCATCCATTGTAACATTCGTAACTATAATTGAGTCACAACCTCCAGTGGTGGTCAAATTACTTGTATAAGATACATTGCCTGTAATGACTTGAGTGGAACCATCAGGGAACGTATAAGTTGAATTTTCACAAGCATTTACATTTTCTGATAAGTTATAAATTGGAAGAACATTAATGTTCTCAGTCACAACTGAGTCACAACCATTAGCAGCGGAATACGTTGTCGTTAAAGATTCATTTACTGTAATATTTGTACTAATTGTTCCATCTCCGTAAGTGTGTGATCCACCAGAACAAACATCAATATTCAATGTATTCGTAATCTGAGGCCCTACAACTACATCTTCGGTTACCAAGGAGTCACAACCCGCAGCTGAAACTAAGGTTGAAGTATATGACTCGTTAGCAGTGATATTATTCGAAATCGTTCCATCAGCATAGGTATGATTAGCTCCTGAACAAATATTCACCGTTATTGTATTTGAAACGGGTGAAATCATGGTTATATCTTCTGTTACAACAGAATCACAACCATTTGCCGCGACTAAAGTCGTTGTTAAAGAGGTATTTGTTGTAATCGTTTGTGTGGAACCATCGGCGAAAGTGTAGGTATTTCCTTCGCATACATCAACGGTAATTGTGTTGGTGATATTTGGTAATACGTTTACATTTTCTGTTACAATGGAATCGCATCCTGTAGCTGAAACTAAAGTAGTTACTAGGGATTCATTCGCTGTGATATTTGTAGAAGTAGATCCATCTGCATAAGTGTAAGAACCTCCAGAACAAACATCAACATTCACTGTGTTAGTAATAGCAGGTCCAATCACAACATCTTCAGTTACTAGTGAGTCGCAACCATCAACAGAAACCAAAGTTGAGGTATAAGATTCATTCGCAGTAATATTATTGGAAACCGTACCATCAGCATAAGTATGGTTAGATCCTGTACACAAGTTTACAGTAACCGTATTCGTAACAGTTGAGATCATGGTGATATCTTCCGTTACTGTTGAATCACAACCGTTAGCTGCAACAAGTACTGTAGTCAAAGAAGTATTTGCCGTAATCGTTTGCGTAGAACCATCAACAAAAGTGTAAGTGTCACCATCACAGACATCAGCAGTGATTGTGTTGGTAATATTTGGACCTATAACCACGTCCTCTGTAACAGTTGAATCACATCCATTTACTCCTACAAGAGTTGAAGTGTAGGATTCATTTGCAGTTATATTGTTCGATACGGTTCCATCCGCATAGGTGTGATTTGATCCCGAACAAAGGTTTACAGTAACCGTATTCGTAACAGGTGAAATCATGGTGATGTCTTCCGTTACTGTTGAATCACAACCGTTAGCTGCAACAAGTACTGTTGTCAAAGAAGTATTAGCTGTGATTGTTTGAGTAGATCCATCAGCAAAGGTATATGTATCTCCATCACAGACATCAGCAGTCACCGTATTCGTAACTGGCGAAATCATGGTGATGTCTTCCGTTACTGTTGAGTCACAACCATTAGCTGCAACAAACACAGTTGTCAAAGAAGTATTTGCAGTTATTGTTTGGGTAGACCCATCAGCAAAAGTATAAGTGTCTCCATCACAGATATTCGCAGTAATATTATTTGTAACGGGTGAAATCATCGTGATATCCTCTGTTACAACAGAATCACAGCCATTAGCCGCAACTAAAGTCGTTGTCAAAGAAGTATTTGCCGTAATCGTTTGAGTAGACCCATCAGCAAACGTGTAAGTGTCACCATCACAGACATCAGCAGTGATTGTGTTGGTAATATTTGGACCTATAACCACGTCCTCTGTAACAGTTGAATCACATCCATTTGCTCCTACAAGAGTTGAAGTGTAAGATTCATTTGCTGTTATATTGTTCGATATGGTTCCATCCGCATAGGTGTGATTTGATCCTGAACAAAGGTTTACAGTAACCGTATTCGTAACAGGTGAAATCATGGTGATGTCTTCCGTTACTGTTGAATCACAACCGTTAGCTGCAACAAGTACTGTAGTTAAAGAAGTATTTGCCGTGATTGTTTGGGTAGACCCATCAGCAAAAGTATAAGTATCACCATCACAGACATCAGCAGTCACCGTATTCGTAACTGGCGAAATCATGGTGATGTCTTCCGTTACTGTTGAATCACAGCCGTTAGCTGAAACTAGCACCGTTGTCAAAGAAGTATTTGCAGTAATTGTTTGAGTAGATCCATCAGCAAAGGTATATGTATCTCCATCACAGACATCAGCAGTCACCGTATTCGTAACTGGCGAAATCATGGTGATATCTTCGGTTACTGTTGAGTCACAACCATTAGCTGCAACAAGCACAGTTGTCAGAGAAGTATTTGCAGTGATTGTTTGAGTAGATCCATCTGCAAAGGTATAGGTGTCTCCATCACAGACATCCGCAGCTATCGTATTCGTAACTGGCGTGTTAACGTTAATAGTTAAAGTCGTTGTTGTAGCACACTGACCCGCATCCGGAGTAAATGTATACGTTGTCGTTGTTGTATTATCCAATGCCGGTGCCCAAGTTCCTGTTACACCGTTATTTGATGTCGTTGGAAGTGGAGCTAGAGCATCACCAGAACAAATATCCGCTACAGGATCGAATGTTGGCGTTACATTTGGATTCACAGTTATTGTTAAAGTTGTCGTAGTTGCACATTGACCTGCATCTGGAGTGAATGTATACGTTGTTGTAGTTGTATTATCCAATGCTGGCGACCAAGTACCTGTGATTCCGTTACCAGATGTTGTAGGTAAAGGAGCTAATGCTTCTCCTTCACATATAGGAGAAATTCCATCAAAAACTGGAGTCACATTTGGATTAACCGTAATTGTTAAAGTTGTTGTATTCGCACATTGTCCTCCGTCTGGAGTGAAAGTGTAAGTTGTCGTGGTCGTATTGTCCAATGCAGGTGACCATGATCCAGTGATTCCATTTGTAGAAGTCGTTGGAAGAGCCGCTAAAGCATCTCCTGAACAGATTGCAGCCACAGGGTTGAATGTTGGGTCAACCGGAGTATCTATTGTTACTGTGATTGGTTCTACAGTAAAACAAGTTGGGTCTCCAGCATCTTCAACTCTTACAAAATAAGTTCCAGTTGCAGAGACGGTGCTTGAACCTAATGGGTTTATATCCGCCGTTGCATCTGCGTTTGAATTATGATAGGAAACAACATTACCTCCAGCACCAGATACTGCATTTGAAAGATCATAGGTTGCTGGGGCACATAATGCCGCTGGATTTGTAATGGTAATTGCAGGTGGTGTACAAGCACAAGGGTTAACTGTAATTGTTACTTGATCTGTATTTGTACATCCATTTCCGTCTGTTAAAGTAACCGTATAAGTTGTAGAAGTTGCTGGTGAAACTCCGTGTGAAGCTCCAGCACCTAATCCATTATCCCAATTGAAAGTACCAGGATCACCAGATGCAGAAATTGTCACGGCAGGATCACCGGCACAGATGGATGCATCTCCAATAGCATTTACACTTGGAAGTGGGTTAATCGTTACTGTAATTGGTTCAACAGTAAAACATGATGGATCACCTGGATCCTCAGCTCTAACATGGTAAGTTCCAGTAGCTGCAACCGTTGCAGAAATTGGATTTACGTCATTGTTCGCATCTGTTGCATTCGCATGAAATGAGATTGTTGCTGGATCAGAACCAGCTCCAATTGCAGAGTTTAAATCAGCTGTATTCGGAGTACAAACTGAGATATTATTAATATTGATTGTTGGAGGTGTACAACCACAAGGGTTAATAGTCACCGTAATTTGATCAGATACATCAGATGGATCCGCACAGTTTTCAAAACCATCAGCAATAACATCAAAAGTATAAGTGCCTGGAGGAAATGTGCTCAAATCAAGTGTGCTTCCTGCTTGTGGTCCGCCAGTACCACCGTTCCATGTCCAAATCCAATTGGTGCTTGTTGATCCATTGAGATCAGTAACAGTAAGAGTTCCTGGATCCCCAAAGCACAAGGTTGTTGGTCCAGTAATTTCTGGGTCGGGAATGGTAACTCCTATTCCTGCCGTTAAGGTGTAGTCACACACTGCTCCTCCATGGCCGTCAATCATAATGTAATAGGTTTCTCCTGCGGTTAAGTTATTTGCATTCAAAACACCTGACCCCGAAAATCCATCATCAATATTTGTATAGTCAAATCCCCCGTTTATTGATGGTGGTGAATGCCAAGTTACATTACCAGCAGCATCAACGGAATAGATTCCAATCTGAATTCCACTACAACCTCCATCTGTTGCAACATTGAATTGAGCAGTTGGTCCATCTGCAACAAAGCTAAGCCAGCTATTGTTTTCTAGAGATCCATCAAACCAAGGACTTTGCCCCCAATCACTCATATCAACACCGTAAAATGATGAAGTCTCTCCACAATATTGAGTAAAGTCACATATTGGAGTTGCTCCTTCAAAGTTATCTGCTGCAGGAGGGTTGTTTCCTGGGTTACATGGAGGAGGAGGAGTTACGCAATCGAAGTCTCCTTCCCACCCTGAACTAGTTCCTGAACCATTTGAAATAAACTCAAACGTCATACACTGAGAAATTCCGGTTACGGTCAAACCTGGGAAAAGGAATGAGTTGTTTCCATTATCATCGTTTCCAATGGTATAGATTAATTGTCCTCCAACACCTGTTCCATCATAAACATTCATGACATCTCCATTACTTAATTGCATAGATTGGAAAAGCATTTGAACAACCTCGCTAGGATCATCTGCGCAGAATGTTATTGTGTAGTATTCATTGTTTCCATAATTACTTCCTGGT
>JAUICI010000003.1 GCA_030427935.1 Bacteroidia bacterium | reverse complement strand
ACGACTTTAGGTGTCTATTGCAATGAGGTCCACCTCTTACCATTCCGAACAGAGAAGTTAAGCTCATTTGCGCAGATGGTACTGCCCTTTTGAGGGTGGGAGAGTATGTCGATGCCACTTTTTTTAAGCCACGCTAACAGCGTGGCTTTTTTTATGGAAAAAAAATTAGATGGTACTGTCCGTCAGCTGACGGATGGGAGAGTATGCCTGTCAGTCTACCGACTGATCGATGCCACTTTTTTTGATACTTATCTTAAGCATTTTTCTTGTATTATTTTCTTTTTATTCAGCACTTAGAGCCGCTTTTTTTTATGATCTGAAGACTATTTTGGATTCCTAATCATATTGATTTTTTCAGCTCTTACTTATTGTTAATTTCATGTTAATAAAAAACATGCAATACCCCCGATTTTCGAATCGTGGAAGACCGAATTTCTTATCTTTGTTAGGCACTAAAATCACTATATTTTTTAGGTATGAGCGAAGAAAATAAAAAGACACAATATTCAGCAGATAATATCCAGGCCCTAGAGGGAATGGAACACGTAAGAATGCGTCCTTCCATGTATATTGGAGACGTAGGAGTTAGAGGATTACATCATATGGTATATGAGGTTGTCGATAACTCGATTGACGAAGCCTTGGCTGGGTATTGTGATGATATAACAGTTACAATACACGAAAATAACTCTATTTCTGTAACTGATAATGGACGAGGTATTCCAGTTGGAATGCACAAGAAAGAAGGAGTATCTGCCCTCGAGGTAGTAATGACTAAAATCGGTGCTGGTGGTAAATTTGATAAAGACACTTATAAGGTGTCAGGAGGTCTTCATGGTGTTGGGGTGTCCTGTGTGAATGCTTTGTCTATACATCTAAAAGCTACTGTTCACAGAGAAGGAAAGGTATGGGAGCAAGAATATGAAAGAGGAAAGGCTAAAGCACCTGTTGCCCCTGTAGGAGATTCTGATAAAAATGGAACAGAAGTTACGTTTCAACCAGATCCTCAAATTTTTGATGTATTGGAGTATAGTTACGACACCCTTGCTGGTAGAATGAGAGAGTTAGCATACCTAAATAAAGGAATTACGATTAAGATTACAGATGAGAGAGCAAAAGATGAAGAAGGAAATCTAATCTCAGATACTTTCCATTCAGAAGGAGGTTTGTCTGAGTTTGTTACTTATCTCGATGAGAATAGAGAGGCTTTGATTGAAGATGTTATTCATATCGAAGGTGAAAAAAGTGGTGTGCCTGTTGAAGTAGCTTTGACTTACAACACTTCTTTTAGTGAAAACATTCAATCTTATGTGAATAATATTAATACACATGAAGGAGGAACACATCTTTCGGGTTTTAGAAGAGGATTAACCAGTACTCTGAAAAAATATGCTGAAGATTCAGGTTTATTAGCGAAAGAAAAAATCGAAATCGCCGGAGATGATTTTAGAGAAGGTCTGACTGCGGTTGTTTCTGTAAAAGTAGCTGAACCTCAATTTGAAGGTCAAACGAAAACAAAACTTGGAAACAGAGAGGTTAATGCTCCCGTTTCTCAAGCAGTATCTGAAATGCTCGGAGATTTCCTTGAGGAAAATCCTGCTGCCGCAAAAAGAATAGTGGATAAAGTTGTTCTTGCGGCAAAAGCCAGAATCGCTGCAAGAAAAGCGAGAGACATGGTTCAAAGAAAGAACGTAATGTCAGGTGGTGGACTTCCTGGTAAATTGGCAGACTGCTCAGAAAAAGATCCTGCAATGTGTGAGATTTATCTAGTTGAGGGTGACTCTGCGGGTGGTACGGCTAAACAAGGACGTGATAGGAATTTTCAAGCAATCATGCCATTAAGAGGTAAGATTTTGAATGTTGAAAAGGCGATGCAACACAAGATCTTTGAGAATGAGGAAATCAAAAATATTTATACTGCTTTAGGGGTGCGTGTTGGAACAGAAGAAGATTCCAAAGCATTAAACTTGGAGAAATTAAGATACCACAAAATCGTAATCATGTGTGATGCCGATGTTGATGGATCACATATCGAGACTTTGATTCTGACTTTCTTCTTCAGATACATGAAAGAGTTGATAGAAAATGGATACGTTTATATCGCTACTCCTCCTCTTTATCAAGTTAAAAAAGGAAAACAATCTCAATATGCTTGGAATGACGATCAAAGAGATCGATTAATTCAAGATATGAAAGGTTCTGGTTCGGAATCGTCAGTTGGTGTGCAGAGATATAAAGGTCTAGGAGAGATGAATGCTGAGCAATTGTGGGAAACTACGATGAATCCTGAAAAGAGAACTCTTAGACAAGTGACCATTGAAAATGCCGCTGATTGTGATCATATTTTCTCTATGTTGATGGGAGACGATGTGCCTCCAAGACGTGAGTTCATCGAGAAAAACGCTAAGTACGCGAATATAGATGCTTAAATAGTAGGATTTTAGCTAGTAAAAGTCTTATTTTTGCACAGCTAAATTTAAACTATGCTTAAACTTTTGAGATTCTTTCTCTTTATTTCAGTTGCCTTTTTTTTACTTAATTCTTGTAAGGAAGAAGCGAGCACAGCTCCTCCGGTCGAAGTAGGAGTGATTAAACCAGAAACGAAACAAGTTCCTGTAGTTAAGGAATTTGTTGGAGAAATTAGTGGGTATTTTGATATTCCGATTCGTGCTAGAGTGGATGGTTTTTTGGAGAAAGTTGCTTTTGTGGAAGGTTCAAAAGTGAAGAAAGGTCAGCTGTTGTATGTTATAGATGATCAACCTTTTCTGGCTCAGCTGGCCAATGCAAAATCAGAATTAGCTGCTGCAAAAACGGAACATGTTAGAGCAATAAATGAACTAAACCGAGTAAAACCGCTTGCAGAAATTAATGCCGTTTCTCAGAATGATTTGGATGCCGCAATAGCTACTGAAGGAGCTGCTGAAGCAAAAATTGACGCAGCAAAGTCTCAAATTCAATTAGCGAATATTAACCTTTCATATACCCGATTACTTTCTCCAATAGATGGAACAATAGGTAAAACGGAAGCAAAGCAAGGAGAGTATGTTGGTAAATCTCCCAATCCAGTAATTCTAAATACAGTTTCTCGAACGGATACGATAAGACTTCAATTCTTCTTATCTGAAAATGAGTATTTAACAATGGCAAGGTATGCCATGAAAGTAGAGGAAAATGGACTAAATGATGCCGATGATAACGGAAAGCTCGAGCTTGTTTTGTCTGACGGAAGTATTCATCCTTTTCCAGGAAGATTTGATTTTATAGATCGGAGTGTTAATACTTCAACCGGGTCAATTTTAATCCAAGCATCATTTCCGAATAAAGGGAATTTGATCCGACCAGGACAGTACGGTCGATTACGTTATACCTTCAAAACAGCGGAAAATTCGATTATCATACCCCAGAAATGTGTGCAAGAAACTCAAGGACAGTTTTCAGTATATACAGTTTCCGCTGATAAGAAAATTGAGTCGAAACAGATTGAAGTTTTTGGAACTTATAATGATTATTATATCATCAGTGATGGCTTAAATGGAAATGAAAGCATCGTAATTGAAGGGATTCAGCGCATAAGACCAGGAGCTGAAGTTACAGTCGTCGAAGCTGAATACAAATCTAGAGTGCCAGCTCAAAAGAAATAAGATGGCGGAATCAAAAGGAAATTTTTTCGTACATAGACCCATCGTTGCAATGGTTATTGCCATTGTTATTGTTATTGTAGGTGCAGTCTCCATGATTGGTCTTCCAATAGAGCAGTACCCAAATCTTACACCTCCAATAGTTCAGGTAAGAGCAACATACACTGGAGCAAATGCTACAAATGTTGAAGAATCAGTTGCAACACCATTAGAACAGCAAATCAATGGAGTTGATAATATGATTTACATGAAGTCGACCAATTCCAATGATGGAACAATGGTTATTGATATCTCATTTGAAGTAGGAACGGATCCAGATATGAATACGGTTCTAGCTCAGAATAGAGTATCGGCGGCTACCGCAAAACTTCCTGAGGATGTAAAGAAATACGGCGTATCCACGGAAAAATCACTGCCTTCTATTTTGATGTTGATTGCCTTAACTTCAGATGACGATCGTTATGATCAAGAGTTCTTGGGAAATTACGCCTTGATCAATATTAAAGATCAATTGGCACGAATTAGAGGAATTGGTAGGGTAAATGTTCTTGGAGCTTCAGATTATTCCATGCGTATTTGGGTTAAACCAGATCGGTTGGCTCAACTGAAAATGACTATTTCTGAAATTAAGCAAGCTATTAATGAACAGAATACAATTGTACCTGGTGGTCGAATGGGAGCTGAACCAGCACCTGTTGGAACAGAACATACTTATACGGTAAGATTACCTGATAGGTTCAACACTCCAGAAGCTTTTGGAGAAATTGTAGTGCGAACTTTACCAGATGGTTCTCAAGTTAAATTGAATCAAGTAGCGGATATTAAGTTGGGAGTTGAAACCTACAATGCATTTACTAGGTTGAATGGGAAGAATTGTGCAATTATTGCTTTGTATCAGGCTCCGGGTTCAAATGCTGTGGATCTTTCGAATCAAGTAAAGAACAAAATGAATGAATTGGAAAGAAATTTTCCAGAGGGGATGAAATTTGATATATCAATTGATACAACACTTCCGATAAAAGTAGGAATCAAGGATATTGTAGTTACTCTAATCATTGCCTTGTTACTTGTAATTTTAGTGGTCTTTATCTTTATCCAAGATTGGAGAGCGACACTGATACCAACATTGGCTATTCCAGTTTCCCTAATAGGGGCTTTCATTTTCTTTCCTCTTTTAGGATTTACGATCAATGTACTTTCTCTTTTGGGATTGGTGTTAGCCATCGGTATTGTAGTAGATGATGCTATTGTTGTTGTTGAGGCAGTGCAAGTAAATATTGCAAAAGGTATGACTGCAAAGGAGGCTACATTAGATGCCATGCGAAAGGTTACCGCACCTGTTATAGCTACTACACTTGTATTAGTTGCTGTTTTTATTCCAGTAGCTGGAATGGTAGGGATAACGGGGCTTCTCTACCAACAGTTTGCAATTACTATTGTTGTTTCCGTATGTGTTTCTTCTGTAAACGCTTTAACATTGAGTCCAGCCTTATCCTCAATCCTTTTAAAACAACCAAAACCTTATGGTGGTCTTTTGGGGAAGTTCTTTAAAGGATTTAATAAATGGATGGGCAAGTCTACAGATGGATACATGAGTTTAACTTCTGTTTTTACAAGGAAAATAAAAAGAGGAGCCATTTATATTGTACTTTTTACAGTTTTAGCCGGCATTTTTGGAAATCGAGTTCCCGGTGGATTTATTCCAGAGGAAGATATGGGATATTTCTTTTTGAATATTCAGTTACCTAATGCAGCTTCTCTCCAGAGAACGGATCAGGTATCTAAAAAGGTCGAAGAGATTTTGGAGGAGTATGATGAAATTGAATACACGACTACTGCTTCAGGATATAGTATGCTATCTGGATCCATGACTTCAAATAATGCCTTTCTTTTTATTTCCCTAAAGGAGTGGAGTAAACGGCCCGAAACAGTAAAAGAGATTATTCAAAAGTTAAATGTAAGGCTTGCTACTGAAATTAAAGATGCAACGGTATTTGCTTTCGGTCCTCCTGCCATACCTGGATTAGGAAATGGATCTGGATATAGTATCATGATTCAAGATCGTGTTGGAAATAATCCTCAATATTTGGCAAAGAATACTATGAAATTCATAAAAGCGGCTAATGAAAGACCCGAAATCGCTTCTGCTTTTACTCCGTTTCAGGCATCCGTTCCTCAGAGATATTTAGATGTAGATAGAGAAAAGGCCTTAAAACTGGGAGTTCCTTTAAGTGAACTCTATGCTACAATTGGGTCTTTTATGGGAGGGTCCTATGTAAATGATTTCACTAAATATGGAAGATTATACAAAACCTATATTCAAGCAACACCTGAATACAGGGTTGATGAGTCCAAATTATCTAGCTTCTTTATAAAGAATAACAAAGGAGAAATGGTGCCATTATCAACTTTGGTAAAGGTCAAAAAGATAAGTGGTCCAGACTATACGACTCGATTCAATTTGTATAGATCAGTCGAAGTTACGGGAGCACCTGCACCAGGTTATACCTCAGCTCAAGCAATGGCTGCCTTGGAAGAAGTTGCAGACGAGGTTCTACCTCAACCAGAAATGGGGTATGCGTGGAACGCTATGTCTTTTCAAGAGAAAAAGGCTTCGGGATCTTTAGGAGCCATTTTAACTTTCTCTTTACTTTTTGTATTTCTGATTTTGGCCGCTCAATATGAGTCTTGGTCATTACCGTTCTCTATACTTTTGGGAACCCCATTCGCCATTTTTGGAGCATTCTTCGGATTATGGATTGCTCGTTTGTTTAGTGAATCATTTGAGAATAATATTTTTGCTCAAGTATCATTCGTTATGCTTATTGGAATGGCAGCTAAGAATGCGATTTTAATTGTAGAGTTTGCGAATGATGAATTTAAAAATGGCAAGAGTCTAGTTGATGCTGCAACAGAAGCAGCTAGATCGCGATTTAGACCAATCTTGATGACGGCCTTCTCATTTATTTTAGGTATTCTTCCCCTTGTATTTGCCAGTGGTACCGGAGCCGAGGCTAGAAAGGTAATGGGGATGGCTTTATTAGGAGGAATGACATTGGCCACAATATTAGGAGTATTCTTTTACCCCATGCTTTTTGTGTTGATTGGAAAATTGGCTGGTTACGAGAAAAAAAGAGATCAGAAGGAAAATGGGTAAATCGTATTTCATCATATTAGTTTTTGCTTCTACACTATTTTTAGGAAGCTGTGCGGTTGGACCAGATTTCAAAAAACCGGAGTATAAAACAAATGCAGAATATAGAAATCAAGGGAGTTCTGATTCAACCATTGATATTAGATGGTGGAATTTTTACAATGATCCTATTTTAGACACTTTAATCGTAAGAGCCTTAAAGAATAATCGAGATGTTCTTATGGCTGCAACTAGAATAGAGCAAGCGAAGTCGAATTTAGGTTTTAAACGTTCGGATCAATTTCCTCATTTCGACATTGGAGCCAATGTTTTGTATGGTAATTATGCAAATGGTCAATTTACAGGAAATACGCCTATTGGTGGATGGGGAATTACTCCACAAATAAACTGGGAAATTGACTTTTGGGGGAAATATAGAAGATCGACTGAGGCAGCCAGGGCTGATTTGGTATCTTCAATTCACGGTATGAGGTCGATTCAGGTTAGTTTGATTGCAGAAGTAGCAAACAACTACTTCCTTTTACTTGATTACAGACAAAGGTTGATTATTGCGAACAAGACTTTTGCTGCTCGTGATTCAGCAGAAAATATTATTCAGGCTAGGTTTGATCGAGGTTATGCTCCTGAGATTGATTTGAATCAAGCACAAATTCAAACCGCAATTTCGAAGGCGTCCATACCTCTTTATGAAAGAGAAATCACTTTTATTGAAAACAATTTATCTATTTTAATAGGTGAGAATCCGGATACGATTATTACAGATAAATTACTGTTTAATTTCCCTATTCCCGATTCTATTCCATCTGGAGTTCCTTCATTATTATTGAAACGACGTCCAGACATTCTAGCCGCTGAAGCAGATTTGCATGCTCAGGTTGCCCGAGTTGGAGTAGCTCAAGCCATGAGGTTTCCATCTTTCTCCATTAGTGGTGCAGCTGGTATTGGAGGAAGTTTTAGCCCTGTTGGGTTTGCTTGGAATATCGGAGCCTCATTATTTGGCCCGCTTTTCCAATTCAACAAGAACAAAAGACGAATGGAAATCGAGAAATTCAAAGCTGAAGAAATGGCTTTTAAATATGAAAAGACTGTATTACAGGCCTTCAAAGAAGTAGAAGATAACTTGATTTCTATTAAGAAACTAAAAGAAGAGCTTCTAGCCAGAAAAGACCATATGAAGGCAGCACTGAACGCAGAGATATTGGCATATGAAAGATACAATAAAGGTGTCACAAGTTATCTGGAAGTATTAGAAACGCAAAAGCAATCATTCCAAGCGCAATTAGAATATTCTAGAGTATATCAGGAATTATTATCTTATTATACACTTCTTTATAAATCCATCGGTGGTGGATGGTTGTCTCCAGAGGAAGTGAAGCAAGCTGAAGATAATAATCAGCTATTTGAAGAGTATATCATTCCTTTTTATGACTTGCCTCCAAAGGAAAGAAGAAAAGCTTTAAAGGAGCAAAAAAAGAAGGAAAAGGCTGAAAAGAAAGCAAACAAGAAGAAGGGAAAGAGTAAATAACTGAATTCAATTTCTTCATTTCCAAGGTATTTTGCCAATTAATTACTAAATTGGCGACGAAACCAAGAAAATTTATGTTGTTATGAAAATTACTAGCTTAGGAGCTATCTTAGGCTCTATTGTCTTATTTTTCAGCCTCACTACTCATTCACAATCTGTTTACCCTCATTATCAAGATGGTAAAATCTATGTAAAACTAAAGGATAATTTTCCTCTGCATTTTGTTGTTGCACGGGAAGGAAATCCAAATACCAATTTAGTCTCTAAATATGGTTTTGTAAAGGATCTTTCAGGTCAGTTTGGCATTACAAATATGTCAAGACCATTCCCAAAAGCCATGGGGAAAGGAGGAGAAGCATTACAAAGAACCTTTTTAATCGAGTTCAATGATGCATCACAAGTCGATGATTTGATTCGAAATTTATCAGCAAACGATCTAGTTGATTATGCGGAAAAAGTACCATTGCATCAATTGTCTTTAACCCCGAATGATACTTACCATGGTTCAGTATGGGCTTTGAGTACAATTCAGGCGGAATTAGCATGGAACATCTCAGTAGGAAATTCAAATGTTGTAGTCGCTGTAACAGACAATGCGATTGAGACAACTCACGAAGACCTTGATGATGTAATTTGGGTGAATCCAGGAGAAATTCCAGGAAACGGAGTTGATGATGATGGAAATGGATATATCGATGACGTTAATGGATGGGATGTTGGAGATGATGATAACAATCCAAATCCTTTGAATACGAATTGGGATCATGGAACTCACTGTGCGGGAACTGTAGGAGCAGAAACAAATAATAATCAAGGTGTATCTTCCATTGGCTTTGGTATTTCAATCATGGCAGTTAAAGTGACCACAAATAGCGCAAGTTCAACCGCTGTTACAAATGGATATGATGGTATCTATTATTCAGCATTATCAGGTGCAGATGTAATTTCATGTTCATGGGGAGGCTATGGATTCTCTCAAACTGGTCAGAACTTGGTGACTTGGGCATGGAATCAAGGTTCCATTGTTGTGGCTGCAGCAGGAAATGATAATTATAATATGGATACTGGTGGGAATGCACATTACCCATCAAATTATGATGATGTGATTTGTGTGGCATCTTCTACTTCATCGGATTCAAAATCTGGTTTTTCAAATTATGGATCAGCTGTAGATGTAACGGCACCTGGTTCTAGTATTTTAAGTACAGTACCATTTGATGATTATGGATATATGTCAGGAACTTCTATGGCAACTCCATTAGTGTCTGGTCTTCTAGGGTTGATGATTTCAGCACAGCCAGGATTACCTCAGGATGATTATGTGAATTGTTTGATCAACTCATGTGATGACATCAGTGCTCAGAATCCGGGGTACAATGGTGATTTAGGGTCCGGTAGAATAAATGCACTTCAAGCTTTGAATTGTGTTACTGCGTTTTCTAACAATGCACCAGTTGCTGATTTTTCAGCCAATTTTACTACGATAACTGCTGGTGGTTCAGTTCAATTTACGGACTTGAGTACTTATAATCCAACCACTTGGGATTGGGATTTTGATAATACCAATGTTGGAGGGGCGACGGTTGTTCCTGGAACGGCTAATACGCAAGGACCTCATGTTGTAACCTATAACACACCAGGTACATACGAAGTTAGATTAACTGTTACCAATGCAAACGGAAATGATACTGAAACGAAATCAGCTTATATTATTGTAAACTCACCTGCAGGATGTGCGCAGTTGAATTTAGATGATCCCACTTTTGATACCTTAACTTCGATACATGTTGGCTGGAACCCTACTTTATACTCTACAAATGGAGACGGTTATCTAGCAGGGATAAATGAATATGGAGATAAGTCAAAAGTCGAGTATTTCCCATCCGCGATGGTTGGTGGAGCGACACACGTTGTCGGAACCTATGTTTGGTTTGGAAATGCCTATTCAGGTAATGCCAATAAAACAGTTGATATCAATGTTTATGACGCATCAGGAGGTACTCCAGGTGCAGTGATAGGAACTAGAACAGTAACAATGGGCGATATTGGAACTGGAGGAATTTATTATTATCAATTTAATCCACCAATTGCAGTGCCTGGTGGTGGAGAGATTGCAGTCGGGGTTGATATGTCTAATTTGGATTATGCCGGTGGGGATACCATGGGACTTGTAACAAATCAAAATGGTCAAGTTTCTTCATCTACAGGTTGGGAACAATGGAGCGATAATACCTGGCATACTTATGTAGATGGTTGGGGATCAATCACGGCATTGTCAAATTATATCTTTCCTGATTTAACCAGTGCACCACCTTCAATAAGTTTGTCTGCTTCTGCAACGAATATTTGTGAAGGAGAAACGATTGATTTCGATGCAACTGGTTCGACATATGACGATACTTTAGTTTGGACTTTTGTTGGATCAAATCCAGTGAATTCTACGAACGTAACAGAAACAGCTGTTTACAACAATTCTGGAACTTACAAAGCGTATCTCGAAGTTGTTGGTGGAGGATGTTCAAATTACTTGGTTGACTCAGTAGAGATAACAGTTAATGCGAGTCCAACTATCGTGATATCTTCTACAGATGATGAAATTTGTGTTGGAGATGGTCCAATAACCATTACAGCATCGGGAGCAAGTTCTTATTCTTGGAGTCCAGGTGGACAAACAACCGCAAGTATAAATGTGTCTCCAACATCTACAACAACATATACAGTTACCGGAAGTATTGGAGGTTGTGATGGATCGGCATCGATTCAAATTGAAGTTGGAGAAATTCCAAATTTATCAGCTTCTATCACGGATGTTGATTGTAATGGAGCTAGTACCGGAGCCATTGATTTGACAGTAACGAATTTATCGAATTGTACTTATGATTGGGGAGCACAAGGAACAAATGAAGATCTCACAGGAATAGCTGCTGGTTCTTATTTTGTGACCGTAACATCTCTTCTAAATTGTGTAGCAACGCAATCTTATACTGTTAATCAGAATTCTGCAATTGCAGTTACTGAAAACACGACAAATGCTTCCTGTGGCGGAAATAATGGAACGGTATCACTAAATATTTCTGGTGGAGCAAGTCCATATACAGAAGATTTTGGAGGAGATAATCCGCTTGCATTGGCGCCGGGGTCTCATTCATATACGGTTACGGATAATGTAGGTTGTGTTTATAATGGAACCTATTCAATTTCATCTACCGGAGGACCAACTTTGAGTTCTTCTCAAGTAAATGTAACTTGTCCTGGAGGTAGTAATGGTTCGATTGATCTTACTGTTTCCGGAGGAACGCCTGGTTATTCGTACAACTGGGGAGCACAAGGATCTTCTGAAGATATTTCAGGTTTGAGTGCGGGTACTTATTCGGTTACAGTTACTGATGGTTCAGGATGTGTTGGATCAGAGACCGTAGTTATTACACAACCAACAGCATTTTCAAGTTCACCAACAATTTCACATGTTTCTTGTAATGGCTTGTCTGATGGTTCAGTTACTTTGAATGTTTCAGGAGGAACTGGAGCTTACACTGAAAACTGGTCAGGTGAGAATCCAAGTGCATTAGCTGCTGGTACTTATCCAGTTATTGTTACGGATGCAAGTATGTGTACATACAACACAAGTGTTACCATTAATGAACCAGCAGCAATATCTGCGACAGAAACTGTAACAAATGTTGATTGTAATAGTGGAAATGATGGTACAGCTTTCTTGAATATTTCAGGAGGTACTTCACCTTATTCTGAAGATTGGCAGGGTGAAAACAATACAGCACTTTCTGCAGGAACTTATACTGTTATCATAACTGATGCAAACAACTGTACTGCAAACCACATGGTGACAATTACAGAACCCAATGCGATTAGTGTAACACCGAATACAAATGATGTTTCTTGTAATGGTTTCACTGATGGTTCAGCTTCTTTGAGTATTTCTGGAGGTACTTCACCCTATTCTGAAGACTGGGGAGGAGAAAATCCAAATGCTTTATCGGCTGGAACTTATTCAGTAGTGATTACAGATGCAAATGGATGTACATCTACAGAATCTGTTACGATTTCTGAACCAAATGCATTAGCGGTTTCCGGTAACGTTACCCATGAAAATGCGGGTAATGACGGGGAAGTTGATATCACGGTTTCAGGAGGTACACCAGCTTATTCATATAACTGGGGAGCTCAAGGGACAAGTGAAGATCTTACAGGTTTAGCTGCTGGAACCTATACAGTTGTTGTAACTGATGCAAACGGTTGTACAATTACGGATACTTATACAGTAAATGATTTACTTGGAATAGGGGAGAATTCAGAAATCAAATTTAGAGTTTATCCAAATCCTGTTGCAACTGAGTTAAACATTGAACTCAATGGTGAGTATCAGTTCACTATTACAAATGATCTTGGTCAGAAAATCATGGATGGTAATGGACAAAATGAGTCAAAGGTTGACTTAAGTCTTTATACCACCGGAGTTTATTTTGTTCGTGTGCAACAAGGAAATAAATTGTATACAACTAAAGTGATTAAGAAATAGTTTTAAATCATATTAAAAGAAAGCTCATTCGTTTTGAATGGGCTTTTTTTATTTTAAAAAACCTTATTTTTAGGGGACCAAGCTTTTACAATGAACAAAATTTTTCTAACGTTTTCCCTATTATTTTTATTCACTCTGAATTCTCAGGTCAATGTAGATTCCTTGAAACTGGTTTGGAATGACAATTCAAATGCGGATTCCACTAGGAAAGATGCTTTAAGGTCCTTGATTTGGAATGAATACCTGAATACCCAAGTGGATTCGGCTATAAAATATGCTATTCTAATGAGGGATTTCTCTGATGAAAAGAATCAAAAACAATGGCTAGCTGATTCCTATAATTCACTTGGATCAGCCTATAGAATAAAAGGAGAATATCTTTTAGCCATAGATTATTTAGAAAAGTGTATTGATTTGAATAAAGAGCTGGGGAATCAACTTGGAGAGGCCTCCGCTTTGGGTAATCTTGGAATTCTGTACATGGGACAAGCGGAGTACGGTCCTGCGCTTAAAAACTTCATTTATTGTAAAAAAGTCTTCGAGAAAATGGGAAACATGAATGGAGCTCTCAATGCTATGAATTATATAGGGGGTGTCTATATCTATCAAAAGGAATACGATAAAGCAGATCAAACCTATCGAGAAGCCTTAATGATTTCAAGAGAAGAGAATAATAAAATGATGGAAGCCTACCTTATTGGAAATATTGGTTTACTTAAGGAGTCCATGGGGCAATTAGATTCTGCCTTGTTCTATTTTTTTAAAGGAATTCGAATGGACAGAAGCATAAAAAATACCCATGGCGAGATGACCACAAATCTTAATATTGCTTCAGTCTATTTAACCATGGGGAATTTGGAGAGTGCTGAAAAGTACTATCGAATGTGTTTGCAGCATTATCAGAATCTTGGGGAGAAAAAAGGTGTGAGTATGGTGTTGAATAGCTTATCTGAGATCGATTTTCAAAAAGGGAATATGACCAAAGCGCTTAAAAAGGCAAAAGAATCTTACCAATTGGCTATTGAGGTTGGCGATGTTACCCAATTAAAGTCGATCTCCGAACATTTATATAAGATCCATAAAAAACTCGGAAACGCTGGAGAGGCATTAAAAATGCACGAACTTTATTTGGATATGAAAGATAGTCTCAGAAGTGAGGAAGATAAAAAACAAGTTTTGCAACAGTCTTTTCAATACAAGTACGATCGAAAAGTCATGGCCGATAGTTTAGAGCAGATAGAGAAAGATAAAATAGCTGACCTCGCATTAGAAGTAGAGAAAGAGAAAACCCAGAAAGAAAAACAGAAACAATTATTTCTTTGGGGAGGATTAATATTGTTGGCTTTGGTTGGAGGATATATTTATTCTAGGCTGAAAGTTATTTCGAATCAAAAGAAAATCATTGAGGATCAACAAGCAATTGTAGAATCGAAGCGTGCTGAGGCGGAACTTCAGAAAGAGATAGTAGAGGCTAAAAATCAGGAGATATTGGATTCGATAAATTATGCCAAAAAACTGCAATCGGCTATTTTACCTTCTGATGAGAAAATTGAAAAATTATTTCAGGATTATTTCCTTTTCTATCAGCCTAAGGATATAGTGGCAGGTGACTTTTATTGGATGGAAAAAGTCAAGGAATATTCATTTGTTGCCGTAGCTGATTGTACAGGGCATGGAGTGCCTGGAGCTCTTGTTTCAGTTGTTTGCAGTAATGCCCTAACGAAGGCGATTATCGAAGAAGGTATTCTTGATCCCGGAGCCATATTGGACCGAACTAGGGAGTTGGTTATTGAAAAATTCAGTTCGAATGAAGGTATTCGAGATGGAATGGATATTAGTTTGGCTCGTATCAATATGCAAACAAATGAGATGCAATGGTCTGGTGCCAATAATAACCTCTGGATTGTTAGAGATAAAAAGAATGCTTCAGATTCACTAGAAAGTGAAAGAATTCGGGAAGAAGATTTTGAAGTGTATGAGAAAAGATTGATTGAGTTAAAATCGCAGAAGCAGCCTATAGGAAACCATACAAATTCTGTAGCCTTCGAGACCGTGAAAGTAGATCTTGAAAAAGGCGATCTACTTTACTTTTATTCTGATGGAATTGCAGATCAGTTCGGGGGCAATAATATGGAGGGATCAAAAAAAGCCGGAAAAAAATTAAAGACAAAAAACTTAAAGTCTTGGGTTGCGAAATTCAGTAATTATGAGCTTGGCAAGCAGGGGGATTTATTAGCTGATAATTTCGAAAAATGGAAAGGAGATCTTGAGCAACTAGATGATGTCTGTATGTTCGGTCTTCGGATCTAAAATAAAATGCGGCCCTAAGACCGCATTTCGTTATTATTTTTTATCGCGCCATTTGGCTAGATTTTCTTTGATGTAACTTGCCCATCCTTCTTGTTTGGCATCCAATGCCAGTTTCATAGCTTTTTCACCATCATCGATTGCTTCTTTGTTCTTACCTGCATCTAGATGAATTTGTGCTCTTAAGTATAAAGCTCTAAATCCTTCTTTCTCTTTAAGTGACTTAGCAATATAATCCAAAGCCGTTTTGGCGTCTTTTTTACCGTGAAAATAACGTGCCGCTTGGTAATACACTTTATCTAAATCTTTTCCTTCTTTGATAGCTGCTTCAATATTTGCTAAAGCATATTTATCCGTTTCTACTTTAAAAGGAATATTCACTTGAACTTCATCCCAAATCATTGAAATTATAGCTCCATTAGCAGAAACATCATTGATTTCGATAGTGAATGATTCGTGCTTTGCATGTTCTTTTGCAGGGACTTTAATAGAAAGAGCGTCCTTTTCACTTGTGTAGTTTCCAGCTCCCCATTGCTCTGTATCGGTATTAAAAGCAATTGTCCATTCTTTCTTTGACGGTGTTGCAAAAATGGAATAGGTCCCTTTCTTCAAAGTTTTACCTTGGATCATGATATCAGTTGAAATAGTGATCATCGTGTTCTTATTTGCTCCGAATCTCCAAACTTTATCATAAGGCACAAGGTCACCGAAAATGGTTCTTCCTTTTACTCCTGGTCTAGAATATTCAAGAGTGACGTCTGTTAAACCAACTCTTTGTTCCAACTTACATGATGGACTTGGGACAGGAAGTTCCTGTGCGATAGAAGTTGATAGAAATGCTCCAAAAGCTAGAGCGAAAAGTACTTTTTTCATTTTTTTAAGTTTTTAATTTATTTGAATTATTAAGAATTAACTGAGTAATTAGAGCGATTAAAATTACAATAATACTACCAATTAAATTGTAGTATAAAAATTCGATTTGTGGCATCCATTCTTCTTCTTTGAAAAAATGGACAACTAGAATGAATACTTGAGAAACAATACCACCTACCAAAGCCGCATTTCCTTTTACAGCTTTAAAGAAGAAAGCAACGAGGAAAACACCTAGAATTGTTCCATAAAATAAAGAGCCTAGAATATTTACCAATTGGATCAAATTTTCAAAGAGACCCGCGATTAAGGCAACGCCAATGGCAAGTAAACCCCAAATGATGGTTAATATTTTGCTCGTAATAAGATCTTTTCTTTCATCATCTGATTTCGAAAAATACCTTTTGTAAAAATCGACGGTTGTGGTACTGGCAAGCGCGTTTAATTCTCCTGCGGTTGAGGACATGGCGGCCGAAAATATAACTGCTAGGAGTAATCCAATTAATCCATGTGGTAGATAAGTAAGAACGAAAGTTAGAAAAATATAATCCGAATCTTTTTCTTGATAATTCGGATCCAATTCGATTAGTTTTTCTTTGTATTCTTTTCTCAATTCCTTCTCTTGGTGGTGGAGATGATGCAGCATAGAAGTTGCCATGGGCTCTCCTTCTTTCCAACCTGCAATTGCGATCGATTTGTAGGATCTCACCTCTTTGTATTTTTTTTCAATCTCCACCAATTCTTGATTTTGTTCCGTATCTATTGTGGTTGCAGATTTATTGAAGATAATTGGAGGTGTGTTAAATTGGTAGGTGACAAAAACCATAATCCCGATGAAAAGAATGAAGAATTGCATGGGGATTTTCACTAGACCATTAAACATTAATCCGAGTCTGGATTCTTTTAGACTTTTTCCTCCCAAATATCTCTGAACTTGCGATTGATCTGTACCAAAGTAGGAGAGGAATAAAAACAAGCCACCTACAAGTCCAGACAAAAGCGTATATCTATTATCTAATTCCGTTGAGGTGTCAATAATATTCATTTTACCCATTGCACCTGCTAGGTTGACACCATCCATCATACTAAAATTCTCCGGAAGTTCTCCGAGTACAAAGAAAAACGCTGCTACCATTCCACCCATGATGATGGCCATTTGCCATTTCTGAGTTAATGAAACAGCTCGACTTCCCCCTGAAACGGTATAGACAATTACTAAGCCTCCAATCAATATACAGGTTAATTGAAGATGCCAACCTAAAAGAGTAGAAAGGATAATCGCAGGAGCATAAATAGTAATACCGGCGGCCAATCCTCTTGAAATCAGAAATAAAAGTGCTGTAAAAGCTCGTACTTTAACATCAAAACGACTTTCAAGATACTCATATGCGGTATAAACTTTTAATCTGTAGTAAATTGGTAAAAAGAAAACGGATATCAAAACCATGGCTAGTGGAAGTCCGAAATAAAACTGGACGAATCCCATGCCATGCTCATAGGCTTGACCAGGAGTGGAAAGAAAAGTAATTGCACTGGCTTGAGTGGCCATGATCGAAAGACCAATGGTAGCCCAATTTTCAGAATTATTGCCTTTTAAATAACCTTCAAGATTTCTGTTTTTCCTTGTCTTCCAGCTACCATAGCCAACAATGAGTGCTAAGGTTATTCCTAATACCAGCCAATCAAATACGCTCATTATTTATAGCTTAATGTGATCCATGAATAAATAGCGATTTGAAGTAAAAGGAAGCCCAATAAACCAATATACCAATAACTCCAATTGGTCCCGTCTTTTTGATTTTCAGGTTCTTTGTGATCTAAAATGTCTTCTTTCTTACTCATAGCTCAAGAGATTAGCAAATAACTTAAAAGCCCCTTCAACTCCATTTGGCAATTCTCTAAAGAAAGATATTCCCGTGTAAATAAATTGACCTTTACCGTGATTTAAAATGATGAGAGCGCCTTTCGTTGGTTCTTCACCTTTATCATTCCATGCAAAAATGGATTTATAGTCATCATCCCAAGAATCAGCAAAATATAAGCCTCTTTCTTGTACCCAATTGTCGAAATCTTTTTCTGTAATTTTATTGGGCTGATTTAAAACCGGATGTTCTTTTATCAGGAAAGTTACTTTGGCATCTTCCTCAGTGACTCTTTTACGACCAATTTTGAAAGGTTTTGGTCCATATTCCTGAGCTCGAGCCCATCTTGACGCGGTGTTGTATTGCATAATTACACGGCCCCCTTTTGCAACATAGTCGAATAGTTTTTGGTCGAAATTTTTCAATTCATTTTTGACATTATATATTCGAATACCTAAAACTACCGTGCCATAAGGTGCCAGATCTAATTCCGCCAAATCTTCAACTTCAAATTCATCGATTTCGAAGCCCAATTCGCGAATACCATCTGGTACGGCATCTTTCACTCCCTTGATATACGCAATTTTTCTCTTGTTGATTTTAGCGTCCAATTTTATCAACTCTATTTGACTTGGCTTGAAAATAACTTGAGTTGGAATGTGATCGTAAGAAATTTCGGTATACGATTTTAATTGCTGATCACCATTGGCAAGAATTAAATAACCTCTTTCACTTGTTTCATTAGCCGTTATCGTAAGTTCTTTAAAGATCTCCTCATGTTTTCTTTTGGAAGATATCTGAATTTCTCTCGGTTCAATTTTCCAGCCTTTTGGTGCTAGTATTTTGACAGTTTGCTTAAGCGAATCCGCAAAGGAGTGAAAATTGATTTTTACTTTTTTGGTTTCCCCAGGTTTGATCAAAGTCAGTTTCTGATCAAAACTTGCGGTAAGCGAAGGTGTTGAAATAACAGGTCGTCTCCTTTCTCCATAAGCGGGATCTCTGGTTATTTGTTCGAGGGGAACTTTAAAATGTACTGGGATTCCTTCAATATTTAGGTTGACTTGAAAAGCAAAACTTGCTTCATTTTCAGCTGCTCCGAGGTATTTTTTTTCTACATGATATAGAGTTGTAAAGGGATCATTTAACCAAAATGGATTTGAAATCGTGTTGTTTGAATTGATCGTGAATTTCTGAATCATAGGCACATTTGGCTGCAGTTTATCAGAAAATACCTTTGTAATTCTATCCGATGGATTTGAAACACCCGTTAAGGAGATCTCAACTCCGGATCGGTTGAGTAAGGTCAATTCAACACCTGCAGAATCATCTAAAGAAATTGCAAAATCAGAGGTTTTAAAATCTGAGTACAAGCCGGCACAGTCCAATATGATTTGATGAATCAATTCCAATTTCTCTTTTTGAATTTCTTCGTCATTGATTTTCAAAATTTCCTTTCGAATTTCGCCTAGTTTGACAATGTTTTTTTCAGGAGAAACAAAATTGAAATTCTCAATAAGTTCATTTAGTTTTTTACTGAAATTCTTGTCAATTAAGATGGACCAATCATTATTTTGATTTTCAAAGAAATCTTTTAATTCTTCTCCTGCCAAATGCTCGAAATACTCCACTCGACTACCTCTTTCAATAACGGCACCAAAGCCTTGACATTTATGCTGGGAACGAGCAATGGTTCCAATTTCATTATAGGACATTCCAAGGTAAGGATTGTATCCACCAATATCTTTGACAATGTATTTGGAGTTGTCTTTTGCTTTTTCCGCAAGCTCTTTGTCCCACCAAGTAGACGAGTTCCAATAAACAGCATTTGCTTTCCATGTACCAAATTCCTCAACTTGATCAGGTCTGAAATCAGGGTCGGCTGCTTTTTCAAAAGCTTCGATTGCTACTATTGCTGATGCAGTATGATGACCATGACCACCTCTTTTGTCTGGAGGAAATCGCGTGATAATTACATCTGGTTTAAATTTTCGAATCACAAGTACGACATCCGAAAGAACATTTTCTTTGCCCCATTTTTCAAAGGTCTCTTCAGCATTTTTTGAATAGCCAAAATCAACGGCTCTTGAGAAGAACTGATTGGCTTTATCATGTCGACGTGCGGCGAGAAGTTCTTGAGTTCTGAGTACACCTAAGTCTTCACTTAATTCGCCCCCAATAAGGTTTTGACCACCATCACCTCTTGTAAGTGATAAGTAGGCAGTTTGCGCATTTTCCCCTAAAGAAAAGTAGGCAAGGGCCCTTGTGTTTTCATCATCAGGATGTGCGGCAATATAAAGAACACGCTTAAGAGATTTCAATTTTAAAAGGTTCTGATAGATCTCTGAGGGCGGTTTATTTGCCAGCAAATGTGTTGACGTAAGTAGTAGAAAACAAAGAATAAATTTGCTCATCATTTAAGTTTGAATGTTTGGTATTTGTTCCAACAAACTTAAGGATTAACAATCTAAAATCTAAATCGTTTAGATTTGAATGCTTTTTCTTCTAATTTTTGAAGATCTTCTTTTAGTTCCGAGAAATTGTTATATCTCTGATTCATACCATCCCACAGGCGTTTATCTAGCTCTAAATCTTTGTATCGATTTGGTGGGAATTCAAATTGATATTTAGCCAAACATTTGCTGATAATAGGCCATATATCTTTTTGGATTTTACTTCCTTTTGGGATGGGGTAGGTGATTTGAAGGTTGGTAAAATGACTCGGATTCGAGTCCGTGTATGGAAGTTTGCCTTCGATTAGATAGTACATGAGCATGCCAAAAGAAAAAATATCGGTGCGTTGATCGATAATTTGTCTCCGATTTAAAATTAGCTCTGGAGCTGAAAATCCCAATGAAAACAGTGTGAAATTAATTTTTGGATCTCCAATTCTTTGGGCCAAACCAAAATCGAGTAAATTAACCTTACCATCATCATCAATTAGGATATTGGAGGGTTTGAGATCGCAATGCACAATTTCTTCTTTCTCAAGAAAAAGTAGTAAGTCGATTAATTCGAGGAGTATAGTTCTTAATTGAGGTGCAGTCAACTTCTTTTTCAAATCCTCAAGAGAATGGCCATCAACAAAAGGTTTTACCAGAAAATGGTCGCCATAGTCTTCAAAATATCGAATTTCATTTGGCAATCCGGGATGATCAAAAATAAACAGTTCTTCGTTCTCAAATAAGCGAATAACTTTTGGGTTGTCTCGATGTTTGGGTTTGAGTTTTTTTAGAACAAATTTTTGATCATTTTCAACCTTGAGAAAAGTGGTTGAAAAATTTCCAGAACCTAATACAACTGGATCGGGATTACTCATTTCTATACCTCAAGGCTTTTACAATTTCTTCAAAGGTTTCTTCAACAGTTTCACCTTCTCCATCAGGAATAGGGGATTGAGCTGGAGCTTGAACAATAAAACCATCTTGATCAATTAAAAAATAAGCTGGTAGGTCTTTTACTTTAAATTTATTCATGACCTCATTTTTATTTCCAGCGACATGATAGAAGTCCCAATTGAAATCGGGGTGGTCTTTTCTAAATTTGGCGTATTTCTCAGGATCTGAGTCCGTACAAATAGAAACAAATTTAACCGCACCTTCATAACGTTCATTCATGGCTTTAATGATTCTCATTTCCTTGACGCACTCGGTACACCAAGTTTCAAAAAAGGATACATAAATGTGGATGCCTTCATAATTGTACCAGGTTTTTGGTTTGCCGTCATCACCTTTTAAAGCGATTACTGGTGCAGGATAACCCGGTAAAAGACTTGTGATTTCATTTAAAATATTTTGAGCGATAATCTTATTTTCTGGCACTCTCGCAATTTCTGTCAAAGAATCTAACATAATAATTGCGGCATCTCCATAATCATAAGCCAATGAAAAATGAGATTCACCTAAAGCCAGTATCATTAGTAATTCCTTGTGCTGAGGATTTCTCAAGCGATAATCAAATGAAAGTGCTTTCCATAATTCTCTTGGACTAGCATGAGCAATAGCAGTATCGATTTGAGCTTGATACATGCTTGGAAGTGTCGAGAAATATTTAGAAAAGAAGAACTTAAAATAGTTCATGTACTTTTCATTATTGTAATATACCGGAACATCTTTCAAATAGGTTTCAAATCTTTTGATTCCTTCATTATTAGACATTTTTGAATGATGAATATTATCCAATTGGGCAACCGAAAACTTGATGTAATTCAGAAAAAAGACATCTGATTCGTTTTTGTAATACTCATCAACATACATTTTGAAAGTGTCTAATTCCGCATAAAAAGCAGATTTAGAAGACTTGTCTTTAAGGGAGTCACTTTTTACATTATTAGTATTGATATTGGATTTGTAATAATGTTTGAATAGAAAGTCATCCACCCACATATCAAAAGCCAGAATTTTATAATTGATATCTGACTCAGAAAGGTTCAGAAAAGAGAGTACAATCTCGTTTTCCGTCAATCTTTTAGCTTCTTTTGATTTAGGTTGAAAAATAACTTCATATTTCTTATCGACATCCACATAGAGATATCCAATTATATTCTCAATTTCGACAACCGCCTTATTAATTTCTTTTAAATCGAAGCTAATGTGAAAGGAACTGTCTTTAGCTTCTACAATAGCATTACCTACTTTTTTTCGTTTATAAGTGATGTAATCTTCAATGATGTATACATTGGCTTCTTTCCCGATGAATTCTGGTGCAAAACCTACAATGGAAGTCTGCCCAATACTACAGATTGAGAAGAGGAAAAATAGAAGTGTTAAGAAATTCCTTGTCATTAAATCTTTATTCATTATAAGCCAACAAATGATCGTTTGTTACAAATTGCGAAATATCACCCCCATTTTTTTTAATGTCTCGGATTACGGAAGAATTGATTGCAGATAGTTCTGGAGTTGTCATCAAAAAGATGGATTCTATGTCTTGTATTGCATGATTCATTTGGGCAATCGTTCTTTCAAAATTGAAGTCAGATGAATTCCTTAAACCTCTTAAAATAAGATTGGCTTTTTCTTTTTTAACGAAATCCACTGTGAGACCAGTAAAGGGTTTGATCTCAATATTATCCTGACCATCGAAAATAGATTCAATATGATTGATTCTACTTTCTCTGCTAAAAAGATAGTTCTTCTGAGAATTTTCACCAATTGCAATAATCACTTTGTCAAAGATCTCAAGACCTCGATTTACGATTTCTTCGTGTCCTTTTGTGAATGGATCAAAGGAACCTGGAAAAACGACAATTTTAGACATAGTATTCAGATTTATTCAAAGAATGAAAAATTCACTCCTCCATATTTTCTTAAATCTACAAATTTAGGATGAGAGGAGAAGTCTATTCTATCAGAATGTTCTACAATCAAAGTGCCAATATTTGTTAGACAATCGGCTGCAAATATTAAATCAGGGATTTCATCTACACCTGCCATTTCGAATGGAGGGTCGGCAAAGATGATGTCAAATTTCTCCGAATTGAGTTTGATAAAACTTTTATAGTCTGATTTAATGGTTTTAATATTTTCGATATTTTCCTTTTCAATAAACTTATTGAGAAACTTTATGGAGTGGAAGTTTTGATCCACTGATACAACTCTTTCAGCCCCTCTGGAAATAAATTCTACGCTGATGCTTCCAGTTCCAAAAAAAAGATCTAAAACATGTAGTCCTTGAAATTCATATTGGGAATCAATGATACTAAACAAAGCTTCTCTGGCTCGATCGGTAGTTGGACGAGAATGAAAATTTTTAGGAAAAGCGATACGTTTTCCTTTTAGTTTCCCGCTGATTATACGCACAATGCTTGACTTTGAAGGATGAAATTTTGATGTTTCGTGGAATGGTCTTTTGTATTCTTCAAATCCCTTTTCAGTTTTGATAAGAGTTCCGAGCTTATTTGATCTCCATAAAGATTGACTTCTACATCTTTTAGCGGAACTTCTTTCTGCTCGAGAGCAAATAATAAATGATAAGCCACGTCATCAGTAGATTTGTACACATAGCTATTCGAAAGCAACAAATGTGTTTTATGGACAATTATAAGATTAAAATAATCTTCATAGACCAAAACATGTGCTTTTGGTTTGAAGACCGTTTCATTAAAGATTCCTTTTAAGAAAACCGTATTGGTATGGTAGATATTGATTACAGGAAAATTAATTACAAAAGCCGACTTCACCCAAAGCGGGATTTGAAAGATATTTGCAATTCCTAGTTCCGGAATTCTGTTGTAGTCAATGTTCTCCGAAGTATCACCATAACAAAACTTAAAGAGTTTTTCTGGTTGAGATTCCGAAATCATTTGAACAGGAACCAGGGTGCTTTTTTGTTCGGAATAAGAAAGGGTCACATCACCAAAATCATATTGTAGGTCACTATGATTTTTGATAATCTTCTCTACTTCTTCTCTTGATTTTTCCGCAAGATTTTCTGAAAACTCTTTTAGTAGAGACTTTTCTTTAAGAATGGCAAATCGAATTTTAGCATCAGACAGCTCAATGCTGAGTTGATGTTGATGCGCGTTCGAACTATTAATCATTAGATTATTGCCAGCTTCCGTTGAAATCTACTTTGTCCAGGTTACCCAAATAAACTGAATCCATTTCCAAAGAATCCATTGGGTGTACTGCCCAAATCAAAAGAGTTGGAGCTGGACCAGTAGACTTTACAATCGAACTTTTCGCAAGTCCAAACTTTGGTTTTGATTCACCACTATGAGGAATCACTGCTAATGAATCCGGGTGGAATGGAAATTCTGATGTGAATTCCATAGTTCTTTCAACTGTATTTCTTCTTTCTGCATACTTATTTCCAGAGAAGTATTTTTCAATCACAGAAATGTATACCGTATCTCTTTTGAATTCTAACAAGTCAGAAAATGATTGTCTGTCAGAAGGCTCATTCGCATTAATCTCTGCCAATTGCTCTGAACTAAGTGATTTCGCCATGTTCGATAATCTCCAAGCCTCAATTTCAGACATATTGTTATCAATTACTCTGTTTTGCCCTGGATAAAGTGAATCATTTTCAAGAGGTGTGATTTTTCTTGGAGGTACATTTCCTGCAGAAACAGGCATCGGCACTTTTCCAGTTTTAACAAACTTAACAAGCTCGTCAATATCATCACAAAAATCTCCGTGAACAGTTTTATAGGCCATTTGAGCTTCTTTTAAATCAAGAATTCTCAAAATCATTTCTCCTCTAACTTTTTTCTTAAATGCAATTGCTTCCACTTCGTTTTTAATTGAAAGGAAGTTCAAAACGATAACGATAATTGCAATCGGAACAGAAACAGCACCAATAGCAATAATCATTTTTCTGTTTAATTTACCAGTAGTAAATAAGAAGATGATCGCACTAATAACGAAACAAAGAATTCCTGCTAAAATAGCGTAGAAATTCTGCTCGATTAAATATTCGTTTCCGGCCGAATCCATAACCACTTCGGTTTTCAATCCAACCCAGATTCTCCAAATTCCTAAAACCAAGAATACAGCTGGTAAGAAGTAAATCCCGATAACACGCAAAATATTATTCATTTGTCTTGTTTTTGTTTAAGTACGTTCAAGGCAAAACTACAATTTTTTGAATAAAATTCGATTTCAATCAATATATTTTTTCTACACCTCAATAAAGGAGATGCATAATCCTCTATTTTTGCATAATTCGGATGAGTGATTTTATTCTAAATATCAAGGAGAAACTAGACTATGAGCCAAATTCAGGTCAATCCGAATTTTTAAATAAACTGAATGATCTAATTAAGAGAAAGTACAAAAAAGACTTACTCATTTTATCGGGTTATGCCGGTACTGGAAAGACCTCTTTGATTAGTGCTTGTATCAAAGTGGTTGGTAAACAGGGGTTTCGAACAGAGATTTTGGCTCCAACAGGAAGAGCGGCAAAGGTGATCGGAAATTATTCGAGAAAGAAGGCGAGTACCATTCATCGTGTTATTTATCAAAGAAAAGTATTGAAAAACGGGGCAGTTAGTTTCGAATTGGCCTTTAATAATAAGAACCATACAATTTTCATTGTAGATGAAGCTTCCATGATTGCTGATTATTCAATGCCTTCGGGTTCGAATCCTTGGTCGAATCGAAATTTACTGGAGGATCTTGTTGAGTATGTTTTTAGTGGGACAAATAATAAGTTGATTTTAGTTGGAGATGAAGGACAGCTTCCTCCTGTAGGTGCGGATTTTAGTCCAGCTCTAAATAAAGAATACTTGGAAAACACGCTTTATAATGTGGAGGTTTTTCAGCATAAATTGACTGAAGTTTCAAGACAAGCAAAGGACTCTGGAGTATTAATGAATGCAACACACATTCGAAATATTCAGCATTTTGAAGATTTAATCATGGAAATTAATCCGGATGATTTTATTGATCTAAATGGGCAAGAATTACAAGATGCTTTAGAAGATAGTCACCGAAATGTTGGTGTAGAAGAAACTTTAGTAATTACGAGGTCAAATAAACGGGCAAATCAATACAACAATCATATTCGTTCGAGGGTGTTTTTTCATGAAGAAGAAATTGCTGCTGGCGATATTTTGATGGCCGTTAAGAACAATTATTCTTGGTTACCAGAGAATTCTGAACCTGGTTTCATCGCCAATGGTGAGATGATGCAAGTGAACAAAATCATGGGAAGAAGAGAAATGTATGGTTTTCACTTTGTTGACGCCCTTGTGCAATTAGTGGACTATCCTAATATGGACGAAATTGAGGTCAAATTACTAGTGGATACTCTGCAATCTGAGAGTCCAAATCTTAGTAGGGAAGACCAAAAACGCTTATTTTTTGAGGTGGAAAAGGACTATTTGGATGAAAAAAATAAGAATACTCGCTTTAAAAAGATTATGGAAGATCCTTATTTTACTGCAATTCAGGTAAAGTATGCTTATGCTGTTACTTGTCACAAATCTCAAGGTGGGCAATGGGAGCATGTGTATATCGATCAAGGTTTTTTACATCCAGATGCTAAGAATAAGGAATATTTAAGATGGTTGTATACAGCCGTTACCCGTGCTAAATCCAAAGTTTTTTTAGTGAATTTTGAAAGAGGCTTATTGAAAGATTAATTACAATCTGGCTTTAACCTTTTTCATATAGAGCTTCATCGTCTTTGATCCGATTTGAATCTTAAACTTTTTGAAAGCTTTTTCCAATATTTTATAAGCTTCTTCGGCCTCTCCATTTGGGAAGAACTTCTTTCCTATTTTATTTATGTCGTGAAGGAAATTGTAAGCAAAATTTTGTACGCGTCTTCCAGAAAGGAATTCATTTGGATGAACGTTATTTCCAGGACTAGTCAATTTAATTCCTTCCGCGTCTTCTGGCCGAATATGAATGATTCTACCATCGGTATAACCCGCAATATCGAAAATAAGATTTTGATTCATTCGAATTTTGAATGTTGTTGCGTTTTGATTTGAGTATTGACTGGAATCTTGCGGATATTCCTTAAAGTATTCCGGTTGTAAGTCTTTGGTGTATTTACCATTGGATAAAATTCTTCCTTTTCCGTTTCCAGATAGATTCATCTTGATCTTTTTTGGATTCTCCACAATGAAATTGATGAGTTCTTTTATTCGAATGGAATCGTTTTCGTCTAAAACTTTAGTGAAATTATAGCCTTCATTTAGTTTGAAGTCATTTATGAATTTCCTGTTGTAGACCAAACTCTCATCTTCATCCTCATCCGTTAGCGACCAATGAATCTGCACTTCGTCTGCTTTTGTGCTTAATACTTTTTCATCAAAGGAAAGGACACGAATATTGAATTCTTCTGGGTATTGTGTACCTAAAAATTTAAAATCTTGGGTTTCATAATTGAAAATAGTTGAGTCCTCGAACATGTAAATGCCGTCTTTCTCCTCATATTCTAGAACACGGTATCCTAAATTTTGCTCCATTTCACTGAGTTTGTCTTTCAGCGTAGCTAGAATTTCAAGAGCGATTTCTTTTTCCTTCTGTAGTTTGACAATCATCTCTTTATGGAATTCCCATTTTTCATACCAATACATTAACCAGTCCTGGGTCGTTCTTTTTTTCTTTTTCACCGATTCATTTGCATTGGGTTGATGATTTTTCGGGTCTTTCGGTTTATAGTTGATGACATTTCCAGAACCGGGAGTATAGCGGATTTTATTAAGCTTGTATTCGGTGACCTTGATCTTTTCCAGACAGATGTCTCGCTCTTTCTTGTGGAATTCAATTTGATAATCGTACCCTCTTTTCCCGTAGATCATCTCTTCGTAGTGGGCAATGTGAACATCTTTTAATTCATCAATAAGCATTTGATAAGTTGTTACTCCTTCTTTGCCATAGGCAGAGTCGGGGCTCAAAAGGTTGGTTTCATCTTTGCCGTATAAAATATAGGAGTTAATACCTTTCTGAATTACCACCGTAGTTTGTCTTTCTTGACTTTTCCCCCAAACATCAAAATGAATATTGGTAATGGTATCGGATCCGTAAGTCTTGTAATTGACGATTGGCACATGCATGGCCTTCACCTTTTGTTTTTTTGATTTCCCATCCAGAATGATGTCGGTCAGGTAATAGAAAAATCCAATTGCATGTGTAAGGCCTTTGTACCATTTATCTTGCTTATGTTCTTTACCTGCTCCTGCAAATCCACTACCATCTCCAGCAGACATTAACTGGTTATCGAATAAGTTGGCTCGTCCACCAAATACTCTGAAGTATTGGAGAGCTCGATTTTCGACCCATAGTTTTATGGATTGGTTGACTGCTTTAACAATTGCTTTGGTTTCAGTTGGGTCAAATGCACCACCTGAGCTTGATACATTAATTTTTGATTTTGTTGAATAGGTTGGTGCAAGAATCTTCTCCATCTTAAGTAAAGGCACTTTTTTACCATCTTTATCTTTCATCGCATAGGGCGGAAGTTTATTGGATAAGATTTCCACTAAAGTTTCATATTCTTCAATGAATTTTTGATGCTGAGGTTCTTCTGAATTTCGGTGTTTGATTGTTAGGTTAATGTCGTGCAAAGCTAATTTGTTGCAGAGTTCCATCAACATTCCCTTACTTACGGCAGCTAATTCGTTTTTTCGAATCAAAAGATTATCTGGGTTGTTTTTGATGGCCCATTCAACAGAATCTCTTTTTGGTTTTTCTCCATCTCTTTTGAGGTAGGGTGTTCCGATATATTCGAAATACTTCCCGAAATTATCTTCGAGTCGTTCATTTTTCCAAATAACGTGGTAGATAAAGGCTTTTCTTTCGCCATCGAATACGATTTCTTTTTGACTAAATACCTGACTCGAGTTGATGAGGAATAGCCAAATACAAGCTATGTAGAATGTAATTTTCATTGATGGAATTAGTATTTCCGCTAAAAATAATAAAGAAAATAAGATTAGGTTACAGTTCTAAAAAAAGAAACCCTGACGAGGCGAGCCTGTCAGGGTAAATCTTCTATTAATCTTAAAGCAACAAGTGATGCAAATTAAATAAATAAAAAACTTACATCAAAATTTTAGGCTTATTGAATCACAACTTTTTTGGAAACAGCTTTTGAATCCATTGTAAACTCTAATAAATAAATTCCTTTTGTCATGTTGGATACATCCACATTCAATGTGTTGATTCCATTTGAAAATCCGTTAGCGATAACTTTAACAGTCTTACCAGAAAGATCAACTAATCTAATTTCATCATCTGAAGAATTTGAAGCGTCAAACTGAACTGTTAGGTTATTCGTTGCTGGATTTGGGAAAACAGAAATCGCATTGTTAATATCATTTTCTTCAATTGACAAGTTAGCAGGAGCAAAAGGAACCGCGCTATACACACTTACAACTGGATCAAAAGAAGGTAACATACCTGTAGTATAAACTTTAACTCTTGAGCAGATGAAAATAGGAATATTCAAGTTCGCTAAATCATAAAACTCATATTTGTCAACTACAAAATCCACATCATTAATTGGAAATCCGAAAGAAGCATGAACAGAATCTCTTTGGTGGATTCTAGCAACATTTGTAAACGTTGTGTCATAAAGCATCAAAGTTCCATATCCATCATACTCGATGAACCCAACTCCATTCGTACTATTCGCATTAAAAGGCGTCGAGTTAAAATCGATTGTTGTACTTCCAGTATATGTATTGTTGATGATATCTGTGTGATCAAAAGGATATTCCATCATATTGTATTGAGCAGAATCAAATTGAATGATTGCCAACTCAGTACCTGCAGTTGTATATCTAAACCCTTGAGAGTGCTTCACAGTAGCATCATAGTTTGAATACTGATTTAAATAATCTTGAATATTAAAATTTTGAGTCGCTCCTAATGGACTGTAAACGGGATCAGCAGTTGCGTCTTGCACATCTGCCGTTCTTTGGTTAATTGTCGTGTTTAATGGCCAAGTAGACCAATCCCAAGTAGCATTCGCTCCATTTGTTGATTCTTTCAAATCAAAATTTAGCGTATCACCTAGATAGTAATTCAAGTTGGTTCCCACAGCAGCTTCGTCTGTTGAGTTAAATGTTGGTTGAGCAAATGTCACACCTACCCCTGCTAGAACCGCAATTAGAGATAGTAATTTTCTTTTCATAATCGTTTCTTTTTTTGGTAAAAATAGTAATTCTTTACTGAATCAAACACGCAGTTGAATTCCAATAGGTTGGTTATCACATTATTTAATTGCCATTTTCCGAATAGATTGAACATAATTTATCTTCCATGTGTTTGATTTAAGTAATTTTGATCAATGGAATTATCCGAAAAAGGGTTTCGAAAGATTGTTAGGATTTTCTTTTTTGTTTCAATAGGTCTAACTATTGGTCTTGCCTTCGGATTGTTCAGTCTAAAAGTAGATTACGATTTCGAAAAGTTCTTCCCTCAGGATTCAGAGGAAACGGAGTTCTTCTTAGATTATCGAGAAGAATTTGATTCAGACAATGATTACATGCTAATTGCCCTCAGGAATGAAGGAGGGATTTTTGATTATGAATTTTTAAGTCTTGTCGACAGTTTAACCAGAAAAATAGAACGTTTAGAGCTCGTCCAGTATGCTGTTTCAATCACGAATCAGAAAAACTACGCCAAGGCTCCCTTTGGTTTTGAGATTTTTGAGATTCCCTACATCGATTTTGAGAAAAAGGATCCGATCAAAGATTCCACACAAATCTATCAGAATGAAGAACTAATTGGAGCTCTTGTTGATGAGTCCGGCGAAGTTGTTAATATTTATATTAAACATGAAAATTTCCTCAGTAAAGCGAAGTGTGATACACTATTAAAACATGTAAACAACTTATTAGCTGAAGTTGAAGTTGATGAATACCACCTTGCAGGAAGAGCCGTTGGTCAGGCTTACTACGTGGATCAAATGAAGAAAGAACTGGCCATTTTCTTTTTGATTTCGGCCGTCTTGGTTGTCATTTTTCTGTTTATCGCCTTTCGATCTTTTCAGGGAATTTTCTTTCCCTTAATAATCGTGTTGTCATCCATGATATGGGTTTTCGGTTTCATGGGCATGATTCAGGAGCCTTTGAATATTTTGCTGACTATTTTACCTACCATCATGTTTGTGGTTTCGATGTCGGACGTCATACATTTTGTGTCAAGATATATTGATGAAAAGAGGAGTGGGGAAGGGGCTGTGAGAGCATTAAAGATATCTGTACGTGAGGTTGGTTTGGCAACATTTCTTACTTCATTTACCACGTCCGTAGGTTTCTTCTCCTTAAGTTTAGTTCCAGTGGAGCCAGTTGCAGAATTTGGTTTGTATACTGGGATCGGTGTTTTACTAGCTTTTTTGGTCACTTATGGCATGCTTCCTTTTTTCTTGATTTTATCTACCCGAATAGATGGAAGGTCCCAGCTTAAGAAAAATAATTTTTGGGATAAGCATCTCAGGCGTTTATTTATTTCCGTGATGCGCAAGCGGGTTCTAGTGGTTATTGGAACCGTTCTAATCTTAATGGTGGCCTCCTTTGGGATCACTAAAATTAGCAGAAACCACTTTATCCTGGACGATTTGTCGGCGGATTCACCTGTTAAGAAAGACGCTTCCTTTTTTGATCGTAATTTTGGAGGAGTTCGTCCTTTTGAATTAGCCATCACACTTGGTTCGAAAGGGGATAGTCTAACCGATATTTCTGTTTTGAATGAAATAGATAAACTGGAGACTTATTTAAAAACAGAATATGGAGTTGGACGAGTGAATTCTTTGGCGACCGTCTTCAAAACTTTGAATCGAATTAATCATGCCGCTAATCCGGAGTATTTTAAACTTCCGGAAAAGAACTCTACCGTTTCTCGTTATCAGCGAAAATTCCTTAGTAAAAAGTCTTTGGATTTGACAAAAACCTTGATTTCAAAAGATAAAAGAACCACCAGAATCATGGGGAACATTGGTGATTTAGGTTCAGAAGTTATTGACGGAAAGAATCAAGAGTTACTCGCCTATATCGAGGAGAATATCGATTCAGAATTGATAGAAGTCAAAATTACGGGGACGGCCCATTTATTGGATCAAAACATCCGAAGCTTGTCAGATTCCATGACTTTGGGATTGATCATTGCTGTAATCATTGTGTCTTTGATCATGGCTATCCTGTATCGATCGCTTAAAATTGTTGTGATTTCGATTATACCCAATATTGTTCCATTAGTAATTATTGCGGGAATCATGGGGTATTTTGGTATCGAATTTAAAGTAACAACAGCAATTATATTCACCATTGCCTTTGGGATTTGTGTAGATGATACCATTCACTTTTTAAGTAAATTCAGCTTGGAATTGAAGAAGGGGAAATCATTGCTTTATGCCTTGAAAAGGACTTATTTGGCAACTGGGAAAGCCATTGTTTTGACCTCATTGATTTTATGCTCGGGATTTCTCATGTTGATTTTTTCAGATTTTAGTGGAACGTTTTATACAGGACTGCTCATCACCATAGCATTATTCTTTGCTGTATTGGCGGATCTTACAATTTTGCCCATCCTACTTTTGAGCATAAAAAAAGAGGCTACCACCGCAGCCTCTTCAAACAAACAAACAACAAACTAAAACCTCATCAATTAAACCATGTTTACTTGAGGATGATTTTAGTCCCTGTTGCCAATGTTTCATCTGGCATTTCCAGATTATTTTTTTTCAATAAAGTCGATAGTTTAACAGCGTATTCTTGAGATAATTTTCGAAGTGAAGAATTCTCCTTCAATACAACTGTTTTGTCATGATGTTTTCCCGGTTTTGATTTTTTAGGTTGTAGATATACAATGTCTCCAGGAACCAAAACATCTTTTTGCTTTCCATAGTCATTGTATTTGTACAATTGCCACATTCCCAATTCAAATTCTTTGGCAATTTTATAAAATGTATCACCTTTTTTTGCTACCACATAATGCACCCCATTTGGTTTTATTTTCACATCATGTTTATTTGGTTTTGGAGCAATGAAAGTGGAGGCCTTGATTGTTTTGTTTTCTGTATTGTTAGCAATTGAATGCACAGATACCTTTTCCACTTTTGAAGGGTAATCATACTTGTATAATTGGTACTTTTCAATAATATCAATCAAGAGATGCGCATATTTTGGATTTGTCGCATACCCGCATTTTTTTAATCCTTTTGCCCAAGCTTTATAGTCCGTCATTTTCAATTCGAATAGTTGAGCGTAACGACTACGATATTTTAAGAACTCAGAATGATCCTTAAAAGATTCTTTTGCATTGGAATACTTTCGAAAACATTCATTTTTTCGGTCGTCATCTTGGATGAAGGTTTCTCCAGTCCATTTGTGACATTTAATTCCAAAGTGATTGTTCGCTTCAGTAGAAAGCTTACTGTTTCCGTACTGACTCTCAAGTACTGCTTGTGCTAGCGTAATACTTGCAGGGATTTGATAAAGATTCATCTGATTGATGGCTTCTTCCTTCCATGTTTCAATATAATCCTTTTTTGAAGCATAGAAGCCGAAGGAGAAGTTTGTCAACCCGACTGCTAAAAGAAAGATTAATTTTTTCATGATATTGACTGTTTGTTGTTGTTTGTTGTATCCGTTTTTTAATCGGATAATTGATAGTACGGTAGTGTTGTTTTTTTGGTTACAAAACCAGTCGAAAGTACTTGCTAAAAAATCTTAAAATATGTCTGTAATACCTTTTTTAATAGGTTAAAATAGTTTTAGACTATATCTTTTTTCAAACCCCTCTATACCTTGAAGTCCTCCTGTATGAATGGCAAGAACAGTTGTATTTTTTGGGATTTGATTCTTTTCAATTTGGTCGTAAAGGGCAAACATCATCTTTGATGTATAAATCGGATCTAGTTTAACCTGGTGTTTTTTGTGGAAGTTGGAAATGAACTCGATTAATTCAGGTTTGTATTTAGCAAAACCACCAAAATGATAATCATTGAGTACTACTAGGCGTTCTAGGTATTCCTCTGCAACTTCTTTGTTTTGCAGGAAGTTTTGAATGGAAGAGCGGATTTCATCTTTCATGAACTCTCCTTTTAAGGCAGGGACGCTCACCACTTTTTGGTTTTCATTTGAAGCTAGTAAGATTCCTGAAGCTGTGTTTCCTGTTCCAGAGGCAACGAAAATAAGATCGGGATTCAGAGTTTGGCCTTTCAGAATTTCCATACATCCCAATGTTCCATAATAATTGTCTCCACCTTGAGGAATGATATAGGGGTAGTCAAATTTTTCATTTAACCAGTTTAAATATTCTTTAGTATCCTTTAGCTGATATTCTTGTCGATCCACAAAAATTAAATCCATGCCAGCATTCTTGCAGTCCGAAAGTGTCTTGCTATCAATTTCCTCGCCTCTTACAATTCCAATAGCTTTTATGTTTGCCAATTTACAGGCTTCAGCCGTTGCATGTAAGTGATTGGAATGGGCGCCTCCAAAAGTTAGAATCGCTTTTTTTTTGAGTTGCTGAGTCTTTTCAACATTGAATCTAAGTTTCCTCCATTTATTCCCTGAAATAATGGGGTGAGTCAGATCTTCTCTTTGAATGAATACCTGAATTTCTTTTTTTTCAAAAAGCGGTTCATCGAGTTTTTCAATTTTTATTTCAGGTAATTCTAAAAGCATTAATTTTGTAATTCAAATCCGCTACAAATTTAGTAAGCATGTCAGAAGATTTCAATAATAAACAATTCGAGGAGGACGATTTCTATTTTACGCCAGAGGGATATCGTGTGTTTACGGAGAAATATTTATTGAAAAGAGGACATTGTTGCAAAAGTGGATGTCGTCATTGTCCTTATGGATGGGATGTGAAAAGCCAAACTTTTAAGAAGAAGCACTGATATCGCTCATTTCTGGGTGCTTTCCCGTAACATTTGCCTCACGATACATTCGTTTAATGGTTTCAAAATCTTTTTCTTCGTCCCAAGTTGGTGTGAATTCGGGAAGAAACCCTGCTACTTTATTTTTAAAATCCATAAATGCTAATACAATCGGAACATTTGCTTCTTTTGCCATATAGTAGAATCCTTTTTTCCAATTGGGATTTAAACTCCTAGTCCCTTCTGGTGTAAACAGGATAATAAGTTCTTCATGTTCGGCAAAAAGACTAGACATTCTTACGGTCAGGTTGGTCTTTTTTTGTCGGTCTACAGGAACACCTCCCAATTTTTTCAGAAAAAACCCGATAGGTGGTTTAAAAGCTTCCTTTTTGATTAGCATTTTTGCTTCCATACCCAATGACCAGAAACCTAACATGCCAATATAAAAATCCAGATTACTGGTGTGGGGAGCCATTATCATTACACATTTTTTAGAATTTGCAGGACGCGGCATAACGGTCCATCCCAACCATTTTAAAATTAACTTTGATAATGCCTTCAAGAGCTTGTGATAAATTTATAAATTAGGGCGAAATTAATGTATTCCTAATGAAAAGGCTAAGATTTTTATTGATAATTCCGGTTTTCTTGTGTTTTATCATTGTCTATCTGATCTCTAACGCATTCCTTAGAAGAGATGAGCCTTTGATACATAATTATATTCCTGATGAAGTTGATGTTTTGATAGAATTTGACATCAAACATTTTGGTTCGGCATTCATGTACAACATGTTGTACAATAGTGAGTATTTTAATGAAAAGATTCCACTACCAGACCGTGAAAGCCGAGGAAATGTGCCTTCCATGGGAGTTTCACCTGCTAATAACTTCGTTTTTGCGATTGAGCGATGGGGGAGTGGAGATTTCTATTATTTCATATTCCAATTGGATTCAAAGAGAGAATTCGAATCATTTTTAAATACACTGCAAGAAAAGAATGAAAACCTGATTCATGTTTCCAATCAAGAAGTTGGGATTTTTGGCTTTACGAATAATGTAGATAAAGAAATTGCTTCCAAATATTTGGATGAAGTCATTCACAAAAATGTGGAGAGCATAAGAACAAAATACGATCTAAAAGAGAAATTTAATTGGGATCGCGATTTAAACATTCATTTAAATACTCAAGCATTTATTGAAGGAAGTAAGCTTCAGGATATATTCGCAAGCGTGGATTTGGTGAGTTCTTCTGCAATCATGGATATTCAGTATTTATCAAATGATGAATACAAAGTGGAGCCTTTGAAAGGAAAGATTTTAAGGAGTAAGAATTTGCATATTTCGTCCACAATGAAGTTTGAGGATATCCTAAGAACTTTAGGAATGAAAACTTCGCAAAGAATTCTGGATTTTCCTAAGATCAAAAAATGGAGCATGAATAACTTGGGCTCCTTGATTGAAATGCAAACTGGAGTAAAGGCGGATTCTGTAAATGAGGTTTTAAAAGTAAAGTCTCCTCAACAAACCTTTTTGGTGGATTCCAAAGATAAATTCGGAATTTACCTACCTGATCGAGAGATTAAAGTGGCTTTGAATGTAGAGGATAAGTTTGAGATTTTATTGGAGCCCGAATCAGAAGAAGATTTTAACCAATACATGAAGGTTCTGGTAGACTCCAATGTGATTCAAATTGATACTTCAAAAGGCATCATTACAATGGGGCAATTTGGGCAGCATCACTATAAATGGATTGAGAATTATTTCATCATTTACCCAATGAATGGGGATGAAGTGGAATTGGTTGATGTAAATGCGTCTGGAAGTTATTTCTACATGGATTTTGAATTGAATCCTTTCTTCAAGAATGTGAGTATGTCAGGAGATGGCACCATGATCTCAACTGGAGGTGTTCTTTTGTTTAATTCCATCATTGGAAATTTCAATAATGTCTTGAACAGTTTTGATCGCATGCAAGTTTCCTTGTTCACAGAGGGTGATGTAATCAAAATCCATAGTAATCTTACATTCAAGAATACAGAAGGTGTGGCAATCATAGAAATGATGTCTGCCTTTTTGAATTCAAATTTTAAAGATTTTTTCTTCTAACAGTTTCAGAAAATTCTTCTTCACTTAATTTGGATTCCACCCAAGATTCAATATCAATATAATCCAAAATGATTCTTTCCTTTTTTGTTTTGAAAAGGTCATCCATTTCCACTTTCAGCAATCTTAAAATTTCGGTTTTGTTTTCTGTACCTTTCTTCATGATTTTGGAAATCATTTTTACGAAAACAGATTCGATAGTGAAGTCTTTATCCTGTTTCCCTAAGTATCTTGAAGTCGACTTTGTAACGTACTCTAGGAAGTCGTAGTTTTCCAACTCAAAATGGATCAGAATATTTAAGACACGTGAAAAACTGTAAATATCTTGTCTTAATTTTTGTTCATTATCATTAATCAGAATATTGACAATCGAAAGCGCTTTTTTAAACTCTCCAATACCAAAATAAGCGTAGGCTTTGTGGAAGTAGATCACAATTTGCTTTTCCTTATTGATTTTATCTTGAAGCTCATCTTCCATCTTCTGATGTTTAATCATGGTTTCAATCGTGTTTTCGAATTCTCCTTTACGATTGTACATGGTAAGCTCTGCAATAAAGGCTGAAGTGAAAATGCTCACTTTCACATCCATATTATTGAAACCTTTAGCTTTCTCAAGTCCTCGGATATCTTGGATGGTTTCTTCTGCTTTTTGGTATTCTTTATTGTCGATATAGGAGCTCAAAAGATGAGAGAGTGCCATTAAATATCTTTTCGATACATCGCTTTTAATCTTTGGGTTTCGATCTAAGATGGAGCGCACTTTATTGAAATAGATATAAGACTCTTGGTATTCTCTATAAGTGACCGCACATAATCCTTTAATATAATAGCAGATCGTAGCTGCTCGATCCGACAAGGCGGTATTTTTTCCTTTAATCAAATGATAGTCGGCAATGGCATCAACTGTTTTGGCGTCTTTTTCATTTTGAATGAATCCGCCACTACGGAACACAAAGTTAATCTTCGAATACAGAATTTGATATTCAGCTAAGTTTCGAAGTTTCTCAATAATCATGGACTCTTCTTCGATAAGTGCGTCTAAATCTTCATCGAAATTACCGCTTTCGTATTCTTCTTCAAGTAATTTTTTCTGCCAGGAAATCAGTTCAAACAAATAATAAAACTTCTCATAATCCAATGCCAGTTTTTTCGTTCTTTTGATAAACTTCTTACACTCTTTGTACAGTGCTTTCTTGTGAAGAATCTCAATGTTTTTAATTTCTTGCTTGATGATACTATTGATGTCTTGCTCTGAATAATAAGATCGAAGACTTTTAAGAATCAATTTGTAAAGGTGGTTCTTTTCTGAAGGTAAATGCTTGATAAAGGTGTCATTTCTGAAATAATGCTTGAGTTTTTCCTCATCATAATCCTTCTGTTTTTCAATATAATCGAAGATCTTCAAATAGTTCTTTTCGCCTGATTGGAGGGATGAACTTAATTTGAAAAAACGTTTTTCCGATTTGCTTAAGGACTTAATTAAATTGTAGAGCTCTGTAGAGGGTTTCATAGTCTTTTTCTGTATTTAGCAATCCTAATTTAGCGAAATTACTATTGGATTCCTAAAAAATCATATGAATTCATTTCTCACTTACTAAAAAGGGAGAAGCTACACATAAAGTGGTAAATCTATTGAGTAACTTGTAAAGAATAGGATTACAAAGTTAGGCGTACTCAGAAAGTTCGATCCATCGATCCGTTTTTTCTTCTATTTCGGCTACAACCTTTGAGAGTTCGATGGAGATTTCATTGATTTTATCGGATTCTAAGTCGCCCGAGCTGAGCATTTCAGAGATCTCTTTTTTTCTTGTTTCCAATTTGTCGATATCGCTTTCCAAAGTTTCAAATTCAACTTTTTCTTTGTAGCTCAATTTCTTTTTGGCCTGCTCTTCTTTTGGAGCAATGGGTTTTGCTTTTTGGTCAGTTGCAGGTTTGGTGACTTTCTTTTGTTCTTCTAGAAGGAAACTTCTGTATTTCGTATAATTCCCATGGATGTCTTTTACTTCACCTTCACCTTTGAAATAGAAGATATGGTCTACAATTTTATCCATGAAATAGCGATCATGGGAAACTACAATCACGCAACCGGGAAAATCTTTTAAATAATTCTCTAGGACAGAAATGGTAAAAATGTCGAGATCATTGGTAGGCTCATCCAGAATTAAAAAATTTGGATTCTGCATGAGGATTGTCATGAGATAAAGCCTTTTCTTTTCGCCTCCGCTGAGCTTTGAGACAAATTGATAATGCATGTCTTTCGGGAATAAAAACCGCTCCAGAAATTGCAATGCAGATAGTTTTTTTCCTTTTTCAAGAGGAATGAATTCGGCTATATCTTTGATGACCTCAATCACTTTTTTATCCTCTTTTATTTTCATCCCTTTTTGGGAATAGTAGCCAATCTTAACTGTGTCTCCAATTACGATTTTTCCTTTTGAAAGATCTTCTTTACCAAGAATCATATTGAGAAAAGTGGTTTTCCCAATTCCGTTATTTCCAACGATTCCAACTTTCTCACCTCTTTTAAATAAGTAGCTGAAATCATTCAAAATTTTCTTATTTGGAAAGTCTTTTCCGACATGATGAAATTCGACGATTTTAGTTCCCAATCTTTCAATATTCACATTAATTGAAAGTTCATCTTTCACAATTTTCTGTTTGGCAACTTTTTTTGTTTCTGCAAAAGCATCAATTCTTGCTTTCTGCTTCGTCCCTCTTGCTTTCGGTTGTCTTCGAATCCATTCCAGCTCTTTCCGAAATGTATTCTTGGCTTTGTCGATATTGGCTTGAAGTTGTTCTTCCCTTTCTGATTTTTTCATCAAATAGTATGAGAAATTTCCTTCATATCTGTGAATTCGATCTCTCGCTAGTTCAAAAATCAAGTCGCAAATAACCTCTAAAAAATAACGGTCGTGGGTGACCATCAAAATTGCGGATTTGCTGTTTTTCAAATAATCCTCTAACCATTCGATCATGTCCAAATCAAGATGGTTTGTAGGCTCATCCAGAATAAGTAGGTCTGGATTTTGAATGAGTATTTGCGCTAAAGCAATTCTTTTCTTTTGTCCACCCGAAAGATGTTCAATTTTGGAATTTAAGGGTGGTAATTTAAGTTTGGAGCAAATTGTATTGATCAGGACATCTTTATCCCAAAGATTCTTCTCATCCATAAGGTCGAGAATTTCTTGTCGAATGTCTTTTTGAGAATTAATGCAATCGGTATACTCCTTTAGAATTTTAGATTCTTCATCTGTTCCAGAAAGAATTTCTTCCAGGATGGTATGCTGGTCATCCGGATTTTGATCCTGGTCCAGAAAACCAATTGAAATATCATTTCTAAAAACAACGGAGCCACTATCCGCTAGGTCGGCATCTTTTAAAATGGAAAGAAGAGTTGATTTTCCGAAGCCATTTTTTGCGACTAAGGCCGCTTTTTCTCCTTTATTCAGGCCAAAACTGACGTTTTCGAAGAGGATTTTCTCTCCAAAAGACTTTGAAATATTTTCTATCGATAAATAATTCATTAACGAATTCGATCGATAGACTGAATCAGTTTAAGGTCTCTTTTGATTGAAATCTGAGCAAGCAATGCAAAAGCCAGAGTTGCAACTGCAGCGAAGAAACCTGGTCCCATTCCAGTTGTAATGGTCATATCATCAGTAAACTTTTCTGCTTTCAATATTTGTCCTCCTATTGTTGTTCCAAGGCTAAATCCAATTATGGTTCCAGCGGCAACAAGTAGACAAAGAAAAGTATTAAATCGTGCTAGAGAAAGTTGTCTTTTCAATTTCTTGTAGGAAAGGATAATCCAGATATTCAAACAAATTAAAAGCATGAATGGAATATACAGAGGAAATGGAATTCCTTCTTTCATTCTTTCTAATGTTTGCGTATCAACGAACTTACCTTCAGCTCCAGCTTCAGCAATTTTATTTTCAATTTCAGTAATCTCTTTTGAAAGGTCTTGAAGTTCACCGTCAACAACCAATTCGAAGTGCACGCCTTGTCCGCTTACAATAGCTGATATTGAAGCGTTATTTTCTTCAAATGTATAAACTCCAATACTAGTAAATGAGGCTACGAATAAACAAGCGATCAAGATAACTAAGTATATGGTTTGGATTCTTTGGATCATAATCAATAATTTTCTGCAAAAATACCAAACAAAGTGAAATGGCAAAGCTCCTTATTAAAAGCGTAGATCAATATTGAAAAAAAATCGAGGAGAATTAAATATATTTTGTATTATTGCATCACGACTGGTCAAAAGGACTAGTTTTAAATCACCCTTTTTAAGAATAATCAAAAGAAAATGCTGAAGATATTTATTCAATCTCAGTATGTCTATCAATAAAATATGTATACAAAAGCACAGTTAGAGAAGCTTAAGGTTTCCGATTTGCGCGAAATTGCTAAAGGTCTTGGCATTGCGGAGAGTGAGTCTTTGAAAAAGGCAGAAATCATTGAAAAGTTATCCACCATGGAATCAAAAGAATCGCCTTCAGAAGGAGGAGAAGAGCCAAAGAGAAGACCAAGAAAGCGAGCAGTGGCAAAAGCCGATAATGAGTCGAAGCCTGAAGGATCAGGAGATTTATTTACAGCCGCCGAGAGTGAAAAGGCGAAAGCAGATAAACCAGAAGACAAAAAGGACAGTCCTAGGTCAGAACAAAAAGAAAGACCAGACAGACGTCCAAAGAATCCGGAGCATAAGAACCAAAACAACAACGGTAAGAATAACGGAAACGGAAGAAATAAAGGAAATCATCACGAAAAGAAGAATCAAGCCGATTTTTACGGATACAATTTTGATGGGATCATCATTACCGAAGGAGTTCTTGATTTGATGCAAGACGGTTACGGATTTCTAAGATCGTCGGATTACAATTATTTACCTTCTCCAGATGACGTCTATGTATCGCAATCTCAAATTAAATTATTTGGATTGAAAACGGGTGATACAGTTAGAGGAGCAGTAAGACCACCGAAAGAAGGGGAGAAGTATTTCCCATTAATCAAAGTTGAGAAAATCAATGGTAGAGATCCTGGATATGTAAGAGATCGAGTACCTTTTGAATATTTGACTCCATTATTCCCAGATGAAAAATTCAATTTAACGGGACACAAGCATGAAACGATGTCGACTCGAATCATGGACTTGTTTGCTCCAATTGGAAAAGGTCAGAGAGGAATGATTGTAGCACAGCCAAAAACGGGTAAGACGGTCCTTTTAAAGGAAATTGCAAATGCCATTGCAGAGAATCATCCTGAAACTTACTTAATTGTTTTACTGATCGATGAAAGACCTGAAGAGGTAACAGACATGGCAAGATCGGTAAATGCAGAGGTGGTTTCTTCAACATTTGATGAGCCAGCTGACAGACATGTGAAAGTATCCAATATTGTTCTTGAGAAGGCAAAGAGAATGGTAGAGTGTGGACATGATGTGTGTATTCTTTTAGATTCAATTACACGTCTGGCAAGAGCTTACAACACAGTTTCTCCAGCATCTGGTAAAGTACTTTCTGGTGGTGTGGATGCGAATGCGCTTCACAAACCGAAAAGATTCTTTGGAGCTGCAAGAAAAATTGAAAACGGAGGTTCTTTATCGATTCTGGCTACAGCATTGACTGAAACTGGTTCGAAAATGGATGAAGTTATTTTTGAAGAGTTTAAAGGAACCGGTAATATGGAACTTCAATTGGATAGAAAGATTTCAAATAGAAGAATTTATCCTGCCATTGATATTCTAGCTTCTGGAACAAGACGTGAAGATCTATTGATGGATAAAGACGTACTTCAGAGAGTTTGGATTTTAAGAAAGCATTTAGCAGACATGAATCCAATAGAAGCTATGGAGTTCTTAAAAGATCGAATGCAAAACACTTTATCGAATGAGGAGTTTCTTGTTTCGATGAACGGTTAAAAAGATAATAATTGAACTAAAGGTCGTGCGGATAGTACGACCTTTTTTATTTTTGTAAATATGAATACTTACTTAAAATTCCCATTATTTTTTGGATTAGGCTGGTTTGTGATAAAATGCATTATGTTTTTCGCTGGAATCGAGGACTCCTTGATGCCTGGTCTTATGCTGAATATACTTTTGCTTTTAGCTTCAGTGGCCGTCGGATTATTTCTAAAGAAAAAAGCTGAAAACTATGTTGAAGTTAATTTTTTGGACGATATCAAGGTTGCCATTAAATCTGGAATGGTCTACGTGATCGTCATTTTTGCTTCGATTTATGCTTTTTATGCTTGGGTAGACCCCGACTATGTGGAAAAAATCAAAGCGCAACAAAGGGCAGAGGTGATTGAGTTACTTAAAGATGATGAGGATTTGGAAAAGTATCGAAACGAGAATGAGAACCTTAAGGGACTTTCTAGAGAAGATATTGTAGACCTACAATCCGAACAAGCAAACAGATTTGTCTCGCCTATATTCATGGCAACGATTGCTCTTTTATCCATGATGACAGGCGTTTTCCTGAATTCGCTTATTGTGACCTTTTTATTTCGAAGGGTTTTGTTTAGAGATATGAGGGTTGTGGGGCCTAGAGATGGAGGGACTTAAGGACTTGGTGACCTTGGGACTTTTGTATTAGATCAATATTCAAAAATTTATTAACCACTTAAATCAATCAAATGAAACACAATTTCAAAGAGTTAAATGCATGGAAAGAATCCATGACTTTGACAACAGTTGTTTACCAAAGTATTGGTGAATTACCAGTTGAGGAAAGATTTGGACTGTCAAGTCAACTCAAAAGATCTGCAGTTTCAATTCCATCAAACATTGCAGAAGGATCGAGTAAGAAATCTATAAAAGAGTTTTTGCGATTTCTTGAAATAGCCAAAGGATCAAGTTATGAGGTCGAGACACAACTGATACTTATTTCAAGGCTCTACTCCAACATCCAGATAGAAGAATCATTTCATCAACTAGATATAGCTCAAAAAAACATTCAAGGATTAATCAATAGTTTAAAGAAAAGACTTCATTAGTCCCCAAGTCCCCAAGTCCCCAAGTCCCCAAGTCCCCAAGTCCCCAAGTCCCCAAGTCAAAAAAAAAGCGACTCCCAAAAGAATCGCTTTTTCACTAACCAATCTGTAAACTAACTAAATCTCGTATGCTAATAATTCATCTATACTGTTTGTACTGATCGCATGATAATTTGGTCTGGCTTTGTTATAAATTTCTTTAGCTAGTGCAACACCCTCTTCCGATTTTGCAAGCTCTCTATAAATTGGCATCAAGAATTTTCTTCGACCAACGTTGATCAAGAATTTCTCCATATCTGCTTCAGATCCTTTGTATCCTTTTCTAATGGATTGAACATACCATTCGGCCATTAATTCAGAGTTACCGCAAGATTTGAAGTTGTATACATCATCCAGTTCTTTCATTTTAGCAACATCTAAATCAGCAGGTAAATGTCTAAGGAAATGCAGCCATTCTTGAGTTGACCAATCGTTTCTTTTTAATCCAAGATCTTTTGCAGATCCTGATTTTAATACCTCAATTTTTTCATCAACCAATTGGAATCTATTTGAAACAATTTTAACCGAAGATTCAGGAATCCCAGGACCATAAATCCATTCATCAATATTGAATTCTATATTATTTTTCGATAATAAGTTTTGATCCAAATATTTAACAAAATCTTCTGTTGTAACTGTTTGAAATTGATGTTCCGTAAAGTATTGTTTTAAGAACTTATCGAAGCTTTCTCTTCCTGCAGCTTCTTCTAGTGATTTCAAAAAGAAGGCTCCTTTCACATAAGCGATGGAAGTCATCCCGTCATCTGGGTTTCTACCTTCAAGATCTAGCTTTAGGTGTGTGTCTTCTGGATGTTTGCCTTCAGAAATTTCTTCTACTTCATGCTGCAATTCTTGATATTCGATAAGGGCAAGCATATCTGCATATTCTTTACCATAGATTTGCTCCATGATTCTATTCTCAAAGTAAACCGTAAACCCTTCATTCAACCAGAAATCTTCCCAAGTTGCATTGGTAACAAGATTACCCGACCAAGAATGAGCTAATTCGTGTGCAATCAAACTTACAAGCGACTTGTCTCCAGCTAAAATAGTTGGAGTAGCAAAAGTCAATTTTGGATTCTCCATACCTCCAAAAGGAAAGGAAGGAGGGAGCACAATTACATCATATCGACCCCATTGGTATGGACCATACAGACTTTCAGCACTTTCAATCATTTTTTCCATGTCTGACAGCTCATAAGCTGCTGCTTTAATCATGGAAGGTTCAGCATAAACCCCACTTCTAGGTCCAACCGCATGAAATTCCAAATCTCCAACAGCAATTGCGATTAGATAAGAAGGAATTGGATTTTTCATTTCGAAATGGTATTCACCCGTATTGTTTTTCTTTTGAGGATTATCTGCACTCATTACAGCTAAAAGATCAGAAGGAACCTTAACATCTGCAGAATAGGTAATTCGATTACCAGGTGTATCCTGACAAGGAATCCAAGTTCGAGTTAAAATCGCTTCTCCTTGAGAAAATAAATAAGGATGCTTTTTTCCAGCCGTTTGTTGTGCATTCAAAAACTGAAGAGCTTCTGTATGCTCAGTAGTTTTGTAGTGGATTTTAACCACTTTGGTTTCCGGAGTGATTTTCACCTTAAGAGGAGAACCCATAAGTTTATCGGCCTCACCAATTTCAAATTCCGTTTCTTGATCATCTTCTCCGAGGGTTACCTTTTCGATTTCTAGATCTTTAATATCAAAGATCATTTCATCTGCCTCAGAAAGGTTTTCGATCTGATGCACTGCAATCCCATGAACTAACTTTTGGTCAAAATCAATATTCAAATTCAAATGTAGGTGCTTGGTATGAACCTCGTCTACATTTGAATAGGAATGCATGTCCTTTTTGTTCTTGTCATTCGGATTCTGAGAAGTATTTTTCTTTGTCTGTCCCTCTTTTTGAGGAGAAGTATTGCAGGCTGTCATCACTGAAATTAAAACAGCCAAACTTAATATTAATTTAATCATGCTCACAACACCTTTTATTGGTTATCAACTACTTGTCTTAGTTATAAATTTCAGGTTTGGGAGGCAAAAATAAGAGATTATTCCCTTGAAACATTGAATATTATACCAATCCTGATATTTTTTCGCCCAAACCTTGAATTCCAATGATTAAAAATCTCATAAAAATTAATTTTAACCCAAGACTTGTGAATCATTAAAATTTGTTTAATTTTTGTGGCTCTTATAATTAAGATTTTTATGACATCAAATTCGAATAATAGACCAGAAGACATTACCTTAATGGGGCATCCCGCGGGATTGTTTGTACTGTTTTTTACAGAAATGTGGGAAAGATTTTCCTACTATGGAATGAGAGCCCTTCTCGTACTGTTTTTAGTTAGTGAAGCCTCAAAAGGTGGATGGGAATGGACAAGTGAGGAAGCAGGAAAGTTGTATGCCTTATATACAGGTCTGGTTTACGTGACTCCTATTTTTGGAGGATTATTGGCTGACCGCTGGCTTGGGTTTAGAAAGGCTGTAGTACTCGGAGCCATATTGATGACCGCAGGACATGCGTCCATGGCATTGGAAACCGAGTTTTTCTTTTATTTAGGTTTGGCTTTATTGATCCTAGGTAATGGTGCATTTAAACCGAATGTATCTTCTATTGTAGGTGGATTGTATCCCGATGGAAGCGATAAAAAGGATGGGGCCTATACGATATTCTATATGGGTATTAATGCTGGGGCATTCTTAGGAATTCTTTTATGTGGATATATCGGAGAGAAAGTTGGATGGAGTTATGGATTTGGATTGGCAGGTATATTCATGTTTGCTGGTATGATCCAATTCTGGTTCGGTCAAGGAATACTTGGAAAGGTAGGATTAAGCCCAAATGAAGCCGTGACCGATCACGATAATGAAGTGATCCCAGTAAACACGGATGAGCATATTTTAGATAACGAAGTTGTTAAAGAAGAAAAGGCAGCACCAAAAGCTACCAAAGAACCGGTTGATTATAAACGTGTTGGAATTTGGACAGTTGTAGCCGGAATTATTGCTTCTGGATTGTATTTCTTAGTACCACTAGTGCTTCCAGAAGTGGATGAGTGGGTTGGTCCGGTAATCATTGGATGTATGGTTGGTATTATTGGATTTATATTGACTGATCCTAAACTGCAAGGTGTCTCGAAAGATCGGGTTACGGTGGTTGTTATTTTGGCTGTTTTCACCATATTCTTCTGGTGGGCTTTTGAGCAAGCAGGAAGTAGTATGACGATTTTTGCGAAAGACTTTACTGAAAGGGAACTAACTGGTAGTGGAGCGATGATGTTTAAATGGGTAAATGCAATTTTAACCATTGTACCCTTAGCAGTAATTACCTATGTACTGTCGATGTTAGTTAGAAAAACAGCTAAACATTACCCAATCTCTGTAACGGCTTTAAGTTTCAGTTTTGTGGGGATTTGGGCGATAGCTATTTGGATGATTTATAAGGAATTTAGTGCTGAACAATCTGAAGTGCCTGCTTCGTGGTTTGGAATTTTGAACTCCTTATTTATTATCATCTTTGCACCAGTTTTCTCGAAACTATGGGAAACAAAGTTTAATCCACCTGCAACTGTTAAGTTTGCATTAGGACTTATTCTTTTAGGAATTGGATTTGGAGTTCTTTCCTTTGGTGCAATGGCGATTCCAGAAGGATCTGAGGCTGGAGCTGTTAGAGTAAGTATGGTTTGGCTTGTATTAGCTTATTTATTGCATACACTTGGAGAGCTTGTTCTTTCTCCGGTAGGATTGTCTTATGTAAGTAAGTTGACTCCAGGACATTTATTAGGTATCATTTTCGGAGTTTGGTTTGGAGCTACAGCAGTTGCCAACTATTTAGGAGGTATGACAGCTAGTTTCATTGAACCAATTTCGGAACAAGTAGGATTGTCAGGTTTCTTCTTGATATTCATGGCGATTCCAATTTTTGCAGGAATCATCTTGATTTTGCTAACGCCATTTATCAAAAAGAAAATGCACGGAATCAAATAAGAAATATTTTAGATCATATGGAAGGGAAGTCAAGTGGCTTCCCTTTTTTATTTTTGTAGCATGATCATTTCAAAAACAGCTAAGGTTATTACCTATGGCAACCCACAAGCGAAGAATCTTTGGGTTGTGTTGCACGGTTATGGGCATCTGGCTCAATTTTTTATCCGCAAGTTTCATTCTTTAGATAAACAAGAAAACTTTGTGATTGCACCCGAAGGATTACATCGCTTTTATTTAGAGGGAACAGGCGGACGAGTGGGGGCTTCATGGATGACCAAGGAAGAAAGATTAACCGATATTCAGGACTATGTCAAGTATCTGAATCAGCTTAGAGAGGAATATGACTTTCAGGAGTATGAAAGAGTTATTTTAGTCGGTTTTTCTCAAGGCGCAGCCACTTCCGCTAGATGGATGGAGTTGGGTGGTTTTAAGCCGGATGTTTATGTGCATTGGGCAGGGGTGTTTCCCCCGGATCTTGAGTTTGATCCCGATCACAATGCCTTCTCCCATTCTAAGAATTACTATGTTGTTGGAGATGCGGATCCTTACTTTAATGATGAAAAAATTCAAGCTGAAATCACCTTTTTCGAATCGAAAAAAATAAATATGGAGTATCTTTCGTTTTCCGGAAAGCATGATATTGATTCCGGTGTTTTAGAGCGAATTCATGCTAATATCAGTTGAATTTCATAAATTTGTAATTATGAAGCGGTTCATATTTTTATTCTTTTTCGGTTTTCTACTTGCAGCTGGCAGTTCTTTTGGACAGTATGTAAAAGAAGAAGGTGATTCTACCAAAGTCGCTGAGGAAGAGAAAAAAGAAGAAGAAAAAGCCAATAAAAAAGACAAGAGGGAAAATCCTTTGAAGAATATTTCAATTGGAGGTGATTTTGGTTTTTGGTTTGCTCAAGGACAAGGTTCAATTTATTTGGGACCGCGAATTGGTTATAATGTAAAACCTTGGTTTCGACCGGGAATATCTATCAATTATCAGTATAGATGGGCAAATTACGGAAGTGTTCAATGGTCCGATAACGTAATTGGTGGAGGTGTTTTTGCACATTTCATTGTTTTAAAGCGAATTCTCTTAGCGGCCGAATGGGAGATTGTAAATACAACAGCTTATCCCGGAGGAATGGCAGAACCGTTTAGAACCAATGTCAATATGTTATGGATTGGAGCTGGATACAATCAGCCAATTGGTCGAGTGGGTTATTTCATGGTAGGTGTGATGTTTGATTTACTCAATCACCCTTATTCACCTTATCGATCACAGTACATTATCCGTTCAGGATCAACACCAATTCCTATGATCTTAAGAATGGGAGTTGGATTCGGAATTTAATTTGTTTTAATCAATCAAAATTTCTCGTATTTTTAATAGAATCAATTTTTATTAAGTGAAGATTCTATTTATTGAAGACGATAGAGAGCTTGTAAAATCCTTAATGTTCTATTTTTCTGAACAAGGATTTAATTGCGAGAAAGCCCGAACATATGAAGAAGGTGAAGCGAAGGTATTTAACTACAATTACGATTGTGTGATTTTAGACATTGGTCTTCCCGATGGATCCGGCTTACATTTATTACAATCCATTCGTGCCACCAAAAATGATGTGGGCGTGATTATTCTAAGTGCCAACTCAAATTTGGATAATAAAATAGAAGCTCTTGATTTAGGAGCAGATGATTATTTAACAAAGCCTTTTCATTTATCGGAATTAAATTCCCGAATTAAATCCATTATCCGTAGAAAAAAACAGTCTGGATCAAGCTCGATTCAATTTGATGAGGTCGATATCAATACTGACGCCAAGGAAGTGAAAGTAAATGGTGAGCTGATTCATTTGACTAAAAAGGAGTACGATTTGCTACTTTACTTTTATTACAATCGCAACAAAGTCGTTACTAAATCATCTATTGCGGAGCATCTTTGGGGTGATTTCATGGATCAGAATGATTCTTTCGATTCGGTTTATAGTCATCTTAAAAATTTGAAAAAGAAGATCAAGGATAAAGGTGGTCAAGATTATATTCGATCCATGTATGGGGTAGGGTATATTTTTAAAATGGACTAATGGAAAAAGACAAAGACCAGAAATATGAGGAATTAAAAAGGTATTCTGAGAATCTTTCTCATGAGCTCTTAACACCTTTGGCTGTAATTCGAACGAAAGCAGAACTTTTGCTGCAAAGTGAGCACCTAACTAAGTCTGATTTGGTTCATATCGATGGTATTTTAAAAACGGTTGCTCGACTTTCGCATTTGAATAAAGGATTGATTCTTTTGACCAAGATTAAGAATGATCAGTTTATTGACAGAGAAAATATAAATGTAGTAGAAGTTATTTCCGATTCTATTGAATTAATGGAAGACCGAATCCGTCACATGGATATATCCATTCGAATTGAGAAGGATAAAAATCTGCAAATTCATTCCAATTTAAACCTACTTTCCATATTGTTTAATAATCTCATCAAAAATGCCTGTGTGCATAATGTTGAAAATGGTTATGTGAAAATTAGCCTTCAAGAAGATGGGATTATCATCGAAAATTCTGGCTTGCCAAATGAAAAAAATGATGAGTCGCTTTTCAATCGTTTTAATTCGGATGATGACCGCTTGGACTCACTTGGTTTAGGGCTTTCCATAGTCAAGAGTATCTGCGATAAATTGGACTTTCAGATTAAATATTCGAGTCGGGATACTATTCATACCATTCAACTTCTTCTGAGGTAAATTTCATCTTCAGAATTTCTTCAGAATTCATCCAGAATCTCTCCAATTTCCCTTAGTAACTTCGATTAGAAATTAATTCTAATTGTGTCAAAAATGATGACTGAAGTTCTTAAACTAAGAAAAATTGAAAAGGAAACGATAGCTAATTTATTGTTTCCAAAATCAGAAGTTTTGAATTCTCGATTTGAGATAGATGATCGAAATGAAGATTTATCCAAAGCTTTGGTGTTAGGGAATATTGAACATCAAAAAGTAAGAATTGTGTTTGAGGATGTAGAAGGAAGAAAGGAAGTAGAAACGACTATTTGGGGAGTAACATCTTCGGAGGTTATTCTTAAGCAGCATGTGGTTCTACCAATCAATCGAATAGTAAAAATCGAAATTTTATAATCATAATTTTTAATCAATAAAATCACGAAAAATGAAAGCAAGAAGAATTGTTCAATACAGTAAGATGGGGAATGATCTGGCAGCAGTGTTTTCACGAATGACCTTAAATGGAATTGAGGAAATGATTACTGAAATATTTGACCCAAAAAGTCAAATGAGAAAGAAGGCGGTGTACTTGGAAACTAGCGATTGTAATTACCTAGTTGTTTTGGATGGGTATAATTTTTCAAAGTCGGTTAAACAAGATGAAGAATTTGAGGACGACTATGACTTCGATTTGGAAAACGATGATGATGATGAGGGTGTTGACGATGATTTAGATTATTTATGAAAAAGAAAGTCCAACTAGCAGCGGTGAGAGCACCCAGGAGATACAATACCATGAAGTTTTTCTTGTATCGGTTGTATCTGGTTGGCTTCATATTTCTAATGATTTTACTCATGTTTGGTACAATTTATTTACTCAAATCATTGTAAAAATGGATAGTAAGCAAAGCATCATTCTGATTGGTCCCATGGCAACAGGAAAGACTGTTATAGCAGAGAAATTGTCGGAACTGACAGGCTATTACAATTATCCCGTTGACCGTTTGAAGTGGTATTACCGATTTCAAAATGGATACGATATCAACAAGGGAAGAAGAGTGTTGCAGGTACAGGGTTTTGGAGGCTTGGTTAATTATGCTCACCGATATTTTGGTGTAGAAGATCTTGAAAACTTGCTAACTAAGTTCAAAGGTATAATTGACCTAGGAGCCTCAGATACACATTGTGAAGATCATGTGCGTTGTGAGAAATTGATTCAATTGTTTAAGGGATATCCCAATGTCTTTTTAATTCTTCCTTATGAAGATTCACAAAAGTCGATTGACTTATTGAATTCAAGGTTGATCAAAAGATATAAGAATCATCCATTCAAATATGCTTCAATTGAATCCTATATGGAGAAAAACGAAGAATTTGTTTTGTCAATGATGAATCAACACCTTGCAAAACATGTCATATTCGCTAATGATCGAGCGCCATACTTGATCGCTCAAGAGCTATTATTTAAATCAAAATTATTCAATTATGAGAGAGATGACAATGACATATCAAGGGTATCATAATGATCATTTTTGCTTTAGAGACGAAAATGGGAAGATGGTAAAATTTACAAAATCGAGAAGTGAATTAATCCGAGATTTCAAGCTTTTCGAGAAAGTGAATGTGAACCGAAAGTTTTTAGTAAAGTTTTTTGTGTTAAGTTCCGAATTCTGGGACCAGTTTATAATTAGTGATATCGTGGTGAATGACTAATTAGTTCATTTGTTTTAATTAAAGTTGTAATGAAAAAGGAGCCCGAAAGCTCCTTTTTTTTATTAATTAAAATCGATCATTTCCACTTCAAAAATCAAAGTAGAATAGGGTGGAATAGGTCCACCACCTTGAGCACCATAGGCCATGTTGTGCGGGATGTAAAAGATGTATTTCGCACCTTTCTTCATCAATTTCGCACCTTCAAGCCAACCCATGATTACGCCACCAGCCAATGAGAATTCAAAAGGCTCTTGGGGAGCAAGTCTTTGGTCAAATACTGTGCTATCCAATAACATTCCTTTATAATAAACCTGAGCTTTATTCTTTTCCGTTGGATTTGGTCCAGAACCAGGTTTGATGATTTCGTACTGCAATCCAGATTCGGTCACTTTTACGCCTTCTCTTTTTGCATTTTCAGTGAGGAATTGTTCTCCTTTTACCTCATTCAATCGACTCATGTATTGAACCACTTTAGGAACGATTTCTTCTTTTGGAAGCTGTGGGGCATTTCCACAATAAGAATCTTCAAAACCAACCGCGATAAAATCGCCATTGAAATCTTTCCAAACACCATTTTTATCCAGCCCGCGCATTGTTAAATTTGCTTGCTGAACTCCCAAAGCATAAGAAGCTTCTTTCGGGGAAATCATGCTTGAATCCGGCATTCCTCCTCTTCTGAAATATTTGCTCAACAATTCATTTGCTTCATCTTCAGACATGGAAGTTTCTTCTCCTCTTAAAACTTGAGAAAACCCTTTGAAATAGTCACCTAGTAAGACATAGGCTTCCAATTTCGCTTGAGTCAATTGCATGCGCATTTCTTCACAGTTTGAATATCCAATGGAATAGGAAACTTCTTCTTCCAGTGTTTGCATTTCAATTTTTGTCTGTGGGTTGCACGAAGAAGTGGTGCCTTCTTTGCTGCCAGCTTCCTCTTCTTCACCTCCACCACAAGAAAAGAGTGCCAAAGCGAAGATTCCTAAAAATAAATGTTTCATTAGTTTACTGAAATTAATTCTACTTCAAAAAGCAAAGTCATGAATGGCTTGATTGGTCCACCCGGATGAGGGTTTGCACCATAAGCCAATTCTTCCGGAATAGCTAGTTTCCATTTTGATCCAGCAGGCATCAACTGAAGTGCTTCTGTCCAACCTTTGATCACTTGGTTTACGCCAAATGAAGCTGGCTGACCTCTTTGCACTGAAGAATCGAATACCGTTCCATCAATTAGAGTTCCTGTATAATGCACAGTTACCTGATCCGTTTCACCTGGTTTTGCACCATCTCCTTCAACCAAAACTTCGTACTGAAGACCAGACTCTAAAGTCACGACTCCGTCTTTCTTCCCATTTTCCTCTAGGAATTTTACTCCTTCAGTTTTATTTTTTTCAAATGCTTGTTTATTCTTTTCATCCAAATGTTCTTGGATTAATTGATTTGCTTTTTGTGGAGTCACCTTTAATGGCTGACCAGTCAAGGCGTCTTTTAACCCTGCCACAAAATCATCAATACTAATGTCTTCTAAATTCTGATTAATCAAACTTCCAGCAATTGAAGTTCCAATTGCATAACTTACTTCGTTCATTTGTTTTTGTTTTAATGAGGGACAAAGATAGGGTTTTGTTGTAATTATGAGTTTCGGACCTTATGATTTCATGACTTTAATGGCATATAACCCATGGGAAGGCGAGATGGAAGTTTCATAACTGAACACTAATACTTATTTCCAGTTTGGATTTGGAAAGTGAGCGAAACTTAGTGGAGTCGAACCTAGCGAAGCGATCTCACTGACCGCAGGGAAGTAAAAGCAGTCGAAGTGCTTGATGTTTTACCTAGCCTCGTTTTCGAATAAACATGCCCTTCGACTAGCTTTCGACAGATCATTTCTCCCGATAGCTATCGAGATCGCTGCATGATCGCTCAAGCAGCTCCATCGGCCGCCTCAGGCTTGCTGACGGCACGGCAGGGACCGGAATAATGGATTGATTAAAATAGGCCGCAAAGACTGGTCGTCTATTCATCTCGAATTAGGATTGCGGCCTATTCTTACCAGCATTACAAACACGGTCACTGAGCAGATTCGAGCGAAACGTAGTGGAGTCGAGAAGCAGTCGAAGTGCCGCCAGTGTTATTCTGAATAAACTTAATTAAGGAACCAACTTCACCGTAAACACAATCCGCTTTTTCGCAGGGATTCCGTTTGTGATAAGGTAGACAGATTTAACTGCATGTCCTTCGTAGCCTTTGGTGTCGAAAGTCATGGTTAGGAATCCTGATTCTCCGGGTTTGATGGTGTTTTTATCTACCTTGGCTGTATTGCAATCGCAAGGGATTTCAATGTCTTCGATGATGAGGTCCTCGTTTCCATCGTTTCGGAATTCAAAGGTGTATTCCAATTGCGAACCTATTTTTTTGGACCCAAAATCATGAATTTCTTCTGCGAAAGTAACTTCAGCTCCTGTAGAATCTTCCTGGATGAGATCAACGGATTGAATTTCTACTTTTCTTTCAAGAGCTGCTTTTCGATTGTAGATGGAGTTTTTCTTATCGTTTGGGTTGTCTGAAATTAGTTTATCAGCTGTGTACTCCCCAAATGGATTCTGATTAAATTTCAGGATACCACCATCTTCAGAAGTTCCACTCATATAGGGTTGAAAAGCGCCTCCTTGATATTCCCAAAGAAAGTTTTTCAGGGAAACAATTCTTCTTCTTGTTAGATGTACATTATAAGCAGTTGGTGCGAGAGGAGAAGCAAAACCTTTGATAGTTACGCGAATGCGTTTTCCTTTTTTCAGCTCTTTTAAAAGTAATTCAGAGAACCAATACAGGTCCTTCACGCCTTGATCGACATATTCAAGAAAGAAATCGGCAATATCTTCTCGAGCCTCTTCTGCTTTATCTCCAGTTAAGCCTCTGGAATACTCGGTTTTATACTTTTCTTTCATCGCGGTATAGCGATTATAGGTAGTCATATAATTTAGTTCGATGGTGTCTTTTATCGTTTTGGGTCCTGGTCGGTCGTTATGAAAATACAGGGTCACTGGTAAGCGCTTATTCAAGTCAAATAAGGTTTCTTCTTTGACACTATCTACTTCTGGGATAGCTGGAATTCTTGCTTTGTAAATGTCGTGACAACATGTTGGATTTTTCGAATAAAGAGAGCCAATTCTATTTGAACTAAAATAATAATCATGTGAATCCTCATCAAAGAAAAAATAAATATCTTGAGCGGGAGAGTTGATTTCTAATCCAACATTCTCCACTTTCTGGAAACTACCCACGGGACCGATTGCTTTTTGGACATCGTAGCCGCCAAAACCAAAATGGAAATTGGAAGAGAAATACAGTACCTTTTCAGATTCATCATAATAAGGAGTGATTTCATTTCCGGGTGTATTAACAATTTTACCAGCATTATAAGCTTTGGAGTATTGATTTCCATCTGTGACCATGCAGTACCAAATATCCATGCCCCCACGACTTTTGCGATCTTCTCGGTCAGAAGAAAAGAACAGGATTTCACCATCTTCGTATTTCGCAATTCGCGGTTGCGTATTGTTCGAACCTTCTTCATTGACCATGTCGCCTAAAACATCAACATCTTGAAGCTTACCATCTTTCACTCGAGCTACATAAATTTTACATTGAAATTTGTAGTTTTCGTCTTTGCATTTGGTAAAATAGAAGCGCGTTTTGTCATGACTTAAAGATCCATTTCCTATTGAGTAGCCTTCATCTTCCAGTTCTTTCAATAGCGTAGGTTTCGAGTAGGTAGAATCTTTCATTTCGCATATAAAGAGGCGCATTTTGTAGTCCGTTCCAAAAACAACTTCATCTGAGCCAATTGAGTCAGCAGTTAAAGAAGAATAGGCGAATTTTCCATCTACAATCGTATGTCCAAATTCGGAATTTGGGGTGTTGATTGTAGTTGGTAGCTGTATGATTTCGTATTCTGTCGTGTCTTTCAGAGCTTGTTTCAGCCACAAAGCATTTTTCAATCCTTGTTTACTTCTTTTGTATTCGTAAGTTTTGTTCTGTTTTAGAAAAATCTTTTTGGATCTTTTCCAACTATCTTTCGCTTCGTCATATTTTCCATTGTGCTCTTGCATTTGAGCGAGATAGAATATACTTTTTGGAAAGAGTTTAGCACCTTCTTTTTTGTAGACTTTTTCGTAGAAATATTCAGCTTTTCGATAATCTTTATAGAGTCGTTGTGCTTCTGCCATTCTCCAATTAATGTCGACCGAATTACTGTCAATTTCGAAAGCTTTTTCCAAATATTGGATGGCATGGTATACGTCTCCTTTTTCAAGAAACTCCTCGGAATATTGAATACACTCTTTCAGATTCTGATTGAATGCTACGGAACACAAGGAAAGAAATAAAATCAGACTAATTTTTCTCATATAAATTCCGGGCAAATTCTGTATCGAACATTTTTTGGTTTGTGATATTTAAGAATGTAGCGCAAAGAGAATTCAATTCCCCCACGGGCATTCGAAGCTACGGTAAGTTTGGAAAAATTCAAATCATAGGTAATTCCTCCCCAAAGGGAATTGTATTCAAAGCCGACTCCAATACTTCCAGCATCAAGAGCGCGATACCAAATTCCTGCGAAAAGACCCATATAGGTTCCTTTTTCATCTTTCAGAATATATCTTCCCCATCCACCAAAAATGAACTCAAAATATTTTCCTTGAAGATTCATGAATAGGGAAGGAAGTACATCCCATTTATCGGCTACTTTAAATTGACCTTCAGCAAAAACAGAAGTCCGTATTTCTCTTCGGATTTGTTTGACTTGGAAGAAACTCTGATCTGGCATCGTTAAGTTGTGTACACTCACACCCGCATTCACGCGCTTTCGTTTATTTACTTCCCAAGTGTAGACGAAACCAACGCTCATATTGAAATTGGTTTTTTTCATGGTTGGGAAAATTTCCCCATTGGCTAAACTAGGATCATAATAAAACCCATTGTATTGGCTGTCAAATTTTAATCCTTCATAGTCAATTTGTCGATGATTAATACCAAGTTGAAGTCCAGGCATGATACGGTGAACCGAATCTTTGGATAAGTTTAAACTGTAAGCACCTGAAACCATGAATTCCAATGTTGATAATTTTGAATCTCCCGCAACATCATAGAAAAACATGATCCCTAAACCTAAATTAGGAAGACCAAGTCCTCTAGTGTCTGCTGTTATATTAATGGTCTGATACGGAACCGTTACAGATTTCCATTGCCATCTTCCATTTGCAATGAATCGGTAATTCCCATCGAAATTTCCTGTAAGTCCAGGGTTCATGAAAACCGGGTTCTGCATGTACTGAGACCAGTGAATGTCTTGGGAAAAAACCAACGCATTCGCGAAGAATAAAAATGTTAGTATGGTTTTTTTAATTATCAAATTTTTCTATTTCCTATTTCCCTTTTAAAATAACCCCGGAAATAATTCCGGGGTTATTTAAAGAGATTATCTAATTATGGTAATATTCCCTTTTATTAATTGTTCGTCTCCACCCACGCAGGTGACATCCAGATAGTAGACATATACATCTGGGTTCAATAATTTCCCTTTGAAAGTTCCATCCCATCCAACAGTTTGATCTTCTGTTTCAAAAACCATTTCTCCCCATCGATCAAAGATTCTGAAGGTCATCAATTCAATATTATCTCCTCTTACTAGAACTTCGTCGTTTATACCGTCATCATTCGGGGTGAAGGCATTTGGAATGAAGACCGTAGGGTCGTCACAAATATTTTCCAAGACCGTTACTTTCACTTGTGCAGTGTCCACACAGCCTCCTTTTCTTATAATCACTAAATACCAAGTATCTTGTGTTGGCGTGGCTAAAGGTGATTGCAATAAAGGATTATCCAAAGTGTTTGGAGGAACCCATTGATAGGTATATCCTGCTGAATCTGGTGAGGCATACAAGAATGTCGAGCCACCTTGATAAATCGTATCCAATTGTGCAGTTGCATCAACAGAAGCCGGATCAATAAAGTATACACCAACTTCAATGTCTTCCGATATCACACAGCCATTGCTACTGACCGCATTAATGGTAAAAGTCGTAGTACTTGAAGGTGAAACCGTAACCGTTGGGGTTCCTTGGCCTGAAATAATTTCAGAAGCCGGTTGCCAATCGTAAGTGAAGGTGACACTTGGATTGGTATTGACTACTTGTAAGTTAATAACATCACCCAAGCAAATATTGGTATCGGGATTAATGACCAGCACGTCACCTATAAAATCAATATAGACTGAGTCGATTTCGGTACACCAGGGATTGGTAATTCTAACGTAGTAATATTGTGGGTTTCCAGGGTTGATCGTTAAGACGGAATCTGCCAGATTCGCATTTAGAGTGTCTAAAAATTGATTCGTCGAAGACCACTGATATTCAACCGAAGTGCCATAAGAACTTGCCCAAATATCAAAAGTAGCTGGACCACAAATCACGGTATCGTTCATGGTTGTAATAAGCAAGGAATCGTAAACTGTAATGGTTACTTCAGCAGTATCAACCAGCAAGCAAATGGTGTCAGTAACCAATAATTTCACTTGATAAACTCCCGGAGTGTCATAAACTTTGACTGGGTTGAAATCCTGAGAAGTGGTATCTCCATCTCCAAAATCCCATAAATAGTTGGTAGAATCAGAAGAAGTATTCATGAACTGTACAGTAAAGGGTGCACATCCTTCCGTAACATCCGGTGTAAACTCAGCTTTTGGGACAATCTCGAAGTCGAATTTGAAGACAAGGTTATTACAGTTGCTCGAATTATTGGTATTCGAAACCGCACCTGGAGTAGTTGGGAAACCTGAGTCATTTGTACATCCCCCACAAACCGATTGGTAAACAATTCCATTTTTATCAAATCTAGAAGTACCACCATCAACATGTTCCCTAGAAGAACCACTTCCAATATAGGATCCGTATAGAAGGCTTTCAAAATCTCTTCCTAGAACAATCAAATAAAAGTTTCTTCCGTCACCAGAACTTGGTTGAAAAGCATCAAATGTAATGGGCATTCCCGTTAGATTCGTTTGTTGCATTTGACTTCCAGCGGATAATCCAGCACCCCAGCCTGAAACGTAAGTGTTTCCACAAAAATCAACCAGAAAAGCTGCTGGTGAGATATTGATTAAACCATTACCGTTTCCAAAGACTGTGCTGATTTCCATAGTGGATAAGTCCTCACTGAATTTCGTAAGGAATTGTTTACTATTTGGGTTGCTGTATGTGCCCGGGCTAACGGGAACAGTTCCTCGAGATTGGCCAACGGTAAACACTTTTCCCCAACGATCAACTTCTACAAAATAGTTTTGTTCATAATCGGTTGTACCAAAAAATGTTGAATGTCTTAAAGTTTGACCATCCTTGCTTAAAATTGAAATAAAAGCATCCGCAATTCCACCTTGATAAGCACCTTGATATGCCCCAGGTGTTGTAGGAAAGTTATTGGAACAAGTCCCTCCGGCTACCACTATAGAAGTGTCGTTGATAATCTTTACTGAATAACAAGCATCTTTCGAAATTCCACCCAGATAAGTTGAAAATTTCAGATCTGTTAGAAGTGAATCAAATTTGAAAACAATTCCATCGTAATCACCTCCGCCAGGAGTTCCTTGGTAAGCATTTCTCATTGGGAAGTCGGATG
>JAUICI010000002.1 GCA_030427935.1 Bacteroidia bacterium | reverse complement strand
AGAAAGTGATTTTGTGTTATACTTATTAAAAACTCATTCCATGACCATTGACTTCAAAGAAAAACTGATTGATGAAAGTAATTTTGATAAGCTTCCAAAAGCTCCAGGCATCTACATTTGGGGCTTTTTGACAGATGGATATTTTATTCCGCATTATGTCGGACAAACTGGAAACCTTCAATCCAGGCTGAATTCTCATTTTCAACACCTCAATGACGATAAATCGACTTACAAAAAACTTGAATTGGATTTCATGAAGGAGTTTTACAAGTCGTCAGAACTTCCGGCATATATTGATTACAAAGAATCATTTTCAAATAGATACAATTATAAAAACGACACGCAATGGTTTAAAAATAATCCAGACCTCTTTTGCTATAAAATTCACGCATTCAGTGGCAAATCGAAGGTAAACGGACAAACATTTTTAGACATTAAAACTGGTGGTAGAAATGGCACAAAAAAATATCTGGAGGATGGTAATTTCAGAGTTTTGTATTACCAGCTTGATGAAGAATTTTTGAAGAAATACAATGAATTATTCGATTCCAAATTGGACAAAACAGCTTCAGAATTTCTTGAATTATTGGAAACCTTGGTCAAATTCAGCTTGAAAGGAAAAACCTACGGAAGCAGTATTTCAATTGAAAAAATGAATGGAGGATTGAAGCATTATTTCCCCGGTGAAACCATCGATGTACGTTCTTCTGAGGAACCAAATTTATTTGACAAAAACTTAAACTCAAATAATCTTAATTACCATGATGAAAGAGAAGAATTCGGATACTAGAATGAAACTAATCACCCTTGGTATTTCCCCTGAAAAAATCCATGCATGTGAATTCGGTGTAATTGTAAATGGAAATATCAATCTTGAGGGAAAACTCAACGCTACAGATCTTTTTGCAAATCTTTTTGCTGTTTTTGGTAGTTTAAACATTAGTCATAATGCACTCACGACTTTAGACTACCTTCCGAAAATTGTCACCAAAACATTTGACTGCTCCCATAATTCCTTTGAATCATTCAATGGGCATTTAAAACATGTGGAAACTTTGATCTGCACGGATAACCCAAATCTCCAAACTCTTGATTTTGCTCCTTGCTATTCAACATTCAAAGGTGACCTTTTAAAAACCAAAATCAATCCTGAAGAAGTTTGCTTTTATCAATATGCCAACCAACACGGAATCTGGAATTCAGAAAAGACTACAAAAGAAAATCTAGACTTTGCTTGCCATGAATTCCCTGAAATATTCAAAGAAGATTGGTATATTTTGGAGGAATATAGGAGTGCAGTTAGCCCCACTAGAGGTCGCGCCGCAGGAACAAACACAGGAATCTTATGATTGAATATTTCAAACCCTTTCTATCCAAACAAGGAATTCGAGTTTTAGAAATCCATAATTTACTTCGTCGAGGGGGGAAATACACGCATATCGAAATCAGAAGATGTGTTGAAGAAAGTGATGGAAGCAATAATGGGAATTATTCAATTCGCAACTTTAATGAGGACAAAAAATTCTTGAGGGAAATCCTAGATGCGCCGTTGATGTCTACCCCTCAAGGACTCTATTATTACAAAGAGAAATTTTCATTATTACCGAAACAAGGCCTGATGGATCAGGACATGGAAATTTTGGAGAATTTATCCTCTGCGGCGGGTAAATACAGAGACCTTCCATTTTTCAGTGAATTGGAATTATTGATCAAAAAGATAAAGCCTCATCACAAAAAGAAAGAAATCATTGGTTTCGAAGGCGCACCTGTTCAATATGGAGGCATCGAGCATTTTGAAGATCTTTTCTGGAGTATTCACCAAAACAGAGAATTGGAAATCGAATACCAGCAATTTGGAGGAGAACCTATTCATACGACAGTTCACCCACATTATTTAAAAGAATATGGACATCGATGGTATTTGTTTACTTGGAATAAAGATTTGGAAGCCTGGAGAACCTATGCATTAGACAGACTCAAAGTCGTGGAAGAAAAAGAGGAAGACAGCTTTCTGAAAAGAGAGGAATTTGATCCACAAACTTTCTGGAAACACTCAGTCGGAATTATCTTCTCTCAAGAGGAACCCGTAAACTTTAGTTTCGAAGTCAAAGACGGCACAACCATAAAAAACATTGACTACCTCAGAACCATGCCCATTCATCATTCTCAAAAACTAAGCGAAGAAAAGAACGGTTACGTCAAAGTAGAATTAACCGTCCACCCCTTCGTTGAACTCTTCCGAGAAATCCGCGCTTTGGGACAGAATAATGTAAAGAATATCCAACCCAAAAAGTATGAAAAGTTGATTTGGGAAGAGTGAGGTTAATTCAAAATTGGGATGAGATTAAAAGGAATGGCCGCAATAAAATTCTCGTTTGTTATTTCTGATTGGATTTTGCGGCCTATAGCACCTCCCATTAAACGGTCCCTGCCGTGCCGTCGGCAAGCCTTACTCTTGCGCTGAAGCTTCAGCGTAGGCGCATGGCGGCCGATGGAGCCAATTCGAGCGAAACGAAGTGGAGTCGAGAATAAGTCGAAGGGCGGTCTTTCTAAAAACGTTTTATTTTTTAAACGCAGAGATGCAGAGGTTTCGCAGAGAGCGCAGAGGCTGTTACACGGAGGATGCACAGAGATTCACGGAGAACTCACCTATCACCTAATTCCTATTACCTATTACCTATTACCTATTTCCTATTTCCTCCACCCCTCCATTTATCCTACGAAGCTTAGCGAAGTAGGACCATTCAACCATTCACGGCAAACACTAGACGCGCAACCCAATCACACAAACATCATCTACCGCGGACGATAAATGTCAGGATAGTGACCCCAACGATGAATGTTGGGATTTAAACTTTCTAGTGTCCTTGGAAACGCTAAACCCGCAGTCCAATCACACAGACGTCATCTACCTGCTCGTGGTCGCCTTTCCATTTGAGGAAGTATTGTTCGAGTTTATCTTTCTGCTGATCTGCAGGTAAAGTGGATACTTCTAGGAATAATTCTTTGAGGTAGCGGACTTTCATTTTCTTCCCTTTTTCGCCTCCAAATTGGTCGGCATAACCGTCGGAGAAAAGGAAGAGTTGATCTCCTTCTCGAACGTCGATATTATTTGTAGTAAAGTCTTTAGCGTAAGCGTATTGTCCAACTGGTTGCTTGTCCGCTTTGAATTCTTCTAGAAATTTTTCTTCGTTGAAAATTACGTTTTCACTGAGGGTTTGACCATTCTTTTCTCTGGCAATCAGAAGTGAATTATGCGCTCCGGTAAACTGAATTTTATTTGTTCCTTTTTCCAATCGAATTAGCGCGATGTCCATTCCGTCTTTTACTTCCTCTACTGATTTTTCGAAGGTCTGGATGACGAGTTCTCGCGTTTTGTCCAGAATGGCTCCAGTATCTCTTAATCCAAATTCGTTCACCGCTCTAAATAAGGAGTTCGAACAAACTACAGACACCATGGCTCCGGGCACTCCATGTCCGGTGCAGTCTGCTGCGGCTACATAGGTATAGTCGCCAACGGTTTCAGTCCAATAAAAGTCTCCAGCAACAATGTCTTTTGGTTTGTAGATCACGAAATACTCTTTCAACTGGGTGTTTAGTACACTTATCGGAGGTAAAATGGCAGTTTGTAGTCTACTGGCATAAGTCACCGAATCCGTAAATTCTTTATTCTTTTCCTCAATAACTTCCTTCTGCTCTTCAATCTTTTGTTTATCCTTCTTGGTTCGATTTCGGGATCTTACTGCCATTCCTAATAAGGACAAAACAAGCAATCCTGAAACTGCTGCTCCAATAACCATCCAGGTTAAGGTCTTAGTCTTTTCTTGTTCAGCTGTTTTCTGACTTTCCAATAAAGCAATATCCTTATTTTGAATCATAATCTGATTCTGCGCTTCCTTAATTTCTTGCTGTGCGGCTTTTTGGGCTTGACGAAGATCTTCTTGAAGCATGTTTATTGAAATCAAATCCTCATTTCCAATTCCAATTTTTCCAATCCCATCGGTAAGTGAACCATCTGCCGAAAAATCGGATTCGATATACTTGGCTTTCTCCTCATATAAAGGTTTGATCACCTCGGATTCAATTACTGCAAATCGCATGGAGATATAGTTCTTATAATTCTCTAAGGGATCCATACAAGAATTGGCATCAGCAAGTAAATTAGCTAAAGCCCGGTAATTCGCATTCATGGTTTTGGCCTCTTTCGATTCTTTTGCCAACAATAAGGATTTTCTTAAATTTTCTTCAGCCTTTTTTAATTCTCCTAGAGCATATAAAGCATTCCCTAAATTGTGAAAGGTGATGGCCTGAGACCCTTTATCATTCAGCTCTTTCTTGATCTCCAAGGCTTTTTGATAGGAAGTAATTGCCTCCTTTACATTCCCTTGTTCCAGCTGAATATTTCCTTGGTTATTAATTGTAATCGCTTCAAATGCTTTTAGGTTTTTAGATTGATCAATTTTTCTCGCCTTCTCAAGAATCATTTTTGCATCTTCCGGTTTACTTTGTTTCATCAGATTGATGGCCAGATTATTATAAGTCGCACTTAATTCTTTCTGATTTTTAATCTCTTCTTCCAGCAAAGCCAGATCTTCTAATGCTTTCTGTTCAGCTTCTTTATCCAAATGGTTCTTTTCCAATAAGGATATCTGAAACATCACCTTTGCCGCACTTGCATTGTCGCCCAACTCCTGATAATCTCTAACAGCCTGTTTAAAGTTCTCCAAGGCTGCTTTTTTCTGATTCATCCGCTCATGTGAAACCCCTAAGTTATTCCGAATATCGGCTGCAGCCTTTTTATCCCCATTCATTTCACTCAGAACCAAAGCATCATTAAAGCTATTGATCGCCTCTTCATAATCTTTATTGCTGAAATGGGACAAACCAATATTGTTCATGTTATTGGTAGCAGCCTTGATATCATCCTTTTTCAGATTTTCATCCAAGGATTTGATTTCCTCATTTATCTTGATCTTATTTTGAATAATGGAAGGGGCATCGTCCTTTTCTTCAATAACAATTTCAGGCTTATGATCATCCCCGACTGCGCCTTCCGTCGGAGTCCAAACACGCTCCGAATACAAACGATACCCCATGCTATTTGAGGTATTGTAAACAGTGAACAACATCACTTTAATCGTCTTCGTAAAAGATAACTTCCCGTTGAATCTGTATTTGAACTTCTTTTTCTCAACAATCAAATCCAACTCAAAGGTGATATTCCCATCTTTAAGCTTGTACTTTCCAGATGAATACCTTCCAGATTTGGCTCGATCAAAACTACGAGCAAAATTTTCCATATAAGTCGGTCTCCTGGGAATAACGACGGCAATAACTTCTCCGTCCGGGTAAAATCTCAGAGCAAGATCCTGTCCACTGATTGATCCTCCTGCACGTATCTTTCCATAATAAATCCCAACAATATTTTCATTGGAAATTTTGAATGACGGTGTAGCCAAAATACTATTCAGTGAATAGAATATAAAGAGTAGTATAAAGGTTGTCTTTTTCATAGTTGTCGGCAGGCAAATATATGTTTAATCAAGTCAAGTCTTCAATAATTATTAGGTTTTCATAATGTATTTTCGACCAAACTCAAGTTTAGCTCGGTGTATCTCACTTCAATTCCTCTGGAAATCAATCATGTTAAAATTTGACTAAAATCAAGTTCCAAAGGTTTCAATTTAATTAAATTTACCGACAAAGTCAATCTTTTTGTTACTTTCTAGATAAAACGTCATTTATGATTCAAAAGATGCATTTTCAGGGGGCGATTATTTTGATTCTTTTGCTAGCGAGCTGTTCTTCAGACTCGTTACCAGTAAGTTATGCATCTGCAGGAAAGCAAGAACTTCCTGCAATTAAGAAAACCAAAATAAAAGCCAGTTCAAGGATCGAAAAATACATGTCGCCCCTTTTAGCTAATGGCTTTGACTTCCCAGTTGGAAATAAAAACGACAATGGTCCTTATAAAGGTCGATATGGTCTTGATAGACAAGGTTGGACCATCACCTGCGGACATTGTGGAAAAGAGAAATATGGCATTCACACAGGAGAGGTTTGGGATGCGATAGAATCAAATACTTCAGACCTTAATGAACATGTATTTGCCATCGCAAAAGGTATTGTGCACAAAATAGAAATTGGAGAAAACAAAATGGGGCTAGGCATTATGCTTAGACATGTTTATCTGGAAAATGGTCATTTCGACACCATCTATTCGGTCTATAAACACTTGAATCCACAAAACGTTGGTACAGATTTAAAAATTGGTGACACCATAAACCGTGGTCAATCTATCGGTAGTATCGGGAATTTCAAAGAGCAAATCCCCATGTATTTACATATTGAATTGCGTCGTTCAAGTATTGCATATAAATCAATTTATTTCAAAACAGACACACTATCTGAGAAATACAAGAAAGAACATTTCATGGAAGTTTCTGACTTCATCACATTCCGGAGAAAAGTCACCCATCCCGCAACAGCAAAAAAACTAATGATTGCTATTAAAAAAACCTACAAATTCTATTTGATTCGAGACGGGAAACTGGTGGACACACTGGAAATGGCATTAGGACAAAATCCCAATTACCACAAAATCAGACAAGGAGATAACCGGACTCCAGAGGGAGAATATAAGATCACTCAAAAAGCCCCGGGACCATTTCCTGGAGACATAGGCCCTTATTTTGGAGAACGATGGATTCGTATTAATTACCCCAACTGGTACGACGCTGAAAATGGTTTCAAAAACAAAATCATCGATCAAAAAGCAAAAGACCGCATTCAAAATGCCATTCTAGCAGATCAAAAACCACCAAAGGACACAAATTTAGGCGGAGGAATTGGAATCCACGGCTGGTCAGGCGAATGGGACCCTAAAGGACACCGAAACATAACTTGGGGGTGTATCTCAATTAACAATCCAGACCTCGTTGTGCTCTACAATAAAATCGAAATCGGGGATAAGATAATTATTAGTGAGTAGGGGTTTTTAATGAAAAATGAAAGATTAAAAATGAAAAATTGAAGGCTGGTTTTTCGATAAATGATACCGGTTTTCCACTTTTGGCCGCAATTGATATCTTGTTTGTGTACTCTGATTGGAATTTGCGACCTCAAGAGAACCTCAAACCTACGGTCCCTGCCGTGCCGTCGGCAAGCCTTACTCTTGCGCTGAAGCTTCAGCGTAGGCGCATGGCGGCCGATGGAGCCAATTCGAGCGCAACGCAGTGGAGCCGAGAATAAGTCGAAGGGCGGAAATTCTAAAAACGTTTTCTTTTTTAAACGCAGAGAAGCAGAGTTTTCGCAGAGTTCGGACAGCCAAGTGATAAAATCCACCTATTACCTATTACATATTACCTATCACCTATTTCCTCTCCACCTCTCCATTTATCCTACGAAGCTTAGCGAAGTAGGACCATTCACCATTCAACCATTCACCAAATCCATCCTTCATCCAAAATTTTTCATTCTTAATTTTTAATTTTTAATTTAATTAACACCCCATCTTTCACTACTTTTGCCCAAGACAAGAAACCAAATGGACATCCCAAATCTGGAATACAGTATCGAAAATCTAATCATTCTGATCTTTATGATCTGTACCCTGATTTTGGTTTTTTACAATCTATTCTTTAGTCTTCGTTTGTTTTCAAATAAGAAGATGTCCAACAATTACCCTCCGATTTCAGTTATCATTGCTGCTCGAAATGAAGATGAAAACTTGGATCAAAATCTTCCTAAAATTCTGAATCAAAAATATCCGGAGTTTGAAGTTATCGTGGTGAATCACCAATCCGTGGATTATACAAAAATGATCATTGGTGAATTGGAGAAAAAGCATTCCAATCTGCGCATGATAACGATTGAAAGGAGTCCGCATTTGAAGGTAGGTAAAAAATTGCCTTTGACGGTCGGTGTGAAAGGGGCTAAATATGAAAACCTCATTTTCACAGATGCCGATTGTGTTCCGAATTCAGAACATTGGTTGAAGCTCATGGCTCGGAATTTCAATAGAAAGGATATCGTCATCGGCTTTAGTCCATATAAAAAGGAAAAAGGATTTCTAAATCGACTGATTCGTTTTGATGCTGTAAGTGCGGCCATCAATTATTTGGGCTTTGCAAAAGCTGGTGTTGCTTATATGGCGGTGGGTAGAAACATGGGCTATACGAAAGACTTATTTTTTGAGGTTGGTGGTTTTAAAAATCACTATCATTTGGCTTCTGGTGATGATGATCTATTTGTTCAAGAAGCGGCAAAAAAGAAAAACTTTGATGTCGAATTAAATCCAGATGCCTTTGTTTTCTCAGAACCTAAAAAGACTTGGATTGATTGGATCAACCAAAAAAGAAGACATTTTACAACAGCTCCCGAATACAAATCTGGACATCGCAGATTAATTGGATTGCAACCTTTGGCGCTGTTAATTTTTCTGATCACATTCACTTATTTGATGATTACAAGTCCATTTTGGATGTTCATTTTATGCATTTTAGCCTTTCGCTATCTCATTCATTGGATTATTAACGGAATGTTATTTTCTAAATTTAAAAGTGAAGATCTAATTCCATTTATTCCCTTTTTAGAAATCTTACATTTAATCATCATCCCCAGTATTTACTACACAAACGACGTAAAAAAACGTCCAAAATGGTAGATCAAAAACACTCCTAAAAGCCAAAAAGTTTTCAACAATTTTTGAGAGTTATTAAAAACTCATTGTGTGAAACATTCAAATATGTGGTCGATTTTGTAGCGATTTCTTTAGTTTCTTGCATGCAATTAGGTAGAATTTGATGGCGTTAATAAGTGATCCGTAAAGCTATTACCCATTGGATTCCTATATTTTTTATTGCTAAAAACACTACTATAATGGGAGCAGTGGACAATAATTTGTCTGAAAAAGGTAAAAGAGATCTGGTTTTAGTTGAAGCAGCTAAAAACGGTGATCAAGTAGCGTATGCCAAACTCATGGAAAAGTATCGCGAGTCGATCTATTTCATGATGTTGAAAATGGTCAAAAATCCGGATGATGCGGAAGATCTTACAATGGAAGCATTTGGAAAAGCTTTCAATAGATTGAAGCAATATTCGCCTAATTACGCTTTTAGTACTTGGCTTTTCAAAATCGCCTCCAACAATAGTATCGATTTCATCAGAAAGAAAAGAGTGAAACTAACCTCTATGGACAGCGCTTTCTCCAATAAAGATGGCGAAACGATTTCCATTGACGCGAAATGCTCGGAACTGGACCCGGAAGAAGCGGCAATAAAAGAACAGAAAAACAAAACGATGAGAAAAGTAGTGGAACAACTAAAACCACGCTACAGAGACCTCATCATCAAAAGATATTTCGAGGAACTGTCTTACGACGAAATCGCAGAAGACATGAAACTTCCCCTCGGAACAGTAAAAGCTCAATTATTCAGAGCTAGAGAGTTTCTGGCAAACTTAATGGAAGGCCAAAGACACACGATTTAGCACACACAAACAAACACATACTCAAAAAAAGCTTTCAGAAATGAAGGCTTTTTTTAATTCGTAATGTGTAATTTTAAACGTAAAGAAGGCGCAAAGATCTCTAGGAAAAACACCTCTCCACCATTCACCATTTACAAAACACCAAGTACCACCCTTCTCCAGATAGCTATCGGGACTTCATCCTTCATCCTTAATCCTTCATTCTTAATCCTTAACCCTTAATCCTCAATCTTTCATTTTTAATTTTTAATTTTTAATTTTCAATCCCCCTCTCCGTGACTTTAGTTACTTCCAAGTCCTTTCTTTATCCTGAAATTTGCAGAAGAAATTAAATTTACAAACTTAAATACAAGAATTATGTTTTCATTAAAATCAATGTTTGGACCAAGTGCAGATTATGCAGAATTAGTAAAAAACGGAGCGATGATCATCGATGTAAGATCAAAAGGTGAATATGCTTCAGGACATATTAAAGGATCAAAAAACATTCCTTTAGATACAATTTCTGGTCATGTAGATAAATTGAAAAAAGAAAATAAGGTGATCATCACTTGTTGTGCAAGTGGAATGAGAAGTGGGTCTGCAAAATCCATGTTGTCTCAACACGGAATCGAAGTTTATAACGGAGGTGGATGGAGAGCCCTAGAATCTAAGATCTAATATGGAGAAAACTAAAATATTTGATGTAAAAATTGGATTGATGATGGCGCTAACAATTGGGTTGGCGCCCTTCACTCCCCCACATATAGTTGGAAAAGTTCAATGGCTCATGGGCGGTGCCGTAGGCATGAAACCAATGGATTGGTTTGATCTCTTCCTGCACGGTTTACCGTGGGTTTATTTGATCATTAGTGCGGTAATTTATTTCCGAACGAGAAAAACAGAAGCAAAGGGTTAAACGCATAGTTTTCGAAGAATATAAGAGGTCACAATTGAATTCTTATTTGTTATCTCAAATTGGGATTTGTGACCTTACTAAACCCCTTTATTTACGGTTCCTGCCGTGCCGTCGGCAAGCCTTACTCTTGCGCTGAAGCTTCAGCGTAGGCGCATGGCGGCCGATGGAGCCAATTCGAGCGCAACGAAGTGAAGTCGAGAATCAGTCGAAGGGCGGTCATTCTACAAACGTTTTCTTTTCTAAACGCAGAGTCTCTACTTCGCTAAGCTTCGTCGAGTAAAACGCAGAGTTTTCGCAGAGGGCGCAGAAGCTGTTACACGGAGAATCTCGGAGAATTGCACAAAAACAAGTCTATTATCTATCATCTAAAGTCTAGAGTCTAACATCTGACCTCCAATACCTACTTCCTCTTCCTCTTTGCCAAAACATCAATATTAAATCCAAGCCCAAAACTTAAACGCAATTCAGACATATCAAAAGTCTCAGAATTGGATAAATGTCGTCCCAAAACATAAGCTCCCTCAATATACATGTGAAACCATTTGGGAGCGTAATATCGTAAGCCAAAATTGAAGCTTAGAAAAGGATTTACACCGATTTTCTGTTCGAGATTTCCAGATACGGAATCCAATCCACCACCATCAGTCAATCTGGTAAGTGCCAATCCTGGTCCTAATCCCACATAAGGATCAATCGGGGAATTGGTTGGAATATGATATGCTGAAAAAACCAATAGTTGATGGTTCATTTTCAGTCGTGCATTCTCACCTAAACTATTGATAAAAACAAAGATGTCACCTCTTACCGAAATGTTTTTCTGAAACATGTATTCGGCATATCCTTGCACATAGATATTCTGAGTTTTGGAATTCCCAAATCCTACGGCAAACGTGAGTCCACCGCTCAACATTCCATTATCCAAAACACGCTTCGGATATTTGTTTTTAGTACTGTCCTGCCCCATCACAAATAATGGAAACATCAGCAAAATAATTACTGCTTTTTTGATTTCCATAAGTCGGCAATTTTTACGTTAAAGTTGACTGTGACCAATAAATGTCCCTCCAAAATATTTCCTTTGTGCGTTTCCACATGCAGTTCACGAACCCCGCTATTATCAATAATATCGGCGTGAATTTCTTTCCCTAAATGAAACATGTATTGCCCACTGATTCCAATATCAAAGCGATTACCAATATGAAAATGAGTACCCAAACCAATTTGTGCTGCAGCACTCCATCGATCCTGAATTTTATCTGAATTATCCTGAGTCGCTGTACTGTACGGCGTTACTTTGGTATAATCAAAACAATGACCAGCCAATAAATAAGGTTGAAACCATTTCTGTTTGAATTTAAAAGGGTAAAACATGACCGACCAACCGATATGATAATCCTCCCGTTTCCCAAGGTCTCCGATACTCGTTGTGATATAATCGGCAAACCATTCGGTGTTTAACCATCTTAGTAGTTGAATTCTAAACTGACCACCAAATCCAAATCCCGGATTTCCGTCTACACCAAAGAATGAACCCGTGGTCCGCATTCCCAAGGAGAATGTTCCACCGTCAGTTGTTCTGAAATCTTTGGGTTTTTCGATCTCTTGACCTAAGGTCTGACTTGCGAATAGCAGGACAAAGGCGAGTAATCCCGCAATTAATTTCCTTTGCATCATAAATTTTCTGGTTTCTATTAAGACGTTAAAAAAGAGAAGTTTATTTTATGCCTCTCTCATTTTTACCGCCTTCATGGTATTGGCCATTAAAGATGCAATCGTCATTGGACCAACGCCACCAGGCACTGGAGTCATGGCAGATGCTTTTTGACTTACTTCATCAAATTTGCAATCACCAAGTAATCTAAAACCTGATTTTTTGGAAGAATCTTCAATTCTATGAATTCCTACATCTACAACTACAGCACCTTCTTTAATCATGTCAGCTGTAACAAATTCAGCTTTTCCAATAGCTGCTACTACGATATCTGCTTTCCTTGTGATCTCGGCTAAGTTTTTTGTTCTCGAGTGTGTTAAAGTCACCGTGCAGTTTCCAGGTTTGGAATTTCTTGAAAGTAAAATACTCATTGGAGTACCAACAATATTCGATCTTCCGATAACTACGCAATCTTTTCCTTCTGTATCAATTTGATATCGATCCAAAAGCTCCATAATTCCGTTTGGTGTTGCGGAAACGAAAGTTGGTAAACCTAGTACCAGTCTCCCTAAGTTTTCAGGATGAAACCCATCTACATCTTTTCCAGGTGCAACGGCTAATGTCACTTTATCTTCGTCGATATGCTTAGGAAGAGGTAATTGAACAATAAACCCATCAATTTCGGGATCATTATTTAAATCCTCTACTAGTTTCAAAAGATCTTCTTCCGAAATATCCGCCTCTTTTTTGATTAAAGTTGATTCAAAACCAACAGCTTCACAAGCTTTTACTTTTGCATTAACATAGGTTCTACTTGCGCCATCATCGCCGACCAAAATTGCTGCTAAATGCGGAACTTTCTTCCCTTCAGCTTTTCTTTGTTCAACTTCTTGCCTTAGTTCTTCTTTGATATCCCCGGAGGTCTTTTTCCCATCTAGTAGCTGCATAATTCGAGTTTTTCTCAAATATAATCAGCATGAAAGTGAAAGCAAGAAAAATCTTATGAAATTCTTCGAATGTGTGAAAAAGTATGGGAATATTTATTCATGTCGGCCACCCAGATTCCTTTCTCGTCTAGTTTATCGATTCGAATTTTACCATAAGCATGAATAATCTTATTGTCTTCTAAACAAATGCCCACATGAATTACTCGACCTTTGGAGTTGACAAAAAAGGCTAAATCCATTGGTTTTTGTTTACCTAATTCAATCTTTTTTCCTTCTTCTGCTTGCTGATAGGCATCCCGAGGCAAATGAATATTCTTAAAGGCAAAAACTGTTTGTGTAAAACCCGAACAATCCACACCAAAAATACTTCGTCCTCCCCATAAATAAGGAGCATTCAAATAAGACATGGCTATGGTTTCCAGATTTTCTTTCCAGTTTTGCGTATGGGTTCCTAAAATCTGATAAACATCCTCCCCAACTTGAATTTCATTACCCTTGACTTTATGCAGATTGGCTCCCTTGACAATCGTTTGAGGTCCTGTCTTGGTGTTAATCGTGAGCGTATTTGCATACAATCTTTCATTTTTCTTGTGATTTCCCTTGAATGGCAAAAACAACTTCTCGTCGGTCCAACCTTCATAACCATCATGCAAACAACGAATTTTCCTCCATTGTTCTTTTTCTTCTAAAACTTCGAGTAATTCTCCAAAAAGCAATTGGGTAACGATCTCTGCTGGGTCTCGTGGTTCAGCTCTAACCGGTATAACTGCTAGGTGACAGTAAAACAATTCTTTTTTGATCATGCCGGATATTTCGGGTCAACTTTGATATTTCGAATTTGTTGTAGATGTCTTTCCGCATGATAGGAAACAAACAAAAGCGCATCCCCCAATCTCAATTTGATTCGGTTTGAGATCGCTAATGGCACTTTCGTTCTTCTTAAATGCACTTCCGAGGCTCCTTCTGCGATTTCCAACATTTCCTGCTGATAATCCATGAACTTTTGAATCTGATCACCTTCTTCCAAAACTGGATGAATAGCGGGATTGTGCATTCGAGGAGATTTTAGCTTTCTTTTGACATTGTTTAGTTTCCCCAATTTCATCGACTTAATCTGCGCCATTCCAAGTGGACTGGAAACATATTTTTCCTTTGGGTGATCATGTCGTGTACTTTCGATTCTTTCCTTGAAGGCTTTATTGTAATAGCTTGAAAAGGAATTTAGATGTGCAACCACTTGCTGAATGCTCCAGGCACCACCATTCGGTTTGAAATTTAACTGTTCAGGACTCAAGTTTTTCAGCTCGGTTTCACCGAATTGCAGAGCCATTTCGGCTACTCTTCTTACTTCACTGATCAAATGCTCTCCCGAACGTATCCTCATCTACAGAACTTCTTAATAATTATTTAAACTTAAATATATGTATTTATTTTCTATTCCTCGACCGCCCTATTTTGAAAAAAAGTATTGATGGGGTTGGCAAACCAAACAAATACAAAACCAACCAGTGCAATCATCGCACCAAAGAAATACATATACTGTAAATTAACGAATGTATTGTCGTAAAAATAATTGGTTGCAAATGCACCTAAACCAATCCCAATTTCCAGACAAATAAACAAGGTCGCCAATCCTCTTCCTTTGAATCTTGGATTACTCAAATCGGAAGTCCATGCAAATAAGGCAGGACTATTAATTCCAGTTGCCACACCATAAGCAAAAGCGGACAATGTATAGGTTAAAGAATCTTCTGCTATACTCGTGATATACATGGAGAAAGCCAGAATAATCAAACCAACAATCAAGTTATTTCTTCGTCCATATTTATCCGAAAACTTTCCTGCAAGGACTCTAACAATCATGGTCGACAATGTGTAAAAAGCCAAAAACCAACCTTTGTTTTCAATTCCCAGAAATTTGGCGTGATCTGGTGCCGTAACAAAAACAATACCCGAACAAGTAGCGGTAATCAACATTAAGATTGCCGGTGTAAAAACTAAGGGATCAAATATTTCATGCGGTTTCACATACAAATGAGACAAACGCATTCTTGATTTTTCCTCTAAGGGTTCTTTTACGGAAGGAATCAATAAAATGGAAGCAAAACCTAAAATACTTGCAGCATAAAAAAGACCTTCAACTCCAATCGAATTTGCGACGATTGAACCCAAAAATTGACCCAATCCAATTCCTATCGAAATCGTTATTCCAAATACTCCCATGGCCTCTCCCCTTTTATGTGCTGGCACAATATCAGAGATCCAAGTGGTAACCCCAGTAGGCTGAAAACCTGTAGAAAATCCATGTAAAAACCGGATGATGAAAAACATGAGAATTCCAGTACTGAAGGGATAGATCAATAACATGATTGCAGAAATAATCAAACCAAAATACACGATAGGTTTTCGTCCGATTTCATCGCATAATTTTCCAGAAAATGGTCGTGAAATAGCCGCTGAAATAACCCAATAAATAAAAATGTAGCCCTTATAATCTTCTCCCCCAAGATCGGTGAGAAAATCATTCAATTCCGGAAGAATCAGGTTGAATGAGGTCATGAACAATAACATGTTCAGACATAGGAACCAAAAATCTCGGGAATAGCCTAAAAACAAGATAAAGGAATTACATACCTGGCATTCCGCCACCCATTCCTTTGAATTGACTCATCATTTTCATCATGTTCTTTTTGTTACCCATCATCTTCATCATCTTTCGGGTATCATCAAACTGCTTGATAAGTTTATTCACTTCCTGAATACTTTGACCGGAACCTTTGGCGATTCGTTTTTTTCTTGATCCATTCAACAAAGATGGATTCTCTCTTTCAGCCGGTGTCATCGACTGAATAATAGCTTCGATATGTTTAAAAGCGTCGTCTTCAATTTCAACACCTTTCATGGCTTTCCCCATTCCTGGGATCATTCCCATCAGATCTTTGATATTACCCATCTTTTTGATCTGTTGCAATTGCTCCATGAAATCATTGAAGTTGAACTGATTCTTTTGAATCTTTTTCTGAAGCTTTCTTGCTTTTTCTTCGTCAAATTGCTCTTGTGCTTTTTCAACCAAGGAAACAACGTCTCCCATCCCAAGGATTCTGTCTGCCATCCTTTCTGGATAGAATACATCCAAGGCGTCCATTTTCTCTCCGGTACCAACAAACTTAATTGGTTTATCTACTACCGTTTTGATCGTTAAGGCCGCACCACCTCTTGTATCACCATCTAATTTCGTAAGGATTACCCCATCAAAATCGATACGATCATTGAAGGTCTTTGCCGTATTCACTGCATCTTGACCCGTCATGGAATCCACAACAAATAAAGTTTCAGTTGGATTGATTGATTTCTTTACGTTTTCGATCTCAACCATCATCTCTTCATCCACTGCTAATCGACCCGCGGTATCGACGATGACCACATTATGGGAATTGCTTTTAGCATGCTGAATCGCTGCTTGGGCAATCTTTACGGGATCTTTTTCTTCTTTATTTGAATATACCTCAACACCTAATTGCTCACCTAAAACATGCAATTGATCAATCGCAGCGGGTCGGTAAACGTCACAGGCCACCAATAGAGGATTCTTTCCTTTTTTGTTTTTAAGGTAGTTAGCTAATTTCCCTGAAAAAGTCGTCTTACCAGAACCCTGAAGACCCGACATCAAAATGATTCCTGGTGACCCTTGGTAATTCAAGTCAACCATTTCACCACCCATCAAATTGATTAATTCTTCATGACAGATCTTAACCATTAATTGGCCTGGAGACACAGAAGTCAACACGTCTCTACCAAGTGCTTTTTCCTTTACTCTTTGAGTAAAATCTTTAGCTGTCTTGTAGTTCACATCGGCATCCAAAAGGGCTCTACGAACTTCTTTTAAGGATTCCGCAACATTAATTTCTGTAATCTGCCCTCTTCCTTTGAGGACTTTAAAGGCTCTGTCAAACTTTTCTGATAGATTCTCGAACATCTGTAAAAACTTTTTCTAAAAGGACTGCGAATTTACAAAATTGTTGGGGATTATTGAAGGATTCCGCTCACAATCTAGAATCTGTCTAAATCTCAGCAAACAGAAGGGATTTCCAATAAAATTTTGGATATTCGCAAGAATAACCGAGGCGAGAGAAACTATGAAACTCATTTATCTCAAAAGAGAGCAAATCGACACAAAAAAATGGGATGAACTTGTGGAAAACAATCCATCTGTCTCTGTTTCGAATTTCTCCTGGTTTCTTGATACCATTTCTGAAAAGTGGGCCGCTTATAAAGCCGAAGACCAAGAGCTTTACTTTCCTCTCCCTTACTTGAAGGGAATGAAAAACAAAATGCTTTATCAGCCTATATTTTCAAGAGTATTAAGCATTCTATCACAACCTGGAATAGATACGCATGAATTCGTTCAAGCACTAAGAAAACAAATACCGATTGATTTCAAACATTATATTTTTCACTCGGATTTTGCGATGAATTCCGATTCGAAGGAACGCGTTTATCAAAAAATAGAAGGGGTTCAAGATTTCGAAAATATTGAAAAAGGTTATTCCACAAATGCGAAAAGACAGATTAAAAAATACCCTTTGGAAGAGGTTGAAGTGTTGGTCAACTCGAATATTTCTGATAGTGTTGATTTAATGAAAAGAGAGTTGGGCGCAAAGATTCCAGAATTGAAAGATGATCAGTTTAGAATCCTGGATCAGCTCGTTAAAAAGGCTCGAAAACTGAATGGTGGATTCGTAATCAATCTTTGCAATAATCCTGAAATTAGAGCTACAGGTTTCTTCATTAAAAAGAAAGAAAATCTTATCTTTCTGAAAGGTGCAGCCAAAGAAGAAGAAATGAAAAAAGGCGCCATGTACGCGATGATGAACGAAACCTTCAAACAGTTCGACGGAAAAATAAAAACCATCGATTTTGACGGCTCCAATATTGCTTCTGTAGCTGAATTTTACAAACGATTAGGGGGCAAAAACTATACTTATTTTGAAAATAGCAATTCACCAAAGATTCCAATTCAATACAAAATCATTAAAAAACTATTCTAATGACGATCCACAATTTATCCAATACAAATTCCATTCTAAACAATTTCATCTCTGAGATTCGAAATAAAGAAATTCAAACAGACCCTTTACGATTCAGAAGGAATATGGAACGTGTAGGAGAAATCATGGCTTATGAGATCAGTAAGAATTTGCCATTTGAGTCAAAATCAGTTACAACTCCACTAGGAACCTGTGTAACGAATACACTCAAGCAGTACCCTGTACTTTCCACAATTTTAAGAGCTGGTCTTCCTTTTCATCAAGGGTTTTTAAACTTTTTTGACCGTTCGGAATGCTCTTTTGTAAGTGCATGGAGAAAACACTATAATTCAGAAGAATTTGAAATTATGGTCGAGTATAAAACTTCTCCAAATCTGGATCATAGAGATTTAATTTTGTGTGATCCCATGCTAGCCACTGGTGCAAGTATGCATGAAGTTTACAGAGCTTTATTAGAAAATGGAACACCAAGAAGTATCAATTTCGCAGCGGTTATCGCAAGCAAGGACTCACTCGAGTTTTTAGAATCAAAACTTCCCGATCATGCCCATGTTTGGGTGGCTGCCATTGATGAAGAATTAACAGCGCAATCCTATATCGTTCCAGGACTTGGAGACGCTGGAGACTTGGCTTACGGAGAAAAACTCTAGTATGAATTTCGGACTCATTATTACTGTTTTACTCACTGGAACATGGAAATTCATGTTTACCCCTGCCTTAGCTTTTGGTTTAGGCTTCAATTTTTTGGAAGCATGGGTTTTAAGTTGTGGAGGAGCGATCTTTAGTTCTTTTATCTTCTTTTATACAGCTGATTTTTTCATGATTCGAGCAGCAAAAAAAAGAGCGAAGTTATACAAGGAAGCTTTGGATGCTGGGACGGTACCAAAACGAAAAAAACAGTTTACCAGAATGAATAAACTCATCGTAATGGTAAAGAAAAATGTAGGCTGGTATCCGATTAGTTTTTGGGTTCCTTTATTTTTATCCATTCCGATAGGTTCAATTATCGTGGCAAAATTCTATGGAAAACGACTATTCACTTTTCCCTTGATTGTTATTGGTATTTTAATGAATGGATTTATCATTACAACCATCAGCTATTTCATTTTAGGATGAAAGAAGTCAAACATATATTTTTCGATCTTGACCGAACACTCTGGGATTTCGAAAAGAATTCCCATGAAGCCTTAAGCGAAATTTTAAGTGATTTGGATTTGCTTTCCAATCAGTTAAAGGCAGACGATTTCATCAAGAAATATAAGGAGATCAACGAACATTATTGGGCACTATATCGCGAGGGCAAAATAGAAAAAGCTAAATTGCGATACATCCGTTTTCAAGATACACTTCATTATTTTGAAATCTATGACAATGGATTGGGAGAACTAATCGGAGAAAAATATGTTTCCATCAGTCCGAAAAAGAAAAATTTGATTTACGGAACCATGGATATGCTGAATTATCTTCGCCCACATTATAGTTTACATATCATCACAAATGGATTTGAAGAAGTTCAAGCCATCAAAATGAAAGAAAATGACTTGATTCCTTTTTTTGATACCGTCACCTGTTCGGAAGAAGTAGATGCAAAAAAGCCTGATCCAAAAATCTTTCATCACGCGATGGAGAAATTCCAAGCAAAGTCGGATGAATCAGTTATGATTGGTGATGACTACCATGCCGATATAATTGGGGCAGAAAAAGTAAACATGAAAGCGATCTACTTCAATCCCCATCACAATGAAGAAAATCATGAAAACCACATCTCTTGTTTAACGGATTTGAAAACATATTTTAAAGTCCCTTAAATCAGATGGATATGAATTGAAACAAATTAATATATTTACAAAAAACAGAAGATTTCAACCATGGAAAAATTTGATGTAATCGTTATTGGTGGTGGTCCTGCAGGTTATGCAGCCGCAATGAGAGCCGTTGATTACGATATGAAAGTTTGTTTGATCGAGAAAGAACGAGTTGGAGGTGCAGGAGTTTATCACGGAGCCTTATCCTCTAAAACACTTTGGGAAATCTCTCAGAAAGTCAGAAACGTAAACGAAAGCCTAACCACAAAAGCCAGTAAATTCGACATCACATGGGCGGAAGTTAAGCAAACCTTGGAAGAGGCTGTTTTCGAAAGAAAATTCCAGTATTCTTGCCATATTAAATTATTGCAAGAAGAAACCATTTCAAAAAAGTTTACTTACGAAAGAGGTCTAGGTAAATTTATCAATGATCATGAAATCGAGGTAACCTGTAATGACGGAGAAAAGAAAGTAATCTATGGTGAAAACATCATTTTAGCCACAGGATCTACTCCAAGAAAATTACCACATATTGAGGCCGATGAAGAAGTAATCTTAACCTCTGACGGTATTGATGACATTGAAGACTTTCCGAAAAGTATGGTAATTGTCGGAGCCGGAGTTATTGGTTGTGAATACGCTACAATCTTCTCAAATTTTGGAAAAACAAAGGTTTATATCATCGACCGTCAAAATAAAATCTTGCCTTTTGAGGATGATGATATTTCGAAATTGATCGCATCAAATTTTGATAAAAATGGGGTAACGATTCACCACAATGCCAATTTGGTCAGAATGGAGAGAATCGGAGACGAAGTGGAATACGAATTGTCCTATCCAGACGGAAAAACAGAAATCATACGAGTAGAAAAAGCACTTTTATCGATTGGACGTGTGCCGAATATTGCACCCTTGTGCATCGAAAATGCAGGTGTTGCCATGAGTAAAAGAGGTGTACACATTGGTGATAATGATACGCAAACGAATGTCCCACATATTTACGCCGTTGGAGATGTTTCAGGTCGAATTGCCCTAGTAAATATGGGTGAAATCGAAGCAAGACATGCTGTAGAGAAAATCTACGACCCGAAAATTGAACCCATCTCTTATGATAACGTGAGTACGATCATGTTCTTAAATCCAGAGGTTGCTGCAGTTGGTATGCATGAAGGTCAATGTCAGGAAAAGAACATCCCTTGCAAAGTAGTCAAGATCGACTACTCGGTTATCGCGAGAGCCATTGCCATGCGAAACACTCAAGGTTTCTTTAAAATCGTGGTCACCAATGACGAGGAAATGAAAATCCTGGGAATGCGTGCCGTAGGTGAGCATGCTTCTTCCGCTATTCAAGGAGTGGCCTTACTCATGAAAATGGGCATGGGCGTTGAAGAAATTGCCGAACTTGTACATCCACATCCATCCATTGTTGAAGGTATTCAAGAATGTGTGCGAATGCTACTGAATAAATCGGTATTTAAGTCATCTGTTTTCAAAGACAAACTGAACTGTTATAGTTTGATTGAGGGAGTGAAGACGCCGCTGCAGAGACTTTAGGAATTACGAATTTAGAGTGTAGAGTTTGGAATATCGACTTTTTCTTTTTAGTCGTTCTGGCAAGCGAAGGGATTCGCTCAGGAGCGAGGGGTTCGTTTATGTTCATCGAAAGCATTTCGTTTAGTTCGATACGAGCGTGACGCTCGCACCAGCGAGGTGAGGAATTCGATTAAAAGCTAAAAAGGGTACTAAGTGTTCGAGCGCGAGCCGAGAATACCGGATTAGAATTACGAATTAAAAAAAGGGCTCTGCAAAGCAGGCCCTTTTTTTCTATCAGTTAACAAAAAATGATTACCCTAAATAGGCTTTAAGCAATTTTGATCTGGAAGTATGTTTTAACCTTCTGATCGCTTTCTCTTTAATTTGTCTTACTCTTTCACGAGTTAGATCAAATTTCAAACCGATCTCTTCCAAAGTCATGGCTTGTTGCCCGTTTAAACCAAAATAAAATCTTATTACGTCCGCTTCTCTTGGAGTAAGCGTCATTAAACTTCTTTCAATTTCTCTTCTCAAAGAATCCATCAACAATTCCTTTTCAGGAGATGGACTATCTTTTGAAGACATTACTTCATACATGGATGACGACGACTCGTCCCCTTCTTTCAAAGGTGCATCCATGGATACGTGTCTACCTGTGCTGGAAAGAGATTGCTTCACCTCATCAACAGATACTTCAAGACACTCGGCCAATTCATCTGGCGATGGAGGTCTTTCGTATTCTTGTTCTAGGTGTGAATAAGCCTTATTGATCTTATTGATCGAACCGATCTTATTCAAAGGTAATCTAACAATTCTCGCCTGCTCAGCTAGTGCTTGCAAGATCGACTGTCTGATCCACCATACAGCGTAGGAAATGAATTTAAATCCTCTTGTTTCATCAAATCTTTTTGCAGCTTTGATCAATCCAAGGTTTCCTTCGTTGATAAGATCCGGCAATGACAATCCCTGATTTTGGTACTGTTTTGATACCGAAACCACGAATCTCAAGTTGGCTTTAGTTAATCTTTCCAAAGCGATCTGATCTCCTTCTCTAATCCTTCTCGCTAGTTCTACCTCTTCCTCTGCTGTAATAAGGTCAACTCTACCAATCTCTTGTAGATACTTATCCAAGGAAGCTGTTTCCCTATTCGTTACCTGCTTTGTAATCTTTAATTGTCTCATTAAACCGAATGTATTTTAATTCATTTTATAAAAGTCGTGTATAGTAAGACGCGTTTTTTACCTAAATGGTTACCAAAAAAACGTAATTTTTTTTTCTGGTTACAGAAAATTATATTGAAACTGAGTCTCTTAGATATGCATATTTCAAGATTATTTGAAGAAATTAATCGATAAGATGGTCTATAGTATCGATAAGTACAAAACAAAAAAAGCTCCGGAAATCGGAGCTTTTTTTTTATGATTAAACTTTTTAAAGCTTATTAATTCTGTTTTTCTGGTTTTGGCAAAAGAACCTTTCTTGAAAGTTTCCATTTTTTCGTTTTCGGATCTTTACCTACCACTTTAAACTTCAATAGATCTCCTTCTTTCGCATGATCTTCCATGTTTTGGATTCTCTCATGAGCGAATTCAGAAACGTGAATCAGTCCATCAGAACCAGGAAGGATTTCTACAAAGACACCGTATTTCTGAACAGATTTAACCGGTCCTTCGTATTCTTCTCCTTCTTCAACTACTGGAGGGAAAGCAATCATTCTGATTCTCTTTTCAGCTGCATCCGAACCAGCTTGTTCAGTAGCTAAAATTTGAACTCTACCAAATGGCTTACCATTAACCAATACTTCTTCAATTGTAACTGTAGTTCCAGTTTCCTTTTGAATTTCTTGAATGATTTTTCCACCAGGACCAATGATTGCACCAATTGTATCTTCTGGTACGTCGAATCCAACAATTCTTGGAGAATGTGGTTTCAATTCTGCTCTTGGCTCAGCGATTGTTTCAACCAATTTATCTAAGATGTGTAATCTACCAGCTTTTGCCTGCTCTAAAGCTTCAGTCAATACTTGGAATGAAAGACCATCGATCTTAATATCCATCTGACAAGCAGTGATTCCATCTTTCGTACCTGTTACTTTGAAATCCATGTCACCTAAGTGATCTTCATCTCCTAAGATATCTGAAAGTACTTTGTATTTTCCTTGATCATCCGTTACAAGTCCCATTGCGATTCCTGAAACTGGCTTCTTCATTTTGATTCCACCGTCCATCAATGCTAATGTACCTGCACAAACTGTTGCCATCGATGAAGAACCATTTGATTCCAAGATCTCAGACACCAATCTGATTGTATAGGGATTATCTTCACCCTCTGGAAGCATTCCTTTCAACGCTCTTAAAGCTAGGTTACCATGACCAACTTCTCTTCTACTTACCCCTCTAATTGGTCTTTCTTCACCAGTAGAGAATGGAGGGAAGTTATAGTGTAATAAGAATTTTTCTGATCCTTCATAAGTAACTCCGTCGATCGTTTGCTCATTCAATTTACCACCTAAAGTAAGTGTTGTCAATGATTGAGTTTCTCCTCTTGTAAACACAGCAGAACCGTGAGTTCTTGGTAAATAGTCAACCTCACACCAAATTGGTCTGATCTCATCGAATGCTCTACCATCCAATCTAATGGAATCATCAAGCATCACTCTTCTTACAGCTTCTTTCTTTGTTTTACCAAAGTACTGTGAGATCATTCCACCTTTTTCTTCCAATTCTTCTTCAGAGAAAGTCGCTTCCAATTCTTCTTTGATTGCTTTGAAAAGCTCTCCTCTTTTTTCTTTTGAGGCTAAACCTTGTTTGGCAACTTCTCTACATTTATCGTAAGCAAAATCATGGATTCGTGCTTTCAAGTCTTCATCATGCGTTTCGTGAGAATATTCTCTTTTTGGATTCGCTGAAGGAATCTGAGCAGCTAATTCAATCTGGAATGCACACTGCTTTTTAATTGCTTCGTGACCCGCTTTGAAAGCTTCGATCATTTCTGCTTCAGAGATTTCTTTCATCTCTCCTTCTAGCATTACTACATCCTTCTCAGTACCTGCAATCATGATATCATAATCTGATTCTTCTAATTGCGCTGCCGTTGGGTTAATGATGATCTCACCATTTACTCGACCCACTCTAGCTTCAGACATTGGTCCATTGAATGGAATATCTGAAACCGAAATCGCACATGAAGCTGCAAATCCTAATAAGGCATCTGGAGTATTTACTCCATCATAAGACATCAATTGTAGCATTACCTGAGTTCCAGCATGGTAATCATCTGGGAATAACGGTCTCAATGCTCTATCAACCAATCTCATATTCAAAACCTCGTGATCTGTAGGTCTTGCTTCTCTTTTCAAATAACCTCCTGGAAATTTCCCAGCGGCTGCATATTTTTCTCTGTAATCAACTGTCAATGGAAGAAAATCTACACCTTCCATGGCTTCTTTTGATGATACAATTGTTGCAAGGATCATAGTATCTCCTTGTCTAACTACAACTGAACCATCGGCTTGTTTTGCTAATTTTCCTGTTTCCACGGAGATTTCTCTTCCGTCACCCAGGTCAATTGTTTTTGTAATTCCTAAGTTCATTTTTCTTTAAATGTTCATTTTTAACAAAAGAAAAGGCAATCAACTTAACGTCAATTGCCCCCCCTTAATAAATTTATAATTGTCTAAAAGACCTTGGATTATCTTCTTAATCCTAATTCTTTAACAATTGCTCTATATCTTGCGATATCTTTGTGTTTCAAATAATCCAATAAAGATCTTCTTTTACCAACTAAAAGCTGAACAGCTCTCTGAGTATTGTAATCTTTCTTGTTTCTTTTCAAGTGCTCAGTTAAATGCGCAATTCTGTGCGTAAACAAAGCAATTTGTCCTTCAGCAGATCCCGTATCCGTCTTACCACTACCGTGCTTTGCGAAGATCTCCTCTTTTTTCTCTTTAGTTAAATACATTTCAATATTAATGTTAATGATTGTTATGCTTCGACTCTACCACTTTGGTTTTGTCTATTTCGTCGGCAAAGATATGTCAATTATTAGGAATAAAAAAATCCTAGTTCTTAAACATTTTAATTGCCTGACTTAATTTCTCTTTTAGGTCTTTTCTTTCAACGATAAAATCCAAGAAACCATGCTCCAAAACAAACTCGGAAGTTTGGAAACCTTCTGGAAGATCCTTACCGATTGTCTCTTTAACAACTCTTGGTCCAGCAAAACCAATCAAGGCTCCTGGCTCAGCGATATTGATATCTCCAAGCATCGCGTAAGAAGCGGTAACTCCACCTGTTGTTGGATCTGTTAAGAAAGAGATGTAAGGTAATTTATGTTCAGCAAGTACTCCTAATTTTCCTGATGTCTTTGCTAACTGCATCAAAGAAATACCAGCTTCCATCATTCGTGCACCACCGGATTTAGAAATGATCATGAATGGACATTTCAATTTGATGGCCATATCAACTCCTCTAGCGATCTTCTCACCGACAACTGAACCCATTGAACCACCAATAAAAGCGAAGTCCATGGCAGAAATCACCAAATTCTCACCGTTAATTTTTCCGTGTGCATTTTGAATGGCATCAGTCAAACCAGTCTTTTGGTACGACTGCTTCAATCGATCTGTATATTTCTTCGTATCCTCAAAATTCAATGGATCGGCAGAAACCAAATTCTCATCGAATTTTTTGAATTTCCCGTCATCAAAAAGAAGTCTGAAATAGACATCCGCTCCAATTCGATCATGCTTTCCACAGTTTTCACATACATTCAAATTTGCTGTATGATCCTCTGAAGTCATCACATGCTTGCAATCCGGACATTTATACCAAAGTCCTTCTGGCGTTTCCTTCTTCTCTTTTGTTGGAGTTGTAACTCCTCCTTTTTTTCTTTTAAACCAAGCCATACTTTCAATTATCAATTATCAATTAACTGCTATCAATGACAACTGTTTAAATTGATCTTAAAGTTTTATGCAATCGATATGGATTCATCAAGATAAACATCTTGAATATTGTTCAATAACTCAACTCCTTCTTTCATGTCTTTCTGGAAAGCTTTTCTTCCTGAAATCAAACCATGTCCACCAGCTCTCTTATTGATTACTGCAGTCAATAAAGCTTCTTTCATGTCTGAAGTTCCCGAACCAGTTGATGCTCCTCCAGAATTGATCAATCCATTTCTTCCCATATAGCAGTTTGCTACTTGGTATCTACAAAGATCAATTGGATTATCAGAAGACAATTCGGAGTAAACTTTGTCATGAGTTTTACCAAAATTAATGGCTTTATAACCTCCATTTAAAGTTGGCAACTTCTGCTTGATGATATCTGCTTGAATCGTAACTCCTAAATGGTTTGCCTGAGCAGTAATATCTGTAGCTGTATGATAATCTACTCCATCTTTTTTGAAATCTGAATTTCTCAAATAGCACCAAAGGATTGTCGCCATTCCCAATTCATGTGCTCTTTCAAAAGCCTGAGCAATTTCAATTATTTGTCTTTCCGATTCAGGAGAACCAAAATAGATTGTTGCTCCTACTGCAGTGGCACCAATATTCCAAGCTTCATCAACTGATCCAAATTCAATTTGATTAAAGGTATTTGGATAAGACAAGAATTCATTGTGATTTAATTTTACAATGAAAGGAATTTTGTGTGCATATTTTCTAGAACAAGAAGCTAAAACTCCAAAAGTTGAAGCTACTCCATTACATCCTCCTTCAATAGCTAATTTTACGATATTTTCTGGGTCGAAATAAATCGGGTTCGGTGCAAAAGACGCTCCAGCAGAGTGCTCGATACCTTGGTCAACTGGTAAAATAGAAACATATCCAGTGTTCGCCAATCTTCCTGTTCCATAAAGTGCTTGAAGACTTCTTAAAACTTGAGGAGATCTATTCGTATTACCGAAACATCTATCTACAAAATCAGATCCTGGCAAGTGGATCATGTCTTTAGAAATCGTTTCACATTTGTGGTTCAATAACTCTTCACCTTCTTTTCCGATAATGTCGTAAATCTTGTTAGCCATTCGTGAGAATATTTTAATAAATAATCCGCAAAACTAAGAAAAAAAGCTTAGACTCCATTTGTAAATAAAGGCTTTTTCTAAGCCTTTGATTAGAAGGGATATCCAATACCTAAATTGAATCTTGGTTGGAAGGGTTTACGCATGTTTTGGTTTCTCAAAATCACGTCATAACTCTCATCTCCATAGATGGGGGCCCAAGCATCTTCAATAGACTGAATGTACTGTGGTCCGGGTTTACTTGCCCAGCGCTCTCCCGGAGGTAATGAAGGATCATAAATTGGGAAACCAACATCCAAACGAATTTGGAAAAAGTCAAAATCCAGACGGATTCCTGCCCCCACATTGATGGCAAACTCTTTCCAGAAATTACCACTAAACTTACCGCCTTGTCGGTTGGGATCGTCATAAAAAGTCCAAACATTACTCGCATCTGCAAATAAGGCACCTTTAAAGAAACTGAAGATATCAAATCGAAACTCTGCTGTTAGCAAGAGTCGAACATCGCCAATCTGGGTTTCGGTTCTTGAAGTATCCGTATAATATTGATACGAACCGGGACCAAGTGTTCGGGATAACCACCCCCTATTATCGGAAGCCCCTCCTGCATAGAAGGAATAATCATAAGGCAATGCTTTCTGAACATTACCTCCTGGATCTGGCCATCCTACACCTCCCATAAAACGATAGTTCATGGACATTCCTTTTTTGAAGTTGTGGTACAGTCGAAACTCATTATCAATCCGCAAGAATTTCGAATAAGGAACACCGAATACGGTTGGAATCGAATCTTGAGCTTTCCCTTTAATCTTCGAATCTAATAAAGTGGCACCCTCTAAAAAGTATCCCGCAGTTACAAAACTCACATTGTAATATGTAATCACTTTTGATCTTGTTTGTTGAGCATTATTGAAGGTCCATCCTAATCTAAAATCCTCCCAAATAAATTGATCACTATAGGAAGACAACAGGAATAAATCGTTCAAGTCTTCAAGTCTTTTCTGAAACAAACTATCTTTTTCGATCTGAACATACTTGATATTGTTAATCAATGGAAATCCTGAATTAAATACCTGTCTTGGATCAGAAGGACTCCATCTATATAAATAAGATATCTGAAAAAGGTCTCGCTTAAAATCGGGTCGATCCTGATGGTTGTAGGCTAAGGAATAAATGGTTATTGGATAGGTTCGTTTTCCAAAAGTCAGATAAGGAATGGGAAGTAAGCCGGGCACCTCTAAAGTAGCTGCTGCTCCAATTTCCCAGGTATTAAAAAGTTGACCATTTTTCTCTCCGTTTTCATCTACAAGAATGGTCGGTTGAGATTCAAAACCTCCTGTGATACTGACGGTGAACTTTTCTGCACCTTTGAACAAGTTTTTATTGGTATAACCCATGGTCGCCGTCAATCCAATAAACCCGTTGGAGTAAGTCCCTCTTGGCTCTACTCGAAAAGATTGTTTTTTTGCTTTCAACAGGTAGAAATTGGCATCCAAACTATCCTTTCCATATTCATCCAATTGCAGGTTGATGGATCGAAAAACTCCAAGTGCTTGCAATCTTCTGTAGGTCCTTTCCGTGTAGTAGGATTTGTAGTATTTCCTGGGCTCTAAGAAAGTTTGATAAGCAATAATCTTGGGTTTTATATAGGGTTTTATCTTTTTTGGCTTAGGAAGATAATTTCCATTTTTATCTTTCTCTCTCTCATAATAAAAGTAGACATCATAGGGATCTTTTCGCTTTTCTTTCACTGTATAAATAATCGTATCTACAACTAATTCATCTCCCAATTTTGGTGATTCATACAAATGAAAGTGAATATTCCGCATACTATAAACCACATGGTCTTTTGCATCGATGGAATCTACGTGCTCTTCATTTTTGACCAATCTGGGTTTCACTTTAATGGCAATGCTTGCTGTTAAAGAGGTTTCAAAAGTATCGATCTCGTAATAAATATGCTCTGGATAAAATCCGAAAAAGCCTTGTTCCCGCATGAATTTGGTCATGGCATTACGCTCTTTATTTAAAACGTCTGAATCCAATAACTCACCTGGTTTTAAATTCGTTGTTTTATGATCGCTAGTCGACTTCCCTCCCAGCCATGCACGAAGTCCCCATTGGGTATTTTTCGCAGATTCAGAATGAACGTAAACCGTATCAATCACATAAGGATCTCCGGGGTAAACATCATACCTCACTTTGGCTTTTTGTTTGAGGGAATCGTACATGATTGTATCCGTTATCCGGCCATTGAAATAACCTTTTTTCTGAAGATATAAATTGAGTTGTTTATCGGTTTTATGGGCTAAGGCGGAATCCAAAATGACCGGTGGCTCACCAAGCGTATATTTAATCCACTCCGAAAAGATCTTCTTGGGGTTGACGGTGTCCTTCAAAGTCACTTGCTTGTATTTGTAATACTCTTTTCCTTTTTTCAAGGCTTTTGCTCGACGCTTTCGGTTAATCTTATCCTGTTTGTCTAATCGTTTGAGATTGATCCTATGCAATTTGGCGTTTTTCTTGGCTCTTTTCCTCGCTACTTTTGAAGAATCGACCATATTGAAAAACGCGAGTTTGAACTTGAAAATGAATCTTGAGTTGGGTTGCTGCTTGATCACGTCGCTCATCTCAGTTTCGGATAGATGGGTATTGCCGTGAATAACAAGCTCGTTTCCGGTAAGCAAGTATTTCCCTTTCGGAACGTATTTCGTCTGCTTACAGGAAGCTAAAAACACGATAAAAATCAGGAAAACTGAATATTTGAAAAATCTCAAATCCAAATGGAGTCAATACTTTTAGTAATTTTACAAAAATATAATTTTAAGTGTCAATATGACCGCTGCAGAAATTAAATTCATAAAGAAGCTTCATCAAAAAAAGTACCGAAAGGAAGAACAAAAATATTTTGTTGAAGGTCGAAAGTTATATGAGGAAGCTCTTAAGAATTGTCCTGATTTGATTGAAAGCGTCTATTACACTAAGTCAGAGGACCAACCTGAAAATCAGAAAAACTCGGAACTGATTTCGGAAAAAGAAATGAGTCGGATATCGGCTTTAAAAAATCCATCGCCATTTTTAGTCCTTTTGAAAATGAGTCCATTGAACCTAACAAACTCTAACAGATCACTATTTCTTGAAGACATTAAAGATCCAGGAAATATGGGAACCATTATTCGTTCGGCAGATTGGTTTGGTATTGAAAAAATCTATGTAAGTTCTGAATGCGTGGACTTATACAATCCAAAGGTTATCCAAGCCACAATGGGTTCTTTTTTTAGAGTGAATTTTGAGGAAACTACGGCAACTGAATTGGCTTCACAAAGCATTCCTCTTTATGGTGCAACACTAGATGGAGAATCAATTCATACAATCGAATTTCCGGATGAAGTTTGTTTGGTTATTGGAAATGAATCTAAAGGCATCCAGGAGAATACTGCTGAATTATTGACAAGAAAGATATTCATTCCGGGAAAGGGAAAAGCAGAATCTTTAAACGCTTCCGTAGCTGCTGGAATTGTTCTTTTTGCTATGAATCGGTAAGACAATTTAAGCCCGAATCCATCGCATCAAACAATAAAGGTAAACGATGATTATCCACTCCTGCGAATAAAAAATCAGGATCAGAAGAGGTCGCATTCATGTCTTTCAAAAGGTAGTTCTTTTTTGGAATAGGCATGGCGTGTCCCATGAGCTTAATTCGAACTTCTTGAATAGGATCCAGTCTTATATTGACATATTTCTCAATGATGGATTTTGCATTTTGAACCAAGTTTGAAGGATCCTTAAACACATCCAACAAATAAGCTCTTTCTTCCGGTTTGAAACAATAGTAGGCAGTCAGATTTCGATAGTTGGAATCCACATCAAATTGAACTCTCGAATCCACAAACCCCATGAAATCTTTCTCTCCAATGACATCATTTTGCCAGTGTTTATCCCCAAACTTGAATCCGATGTTTGGTAGAATAAAATTCATGACCAACCATGGAGCGTATGCAATGTCGTTTTCAAATTTTAAGTCGGGATAGATAAACTTCAGTGCATGTTTCTTCCCTGAATAAATGATTTTTTTGGATTTAATTTCATAGACCTGTTGTTCTTCTTCATTCCACACTGATGTCACATATTCGTCATCATTCTTCTTAATCTGAAAAACAAAAGAATTCAATAAAACTTCTTTCTCATGATTGTGTTGCAGCATCTTTCTTATGAAATAATAATTGCCTTCGGGAGGAGAAAAAGTTAGCGGATTTTCTGAAAAATAAGGCCTACAGGCAAAATAATGCAAGCCCGCCAATGCAGACACTTCATTCATTCCAGCCCCATAATCATCTATAAATTGATAATCCAAAGATCGATCTAACAAATCATCATTGAGTTTTGTAGAAGCTAGAAAGTCTCTGAAGTTTATGGAGTTTAAATGATGTAAGTCTTTCGATATTAATCTCGTCGGTAAGGGTAATTTCCCTAAGTAGGGCCGAATGACATCCACAAAAGCTTTTTCCCTTTCCGAAATATTGAGCGGGTCTTCTACAATCTGATCTTTAAAATAAGTGATAGACTCTTTTTCAGTTGGAATGATATATTCTTTCTCAACAAACTCCCATTTATTTAGAATGTCATCAAACTGAACAACTTTCAATTCCTCTAAAAGCATTAAAACTTCTTCGCCATAATAGTTGGGATATTCAATATCATAATGTGCCCCTTGAGAGAAAATAATATCCTTATAAGTGGCATAAGAAGATGTTCCTCCGGGCTTATCTGAAGCTTCAACCAGAATAGCTTCCCTTCCCTTTAGTTTTGTTAGCGCTGAAAAGCCTGCAACACCACCGCCAACAATCAGAAATTCTGTTTTCAGCTGTTTCTTGGGGTATTTGCTAAAATCAAAGCCGGAAGTCAATTTGTGACCAATGGTATGAAGCGACTCCACCTTTATCTCAAAATCCTGTTCACCTGCCGAAGTTTTTGAATGACAACTTTGGAGAATCAGAGGAACAGAGGCAAGGCTCCCTAGTTTTATGAACGACCTTCTATTCATAAGTTTCGGGGAAAGATACTGCCAAAATTTTAGAGAATCCGAAAATTAATCCAGATATTTAGTGGAAGTGTAACAATTCGCTGTGTGTTGGCGTTATGATTATACAAGTAGTGATTTTTGAAACCAGTAGTTTATGAATAGAATTCTGATCTTTTTCATTTTTTTGATCCCATTGTGCAATTCCTATGGGCAAGAGGATTCAAAATATTATCAAGTTTATTTTGAAAAGGACACGACCTACAGAACCTTTTACAGAAGTTCAGAAATTTTTACAGAAAGATGGGACACCCTTTTAAATCCGCAGTTTTGGGTTAAAGTCATGGAACTGCCACCGGATTCAATGATTGTTAATCTCCCTAGAACAAGAGAAATCCTGTTTTACGATAAAATGGGATCATACAAAACCTGGACTGACAAACGAAAAGATGCTTTTAGAGATTCGATTCGAAAAGCCAGAGGTCTGGATAGTTTAGAAAGAATTTTCGTTACACAAGGTAAAAATGACTACTATCAATTTGAACATGCCATCCCAAGTATTTCAAAGGGAATTGAGCTATTTCACAGTTACGGTGTTGATCCATGGTATGCACAAGCTATTCTGTTGATCGAATCCCCAGGAAAAATAAGAAAATCGAATGTTGGAGCCTATGGTTCTTTTCAGTTGATGAAGGCTGTAGCTAGAAGATATGGTTTAGTGATCAATCGCTACAAAGATGAGAGAAAAGACTTCGCTAAATCAGCTAAAGCCGCAAGTAGATTGATTAAAGAAGTTTGCATTCCGCAAGCCAAAAGAATTCTAGCAAAATACAAGATAAAGGCAGACGAGTCCGAATTATGGTTTCGCTTGTTTACCATGCATATATACCATGCCGGAGCCTTAAATGTGGAAGCGGTAGTTGATGTGATTAAACCCAAAAAAGGAGGAAAAGAACTCATCAGTAAAATGTGGTTCTCACAAGCCAAAGGATTCAAAAATGCTTCCCAAAACTATTCTCAGGTAACACTAGCATCCTTAATCAAACTAGACCGTATGATTTTCGATAAATGCCACACTATTGTGGACTGCGGAAATGATATTAGTGGGAATTAGGAATTAGGAATTAGGAATTAGGAATTAGGAATTAGGAATTAGGAAAAATACAAAATCACAATACACAAATACACGATTCACAAAAATACTATTCACAAAAACCAACCCTACATTCAACCATCTTAAATTCGGTCCCTGAGCATGTCGAAGGGTTCATTTTTCATTTATCCCTCTTTAAACTTTCACACCCATCAAACAGATATCATCAATTTGCTCGAGTTCTCCTCTCCATGCTTCGATTGTTCCGTCTAGCGTTTCTCTTTGCTCGTCGGCAGGATTTGCGTAGACTTGAAAAATTAGTTGCTTCAGTCTTGAGTATTTGAATTTTTTGCCCATTGGTTTATCGGAAATGGATTTACCTCCGAATTGATCTGCATATCCATCCGTAAATATGATAATTTCATCTCCTTTTTCTAATTGCATGACATGATTTGTGAAGTTTTCTTCAGCATAATCTTTACCTAAGCCAAACTTATTTGGTTTGATTTCAAATCCTATCGTATCATCATCTTCATTGTGAATCGCTCTGGAATCTTGCGGGATCACTTCTCTTTCCGGGTTAAAAACCCAAAGTGGATTATTTCCGCCACTGTACTCCAACTCGATTTCAGATCCCTTCTTAGTTAATTTACAGAGCGCGATATCCATTCCATCAGCCACAGACTTCCCTTCACTTGAAAAAGCCTCATTCAATAAAATATTTACTTTATCCAAAATCTCTGAAGGCTTGTAAATCTGAAACTCACCTACTGCCTTATTCAATGCTTCAACCCCCACAAGAGAGACCATCGCTCCTGGGACACCATGACCTGTACAATCGGCAACACAGAAAATTGTTGTGTTTTCGTCAATTTGTCTTATCCAGTAGAAATCTCCAGAAACAATATCCTTAGGCTTAAATAGCACAAATGCTTCTGTTCCAAGAAAAGATTTCAAAGTTTCCTCGGTAGGGATAATTGTATCTTGAATCCGTTTCGCATAATTGATTGAGTCTGTAATTTCTTTATTCTTGGCAGATAATTGTTCATTCTGAGCTGAAATTTCTTCTGTCCTTTCCTCTACAATTTGTTCAAGTGCCAATTTTTGTTTCTTCAGGTTGCGAACTCTAAGAACATACAACATATATCCAATCCCAATAACTACCAGAACCATTAAAACCCTAAACCAAATATTCATGTAAAAAGGTTCGATGACGGTAAAAGTGAACTCAACGGGTTCTTCTGAAATCACATTTTCAGGGGTCTTCGATCGAATCTGAATCGTGTAGGTTCCTGGATCTAAATTGGTGAAATGTATGTAATCTTTATTGGAAAATTCGGTCCATTCCTCCTGGTTTTTAAACTTCCACGAATACTTAATTTTGGACGGACTTGAAAGATAAAGTGCTTTGAAGTTTATCTCGATAAAATTATCATGATACTTCATTTCAATATTATTAGGCGCTTTAAAAATCCCATTTTCGGCTGCACTCGTGAACCAATCGAAGGACAATTCGTTTGTTTGAATTCCTGTAATATGAATCACCGCTTCTTTCTTAACCCCATCTTCCTCTTCAGCCATCAGGTATTGGATTCCTCTTACGGTACCAAACCAAATATTTCCATCTTTTGAACAGAGAATAGAATTCATATTACATTCCATCCCTTTAAACCCATCCTGAGGTCCATAATTCCTGACGTAAGCTATTTCTTTACTGGCATCCAAAACTAATTTAGAAACCCCTTTCTCAGTTCCAATCCAAAGATTTCCCTTTTTAGATTCTACAATGGAATAGATATAATTGGAAACCAATCCTTGATCAGTATTATATCGTCTGGATTGAATTTCAACCGACTCCTTCAAATACTTGAGTTTAAAGAGCCCTTCTCCCTCTGTGCCGACCCAAATATTGTTTTTCGAATCTACATAACCTGTATTGATTTCATTCAGTGCCTCCACCTGCTTTGGCTTCATGATTCTTTGATCCGTAAACACATCAATTCGGCCTTTTTTATACCCAACCAATACATTTCCTTCTTTATCTTCTTCGATAAAAGAAATCATGCGACCACTAAGTCCTGTGGTATTTGTAAATGACTTAATTTTAAACTGGAAGGGTTCTCTATTGACAACTTCTATAATGGACAAACCATCCACAGTTCCAATCCATAATTCATCAGGGTTTACTTCTTTGATTAGATTCACATCTGTATCTATCAAATCATCCTCTGTTGTGATGTTTCTTACATGCTCATTCCCATTAAAAACAGATATTCCAGAAGATGTTCCGTACCAATAAAATCCTTTTTTGTCTTTGCAGAGATAGTTGACTTCAGGAAAGATTAGCCCGTCTTTTTCAGAAATTGTTCTTATCTCGCTAATTAAATTATTCTCAAAATGAAGTTTGTTCACCCCATCGATAGTTCCAATAATGATGTGTCCATTTTCATCTTCGAATAAATTTAAAATCATGTTGGATACAAGTCCTTCCGATTTCGCAATCCCGCAAAAATCACCGGGAGTATATTTCATTATCCCTCCAAAATAGGTCCCAATCCAAACATTCTCGTGGTCATCAATCAGTATGTTTCGAATTCGATCGTTGGACAAACCATTTCCTTCTGTAAGTGTGATAATCTTTCTTTGACCTCTATTAATTATGGAAAAACCGTGTCTTGTCCCCAAATAAATAGCTCCCTTTTGATTTACTGCAATAGCCCTAACACGGTCACTTTGGAGCCCATCTTCTGTGGTATAAGTCTCCACTACTTTTCCATTTTTCATGATGACTAAACCAGAATTGGTTCCGACCAAAATTTCCCCATTCTGCCCTTTATTCAAGCAGAGAATTCGGTTATCGGACAATCCATCAATGGTTGTAAAAAGTCTCAGCTTGCCATCATCTTCCAACTTACAAAGACCAGCATCCGTCCCAAACCACATATTGTTTCCATCAAACAATAAAGTTCGAACTCTTCTGTGCGGCAGACTAAAATTAAATTTTGATTTCTTTTCTAGTTTGAATTGATCCAAATTGATCACCGATACACCATTGTTAGTGGATATCCAGACATTTTTATCATTATCCTCTTCGATGTATCGAACAAAATTGTCTTCTAGACCATCCTCTTGTGTATAATTTTGCAGACCAGAAGCTCCCAAATAAGTGACCCCACTTGGCGTTCCGAACCAATAACCGCCTTCAGAGTCCTGAAAAACGCGTCGGACATTATTATCTATTAAGCCATTATTTTTATTGAAGGTTCTGAATCTAACCCCATCAAAAAAGCAGACACCTCCCCCTTCAGTTCCGATAACGAGCAATCCATTATCATCCTGAATTAAATTGTAAACACCTGATCGTGCAAGTCCGTCTTCAACAGAATAATTTTCAAAATCGAGTTGCTGAGCAAAAAGTCCAAAACAACTAATGATTGCAGTATATGTGAGAAGTAATTGCCTCATTAACATCCTTATGATTCAAATGTATTCAAAAATTGAGCCTCTTTTATAAGAAATGAATTATTTTTGATAAAACACAGAGATTTTTGACAAAAGCATGAGCGGAAAGGAAGATACTGATATTCAAGGCATCGATTTAGAGCAGGAGCAAAGAGAAATCATTAATGCATACCGAGGTTTACTCAGAGCCAGTAAAGATCAAAGGAATAAAGAGGAAACAAAACTAATCAAGAAAGCCTTTAATGTGGCTCTAGATGCGCATTCTGGAGACAGAAGAAAGTCTGGCGAGCCGTACATCTATCATCCAATTGCCGTAGCCCGAATATGCGCCGAAGAAATGGATTTAGATACCACCTCCATTATTGCGGCCTTACTTCATGACACAGTTGAAGACACGCATCTGACTTTGGACGATATTGAAGAGATGTTTGGTCCGAAAATCAGGTTGATTATTGCAGGTTTGACAAAAATCCCTGAAGTATTTGATGAAAATGTTTCCTTGCAAGCAGAGAATTTCAGAAAAATGATTTTGACGATTTCGGATGACTTAAGAGTGATCTTGATCAAAATTGCCGACCGTTTGCACAACATGCGAACGCTGGAATCCATGCGAAAAGACAAACAATTGAAAATCGCCTCTGAAACGCAATATATTTACGCTCCTTTGGCGCATCGATTAGGACTGAATTCGATTAAAACTGAATTGGAAAACTTGTCTTTTAAGTACAAACTTCCGGAGGTTTATGAAGAAATCGAAAGAAAGTTGGAAAAGACCAAAGACGTGCGACAAAGATTTGTTCGATCGTTTACAAATCCGATCAAACGTGCCTTGGACCATGAAGGCTATGTTTACACAATTAAAGCACGCACCAAATCTGTCTATTCGATCTGGAGGAAAATGTATCAAAAGAATATTCCATTCGAAGAAATCTATGACATTTTTGCTATTCGGATAATTGTGGATACACCTCAGGAATTGGAAAAACCTGATTGTTGGAGAATCTATTCTTTGGTAACAGACTTTTACCAACCAAACCCGGATCGACTTCGAGATTGGATTTCGACTCCCAAAGCCAATGGTTATGAGTCTTTGCATACTACGGTCATGAGTCCAACCGGTAAATGGGTAGAAGTTCAGATTCGATCGCTTAGAATGGATGAGATTGCTGAAAAAGGATTTGCTGCGCACTATAAATACAAAGACAATAGCGTGCAAGCTTCTAAATTTGATCGGTGGTTAGGTGAGATTAAAGATTTATTGGAAAATCCAGAATCGAATGCCATTGATTTTATAGATGATTTCAAGCTGAATTTATTCTCTGACGAAATCTATATTTTCACACCAAAAGGAGATCTTAAAGTACTTCCCAAAGGATCATGTACGCTGGACTTTGCTTTCGATATTCATACAGATATTGGATGTAAATGCATTGGCGCGAAGGTGAACAATAAACTGGTTCCTTTGAGTCATGAATTAACAAGTGGTGATCAAGTTGAGATTATTACTTCAAGTAAGCAAACTCCGAAGCATGATTGGTTAAAGTTTGTTTCTACAGCAAGAGCAAAAGCTAAAATTAAATCCGCTTTAAAAGAGGAAAGAAGAAAAATCACAAAAGATGGGAAAGACGTGCTGCAAAGAAAAATGAGTGGAGCCAAAATCCCGTTTAATGATGAGAACTTGAATTCTCTCACGAAACTTTTCAATGTTTCGGATATCGCTGAATTGTACTACCAAAGTGCGAAGGGAAAAATTGATTTCAAAAACCTCAAGGATTTCAAATTAAAAAATGGTGTGGTTCAAGTTCCTTCTGATGCAGATCTAAAGCAAGATGAACTAACCAAAGAATTGCTCAAGGCCGTCGACGTCAAGAAAGATACCATTGTCATTGGTGAAGACTTTAAAGATTTACCCTACAAGCTCGCCAAATGTTGTAACCCAATTCCAGGTGATGAAGTATTCGGATTCATTTCGGCACATGAGGGCATCAAAATTCATCGAACAGAATGTCCAAATGCCGTCCAAATGATGTCCAAATACGCTTATCGAGTCATCAAAGCGAGATGGGAAAGCCAGAAACTCGAAGAGCGAATGGTGCAGCTGAGATTGATTGGTGTGGATGATATTGGAATTGTAAATCAGATAACAGAAATCATTTCAAACCAGCACAATGTGAACATGAAATCCATCTTTTTTAATTCAGAAGATGGCATGTTTGAAGGGAACATCACCTTATTCGTTTACGACAATAAGCATTTGGAAGCCTTAATTGAGAAATTTACGCAGATAGAGGGAGTCAAAACCATTGAAAGACGATTTGATGAAACCGCCGAAAAGTCGGAATAAAAAGTAGTCTTATTTCTTTTTCTTGTAGATCCCCAAAAACAAAGTGTTTTTCAAAACATCACTCGCGTCTAGCACATCCCAGCGCTGTTGCACAGAGCCATCTTTTTGTTGGGTCCAAGTAATTCGATGATGAAGTTGCACACCATTTCGATCAAAAGGTACTGAGGATAAAATCATTTTGTTTTCTTCACAGTGTCCTTTCAGAATGAGACTTCCGCCTTGAGAATCCACCCAGGTTTGATTCCAAGTTGAATCCGATGAATTATAGAAATTATAACTTCTTCCAGAACCGCCTTTCACGGACCTCCAATGTTCAGAAAGAATACAACCTCCTTCTAGTTCGATAATTGAATTATCGCCGACTTTTGTTCCTGTGGTATCAAAAACTTCCCACTCTCCCAACCAAAAATCAAACTCATTGTGTCTTTCTGAACAACAATTGCACTGCGAATACAAACTGTACCCCATCAAAAGAAAAGAAATACTGACGAAAAATCGCATAAATTAATTCAATTCAAATTCGGAATAAAACCCAAGAGGTTTGTTCACTAAAATTTTTGTTAGCATAGAAATTTGACCCGTATGATAAGAAAAATGTTCGATCACATGAATCAGAACACCGGCGGTAGAATTATCAAAACCTTGAATCGTATGACGTTTATCGAAATCTTCGGGCTTCAATTGCTCAAAGGTCTCATTGATATTCTGTTTCAGGTTCTCGAGAACAAAAACCAATTCGGACTTTCGAATGCCCGCTTGATTTTCAAACTCGGAATCTCTCTGTCTAACATCCTCTTTATCACCCAGTCCTGAGACCACCCACTGCCTTGCATTGCCACACAAATGAAGAATTTGATTTCCTATAGGCGGCACATTTAAATTCGGAGAAAACCAGAGTTGGTCGTCCGTAATTAGTGACAAGCATTTGTATATACGAGCATAGGACTCTTCAAACACACGGACTTTGAATTGTTCAATTAGTTCCTTATCCAACTCCATCAGTCAATTTTTATTAATCTATCTAAAATACGAAAATCGAATCAAAATTCCATAGGATTCAGTTGAATATGAAGTCATTTCCAAAATGAAGATTATTTTTTTCAATAAAGAGTTTTCTAAAAATTACAATTTATGTATATTTGCAACCGCAAAATTTGGAGCGTCAAATTTTCAGAACATGGTGGTTGTAGTTTACCGATGAAGTCTAATAACGAGCAAGCTCTATTCGGCTAGATCGGCACAAGCAACTTCACTACAAGTGGAGACTTGAGAAAAACTCAAAACATGGTGGTTGTAGTTTACCGATGAAGTCTCATAACGAGCAAGCTCTATTCGGCTAGATCGGCACAGGCAACTTCACTACAAGTGGAGACTTGAGAAAAACTCAAAACATGGTGGTTGTAGTTCAGTTGGTTAGAACGCCTGATTGTGGTTCAGGAGGTCGTGGGTTCGAATCCCATCTTCCACCCCAAAACAAATAAAAAGGTAGCCGAATGGCTGCCTTTTTTTGTTTTCAATTCAGGAGAGAAAGCTTGCTTTATCGGATGGATTGGGAACAAAAAAAGGCAACTTTTCGCAGAAAAGTCCTTTTGATTTGTTTTGAAGGACACCCTCCTCAGGGATCTTTAATCCCATTTTTGGTGAAGATTTAATAAATCAATAAAGCCAAACCATTTTGAGCGAATTTTCGCAAACCTTTATCATTTTATCTTCGTTACTAAAGGCAAACCTTTTACATGAAAAACCTTTATCTAATTTCGTTTATTTTTCTCCTTTCATGTCAAAAAAATGAAGCAAACCGAATTATCGCTGGTCAATGTGATGTTGGAGATTATTATTTTGAATTCTCTCAACCTTTGGAACTCAATATGCAACAAGACTCATCCGGAAAATATATTATTGGGAATGATTCTCTAGACCTTAATTTTGATGGAATCTACGAAACAAAACTTACCCATTTTAATTGGAATATGGATAGTGTTCAAGCTATTCACAATGAACCTTCAGGTCCAGTATATCCTTATTTTTACTTTTATGGGACAGAAATCGGTTACTCCTATGTTGTAGATTACTGTTGTGGATCCAATTCTACAGCTACATATTATTTATCGATCGTCGATTCTGCTGAAACAATTGATCACTCTTTTGAATGGAGACATTGGTATCAACAAGCATTTTTCCAAACAAACCCAACGACTTACTTGAGCTATGGACCTTGGTTTTACACTAGAAAAACAGCCTACATCGCTTATACATTTGATGGGAAATTAGGATGGCTAAAAGTAGATGCTCAAGACTCCATTTCTCCAAAATTTATGAGCTATTGTTTGCATAAATAAAAGATTTCCTCGGCTCGCGCTCGAAGACCTAATATCCGTTTGGGTTAAACACAATAAAAACTTAGAACATAGAACCTAGCACTAGGCACTTTCCTCTACTGACTCAAAACATCAACTAACTCCAACAACTTCATATTTGGTTTTGTGTGGTGCTTGATGGCTTTTTCAATTTCGATTTCGACCGTGTCTCGGTTTTCAAAGCCGATCATGATTTGACTTTTGCCTTCCAATAAGGATTTTACTGCTTGAACTCCTAATCGACTTGCTAATACTCGATCGAAGGCTGTTGGACTACCTCCTCTTTGGACATGTCCCAGGACGGTTACTTTTATATCGAATTCAGGTAGTTGTTTTTTGACCTCATCTGCTACATCTTGAGCTCCTCCAAAATCATCTCCTTCGGCGACGACCACAATTTGAGATTTTCGAGTGTGTGCATCCTTTTTTATTTTATTGATCAGCTTCGGCATGTCGGTGACATCTTCTGGAATCAATATATCTTCCGCACCTACTCCAATCCCACTGTGTAAAGCAATAAAACCGGCATCACGCCCCATTACTTCGACAAAAAATAGTCTATGGTGACTTCCGGCAGTGTCTCTAATTTTATCTATGGCATTAACCACCGTATTTACCGCAGAATCGAAACCAATGGTGAATTGTGTACCGAACAAATCATTATCTATCGTTCCTGGTAATCCAATAATTGGCAAATCAAATTCCTTACTAAAATAATGTGCCCCCGTGAAGGAACCGTCTCCTCCAATGACAACTAATGCATCGATTCCGTTTCGCTTTAAATTATCGTAAGCTTTTTGTCTTCCTTCCTTCGTTTTAAATTCAGCACATCTGGCTGTTCCTAGCATGGTACCACCTCTTTGGATGATATTTGATACGTCATAATATTTCAATTCTTCAATCCGACCTTCAATCATTCCTTGATAGCCATCATAAATACCAAAGGCTCTTTTATTGTGATATAAGGCCGTTCGAACAACTGCTCTCACAGCGGCATTCATCCCTGGAGAATCCCCTCCGGAAGTCAGAACTCCTATATTAGAAATAGATTTGCACATTATTTGCTTATAATTTTTATAATATTGTAAACGAAACCCAAAAACGAGATTTACTCATGAAATTTAAAGGATTACTTCTGATTCTAAATATAGTTTTTTGTTTCCTATTTTCTACTACTTCAAATGCTCAGATTAGCAGAACAGAGAAAAAGGGTGGCACAGTCTATAATTATTACGCTTCTGATAATATTCACTCCAAAGGAAAAGAAACCGATGAGGGGAAACAAGGACGTTGGTCTTTTTATACCGATGCACCGAAAGGAGAAGCGAATGAATACCAATATTTCACTTACAGAAATGATACGCTAAATGGGCCTTTTCTGAAATTTAGTGGGGACAGAAGAATTTCAGGATTGTATGTAAATGGGCATTATCAAGGGATGATTGTCATCGAAGATGTTGTGATTACTGGAACAGATACCACTTACCTTTTGGTAGAAGAAGGAAGTTATGAAGACGGAATGAAGTCCTCCTTTTTCAAGGAATATAAAAAGGGTGTTTTAGAAAGCGAAGGTGGTTTTGACCAAGACAAGAAAAACGGATCTTGGAAATTTTACGACCTAAGTGGAGACACTCCTGTTTTACAGAAAAAAACCTACTACAAACGAGATGCAAAAGATGGCAAGGAAATTACCTATTTTGAATACGATGATCAAGGAAACAAAGTAGATAAACGATCTGAGTTCTTCTACAAAGACAATATCAAAAATGGTCCTTTTGAAATCAAATTGAATGGTAAAACTATTGAGAAAGGAAACTATGCTGATGGAAAGCTTTCTGGAGAGCATCAGATTTTTATAAAAGAATTGGATCTTACGCGTTATGGAAACTATTTTGAAGGTAATCTTACTGGTCCGGTTTCTTTTAAAGACAATTCTGGAATTGATAAAATCACAGGTTCTTACGATAACGGGAAGAAAAGTGCTACTTGGACCTACATGGAAAACGCTTCAAAAAAATTAAAGGAAGAGAGTTATAAAAATGACGAACCTGTTGGTAACTGGAATTACTACAAAGATGGCAAACTGTTAAGAGTCGTAAAATACGAATCTGGAAGCGCTAGAGAAGTAGTAGAATATATGCCGGGAACAACGAAAGAAGCAGCTGAGTTTTATCTAAAAGATGTAACCGGAACCTTTCAAGAAGTTGAAGCTATCTTGAACTATACAGATTCTTCCAAAATCGTGAACATGCTAATTGCTGTAGATCTGATCAAAAAACCAGAGGAATTATATGAAGTGTATAAAAAGAATAATTCCAATAAAGAAATGATCAAGAAAAATGGAATTTACGAACTTACACTTAAAGGAGAGAGAGTCTTTGAAGGTTACTATGAAAAAGATGTTAGAGAGGGTAAATGGAACTACTTTTACCATTCTGATGTAATCTGGGAAGTTAACTATTCAGGAGGCAAAGTTGCATCTGAAAGATTTGTTGACCGAGCGATTAAATCACCTTGGAAAGGAACCTATGAAGTAAATTGGGCCAATGGAAACCCAAGATTCAAATTCAAAATTAAAGATGGTCTCCGAAACGGAAAACAAGAGTATTATCTTGAAAACGGACAGGAAGAAAAGGTGGAGAAATTCAAAGATGGAGTTAAAAACTAAATCTTTTTATGGAATCCATATTCCATTTGCATCATACTAATTGAAGAACGAACAGACTGTGACTTTTTGATTAATCGAGGAAAGTATTAATGAAGCTATTCAACCGAAATAATCTCAAAAAGTCAAGCGACGAAGAATTGATCCTTCTTTATCAAGAAAAGAAAGATAAAGCTTACGTGGGTGAATTATTCAATCGCTACTATCACATGGTGTTTGGTGTGGGCTTGAAATATCTCAAGAGCACAGCAGAGGCCGAGGACATGACCATGCGAGTATTTGAACTCTTGTTCGATAAGCTACTAGAAAATGAAGTGCGAAACTTCAAGTCTTGGCTTTATCGGATGAGTTGTAATGAATGCTTGATGAAGTTGAGAAAGGATAAAAAAGTGCAAACGACGGAAGTCGAAACTTTAGAGTATAGGTTGGAATCCAATTCAGCTGAATTAGATGAAAAAATGGCCCAGGAAGTCAAATTGACCAATCTCGAAGAAAAAATCGATTCCTTGAAAGAAGAACAGAAGATTTGCATTAAGATGTTTTATCTGGAGGAATTGTCTTATAATGAGATTGCAAATAAAACAGACTTTAATCTGAAACAAGTGAAAAGCTTTATTCAGAATGGAAAAAGGAATTTGAAAATGATGATGGAAAATGGTTGATGTGTGAGGATTAAGGTACACAGAATCATGAATTAACGAATAGAAAAGTGAAAGATAAAGGACTTTCAGATAAAGAATTTTCAGACTATTATTCAGGTAAAATGAATGATCAGGAAGCTCATGATTTTGAAGCTAAGGCGACCGATGATGACTTTATCGCAGACGCTACTGATGGATACATGGATCATCCTGAAGGAATAGAAGCATTGGGAGACCTGAAAGAGAAGTTTTATCAGCAAAATAATATTTCTACAGGCTTGTCTGGTAAATCTATTCTCGTTCTGAGTTCAGCCGCAATAATTTTAGTGGTGCTTTCTACTATTTTTCTAATCAAATGGAATTCAAATTCTCAAGAAACACCATTAGCTTCGAATGAACCAAATCAAGAGAAGCAAGAAGAGCCAAAAGTTAATGAACAACCTGTTTTGGAATTGGATACGGCTAGTGCACCTATTACAGAAGAAGCTCGAATCATCGAAAAAGAAAAGCCCATTTCACCTGAAAAAGTTATCGTAGAGCAAAAAGAGATTAAGAATTATGAAGAGGAATTGCCTGTTGAAAAATTAGAAAAGAAGAATTTGCTCACTCTGGAGATCGACAATAAGGAGAAAAGTATTCAGAAAAAGAAGATTAAATATCTCTACTTGGCAGATTTCAAAGTAGTTGACTATTCCGACATTTATACCAATTCTGGTTTACCTGATGGCGACTTAAATGGTTTGCCTGCTCGATTTGAAAAAGAAAAACAAATCATTGAAAACGAACCTAAACTAATCAAATACGAAGACTATTTGGAGGAAGCTTTGATTAAACTAAAGCAAGAGAATCACACCGATGCTATCCAAATGCTGAAGAAGATTCAGCAAACATTTCCGGATGATCTGAATTCCAGCTTTTATCAAGGAATCGCATATTTCAACTTGAAAGATTACAAACATGCTGGGGAGAATTTTGAAAAAGCTTTGAGTGCACCTTATTTCATTTTTGATGAAGAAACGGAATGGTATCTCTATTTGTGTAAAAAAGCTTTAGGCGAAAAAGATAAAGCCGCTCGACTACTCGAGAAAATCAAAAAAAGAAAAGGTTTTTATTATAAGAGAGCCTTGAAAGAATAATCTCGAATTCAGTAGGATTTTCTATAATGTCGCATTTCCTTTTTCAGACGCAATTTTGCTTTGTGATTCTCTTTGTGTTTTCCTTTTAGAGCTTTATTTCTGACTTTCGAAATTTGGATTGGAAGCTTCTTCAGATAACGAGCATAAGCAATAATCATAAAGGATTTGATCACGGAAGGTGCATACATTCCATATTCATAAAAAAGAGAAGTCGTTGGGGAATGAATTGATTCCAAACCAAATTGCTTCCGTTTGTACATACTAAAAATACGCACTGCACTTTGATGCAGAGTATCAATATCCACAGCTTTTAAGATTGAATCCATTTTGCTATTTCCACCAAGAGTCATAAACACTTCCTCAAATGTTCTCGGCTGAAAATTCGAATACTGCATGAAAGCCGATCCAGATGCATGGTCGATTTCTTTTCTTTTCTGATCCGAGAACGCAATCTCTTTTTGAGCAAATATTGCCGAACCAAATACAATCCCTATGAATAACAATATTTGTTTCATTTGAATACGTTTTGATCCACGACTAATCCATCATCAAAATGGACATACATATCCTCATATACCCGCCAAAACCCATGCTTTCTACCATTTCGGTAGCGACCTGATTCCATTAACGTCCCCTCTTCGTCATAATATTTCCATTTTCCATGGCGCTTGCCATTTTTGAATTTTCCATTCGCTTTTAATTGCCCCTTCTCATTGAACAAAAGCCATTCTCCGTGCGGAACTATGCCTTTCAAGTTTCCAAAGGCTTCTAGATATTGCTTTTTAGGATGATAGCAGATGACATCATATTTGGATGAATCTATGGCAATCGTTTCCTGGCCGAAAGATATTCCGGAAAGAAATAAGACTAAAATGAGGGATAAAAAATACATGCTAATATAACGACCCTTATTTGGATCGTTACATCAGCAATAGGTTATTTCTTATGATTTTATTGATTGAACCCAATAGAAAAAATAGCCTATCCCGACTAGAATCGGAGCAAAAATGATCCATCCCCAAACATACTTAAATTTGAATTTGGACTGCATTTGTTGCTTGGCTCTTTTAAAATTGGCATCTGAATTCTTTGCCTTCAAATGGGCATCACACTCTGGACATGTGATGTAGTATTTTTTTGATGAAGGAAATAAAGGCAATCCGTACAATAGAAAATAACCTTGGTCAAAGCTGTAAATCGCTTTTGTTTTCTTTGAACAGATTTTACACTCCGCTTCACTCGCACTTTCCACTTCGGAAATGCGATCATATTTTGTTCCCCAAGAGATCATTTATTGACCGTGGAAAGTTCTAAACTCCTTCGAATTTCCTTTTCCTTTGGCCATTACAGAAGACCAGTTTGTACCACCTGTACTCATTCTTACAGTGTGTTTCCCTAGGAACCCTTTGAATTTGAACGATTTCTTATCTGCAATTTTATGCACATACTTTTCATCGTCTTCCAATAAAGCAATCATGGACTTCTCTAGATCTTCTTTCGTTTCAGCCTGAGCGATCAAATCTCGAACCCCTTGCTCGATCGATTTACCTTCAAACAATTTATGTGTCTTGATGGTATTCAGTACAACGAACATTCCAACTGTTTTCTTTGGAACATAAAACACATAATCCTTTGTTGAAACCAAACAAACATCCACTTGTTTCATTGGTTGTTTTGAATTCATCATCAATCCGCTGTCGTAAACAACGTAATCTGTTTTTTCTGATAATGCCATTAGAGTAGCTTTTTAAAATTATTATTAATAGGTGGGATTGAATTTAAGCTAATTTTGCGAGATTTTCTCAAGTGACTTTAAAATATTTCGCCCCCTTGCTTTTAAGCCACTTGAATACAATTCCATTCCTTCTTCAAGCACCATTTTTAATTCTGGAGCAAGCTCTGGATACTTCTTGCAATATAAATGAAGCACTTGCATGGCATGGGCTTTTACGGCAATCTCGTAATCTATCTTCAACAAATACTGAAAACAGAGATCGATCCATTCCGTTTCCAATTCTTCTGGAGCCTTATATTGGGCAACAGACCGTATCATGGACCTTAAAATTCCATTTGTTTTGCAATTTGGCAACCATTCAATCAAGTCATTGTGATAATCAACTATCCGCTCCTTTTTCTGATCGGTAACATTGGTAAACACCCATGAAGCGTAACTCCCTCTGGCATTGTCATTTGCTTTTACAAAAGCATACAACTCATCCAAATCTTCTTTTGTTCGAACCAAATTGGTCAAATAATGCCTCTTTGACCGATTCCCATCACGCTCTAAAATGTCCGTTATTTCTCCCAAATTCAATAATGAATTATGAATGAAAAACACCCATTAAAACACCCTTCATCCTTCATTTTTAATTTTTAATTAAATAACCACATTCGTCTCTTTCGAATACTGTTTGTGCGAGATGAAAATCGCGATCGCTGCAAGTAAAACAGAAGATATGAATACAATGCCTAAATAGCCATAATTGGTAGTTCCTGCAATAATTTCCTTAGTAGATAAAACGATATTTACAACCGGAATAAAAGAAGTTGTCAAGTTTAATTCAATCCCTGGGAAAAACCCGACCATTGCTGGTAAAATCACAATCATGTTGAGCGGTGTAATAATACTTTGTGCTTCCTTAAATGATTTGGCATAAACAGCAATCGGAATCATGATTCCAGCAAAGAAAATCGTTAGTGGTATTAATAATAAATACAAAGTCAAGATGAACTTCGCTGATAATATTCCTGTAATGACTTCCATTAACTTCGGATCCTCAATCACAGTTCCAAACTGAAGTGTGATGAATAGTCCAAGTAAAGACAAAGTAGCTGCCAATAATCCTGAACAAACTACTACGCCCATTTTTCCGATTAACAATTGAACACGAGTTACCGGTACCGTTAATATCGTTTCAATAGTACCTCTTTCTTTTTCTCCAGTAAACAAATCAATGGAAGGATACATACATCCGATAAAACAAAAGATAATAAAGAAATAAGGTAAAATTCCTCCCGCAATCTTTCCAATCTTCTCCTTATCTGAAGCCACATCTTGAAAATCCAACTTGATTGGCTCAATGTTTTCAGGAGTCACCTTTAGGGCAGCCAATCGATTTTCTTCTATGGACTTGGTCTTGAGTTCCAGGATAAGCTTTAACTGCTCTTTATAACCTAGTTTTGTCGAGTTGTGAAAGATCTTGACTTCTCCAGTCGAATTTCCTTTTAATTTCGAATTGAAATCAGCTGGAAAATACATTCCAAAATGCAGCTTATCTTCTTTAATTTGAGTTTTCAACTCATTGGTGTCTGCGTAGTAGAACAACTCTACCTTTCCGGACATTTGAAGTGTATCCATGAACATCAGTAGTTCATTATTTTCAACTCCTTCGATAACCCCAACTTTTAAGGTCTTCTCAGCTAAATCCTTTGTATAGGACTTTGAAATAGAGGTAAAAACAGTCATGATTAATGGAAAAACCAATAATGGAATGATCACCATGGCCATTAATGTTCGCTTGTCTCGCAGCGTATCTATAAGTTCTTTTTTGAATATATTGAATATCATGATGCTCGTTTTTCGTTAACAATTCGAATGAATTCACCCGTAAGCGTCGATTCCTTCATTTCACTTCTAAATTGATCCATGGAACCTGAAAACAAGATTTCTCCTTGATCGATAATCGCCATGTCATCGCAAAGTAAATCAACCTCCGACATGATGTGAGATGAGAAAATAACCGTTTTTCCCTGCTCTTTACAGGATTTGATTAATTTGATGATGTTTTCGGAAGTAATGACATCCAAACCTGAAGTTGGTTCATCAAAAATAACTACCTCAGGATCGTGAATCATGGTTCTGGCGATGGAAACTTTTTGTTTCATTCCGGTTGACAATTTCCCAATCCTTTTATTCTGAAAACTATCCATGTCCAGAAGCGCATACAACTCCTTCTTCCTTGATTCTATTTCAGAGTCTGATAATTTATAGAGTTTACCAAAATAATTTAAAATCTCATTGGCTGTCAACCTTTGATACAAACCTGTAGAACCCGTCAAAAAACCAATTTTCTTGCGAATCTCAAGTTCCTCTTTTACAGTATCCAAACCGCAAACGGAGATACTCCCTTGAGTCGGTTTGAAAATGGTTGAAATCATTCTTAAAGTCGTTGTTTTCCCAGCACCATTTGGTCCGAGTAAGGAAAAAACTCTTCCTGGCTGACAAGTAAAAGAAACGTCTTTAACGGCATGAGAAAAATCCTCAGTCGTATCTAACTCTTTCTTTTGTTTCTTGTTGAGCTTGAAAGTTTTTGAAACATTTTTTACTTCGATCATTGTAATTCAGTTCTTTAGATTAAACTTAACTGAAATACGAAGATAGTTGAAGAAATGATGGAAAGGCTATTTTTTCCTTGTTTTGACAAATAAGATGACAAACAGTAAAATAAGTACAAGACCGGCAGACATGATAAATCCTTTTGACAACCAGAGTGGCTCTTCTTTTTTCTTTTCGAAAGGAGGTAATTTGTGTTTTTGTACTTTTTCTTCTTTGTGTAATTCTTTTATGTTTTCCAGATTGAATCGATTCTTTTTCTTTCTTGGGAAAAAGTTTTTCAAAGGAAGAACTTCATATTTGGCATCATGAATTTCCATTTTTATATGCTTTACACGCTTGGCATTATTAGCTGTTCCATCATAATGTTTAGCTAGAGAATATGCTACATAAGCCATAGTCAAGGACAAATGTTGTTTGATCACATCCCCCATCTCCCAAGATAACTTTGAAAGAACCGGATCTCTTTTATCCACATACATAATATGAAAACGCATCACGAGTTCTCCTCCTTCCAATGGGTATAAAACCTCTCTCTTGAACTTTTCCGACTTTTTCTCTTCTTCTGAATAATTTACGGCATCATTAATCTTGAAAACGGTTTCATACTTCAGATTCACCTTCATGTCACGAATATCCTTTCTCAATTGAATCATGTGTAACCAAATCTTTTTGGCATTCATCAATTCAGGTGTATTTGTTACAAATCGGTTCAACCATTTTTCAGCAATATCATAACGTTGGTTCAATTGATAAATCATGGCGAGATGAGCCGCTGAATTATTGTCGATGTATCTCAATGGAATCTTCTTAAGGAAATTATAGGCCTGTGAATAATTACCCAGTTTGGCAATATTAATGGCGAATTGAAGTGAATCCTCGTACTTCCAATCTGCGCCTTTTTTGGCAACCAGAGTATCCATCGATTCATCCACACCCATGAAACTTCTTTCAAAAGGTTCAAACTCAAAACCATGCAAGTTTTCTTTTTTATAAATCGTTGGATCACCTTGAGCTATGGAATTTAAGCCTAAGAAAAATACGGATATGTAAAGTAAAAATCTCACCTGTTAAATGCGTACTGAATAATATTTGCGCCCATTTTTAATGCTTCTAGTCTTTTGTCTTCCGGGTCATTATGAACTTCAGGGTCTTCCCATCCATCTCCTAAATCCGTTTCAAAAGTATAAAGACAAAGTAACCTCCCATTTTCAATTATTCCAAATGCTTGAGGGTCTTTATCATCGTGTTCATGAATTTTGGGCAAACCACTTTTGAATTTATACTTCTGATTAAAAACAGGATGATCATGAGGCAATTCAACGAACTCATTATTTGGAAAAACCTTTTTGATCTCATCTCGAATGTATTTGTCCATCCCGTAATTATCGTCAATGTGTAAGAAACCTCCACCTCTTAGATAGTTACGCAGATTCTCTGCCTCTGATGGAGAGAAAATCACATTTCCATGACCCGTCATATGAACAAAAGGATAATCGTATAATTCAGGGGAACCTACCTCAACATAAGGGGTTTCTTTATCAATATTGGTATTCAAATTTTTATTGCAAAATGTGGCTAAATTCGGAAGCGAAGTTGGATTGGCATAATAGTCACCTCCCCCACTGTACTTTAAAAAAGCGATTTTCAAATTGGATTGTCCAAATGATAAAGTGGAAACTAATATGATGTATGCAAGTACTATTCTCATTTTAAATTAAAAGCTACCGAAGCGTAAATCCCTGCCGTTTCAGTCCGTAATCTGGACTCACCTAAACTTACAGGAATATAGCCCTTATCTAACGCTAAATTAATCTCATTTATTGAAAAATCACCTTCTGGTCCTATCAATATAGTCGTCTTTTTGCTTGAATCAAGTTCCTTAACAAAAATTCGCTTTTCATTTTCTTCACAATGGGCGATGAATTTTTGCTCGGAATCGTCCTTTTCCAAAAACTCATTAAAAGAAGTTAAGTCCATCAGTTCAGGTAAATACAAACGTTTCGATTGCTTCATGGCCGAAACCAGAATCTTTTGCAAACGCTCCTGCTTGATCACTTTACGCTCGGAATTGGAAGTCAGTAATGGAACTACTTTTCCCAATCCAATTTCCGTTGCTTTTTCCAAAAAATATTCGAAACGATCAATATTCTTGGTTGGGGCAATGGCAATGGTCAAATTTCCAGAAGGGTCATTTTCTTTCAGATTTGAATCTTCAATTTGAACGGTGATTTTCTTTCCCGAATACGAAATTATCCTTCCAGTGGCTTCTATTCCCTTGCCATTCAGCAGACCAATTTGATCCCCTTCTCTTTTTCTCAAAACTTTATGGATATGCTTCGACTCCTCTTCTGTGAGTTCAACGGTCTGCGCATCAGCCTCGAAATCTTGAAAAAAATAGTTCATACGGAAGACTTATATTTGTAAAGTTAGAAGCAAATTCTGATAATGTAAAATTAAAAATTTTATGCGTCACACAACCTTCCTTTTATTGCTACTGATTTTTGGGTGTGGAGAGGATCATGGAGGACATCATGATCATACTTCTAGAAAATTCAAAGTAGATTATTTCGACACACTCAAGATTAAAGTAGATAGTTTAGCAAGCCTTTATTTTTTAGACACGAACATAATCAATCGTGATATTTCAAAAGAAACTTGGGAACTAGATACCAATAGATTAAAAATTTCAAATTCGGATTGGAACGAATATTTTACAAAAATCCCCTCTATTGCGATACGATTCAATGATTCCAGTTCGGTTGCCTTTTACAGACCTTTAGACGATTTGGACTCAATTGAACATTATTCAATGTATATACATCACAAATTTTCGATTGATGGATTCCATTTATTCTTACTCTATGATACTTTTTTCGAAAAAGATTACATTCGAAGTAAGCATATTTTAATAACTAACACTCATTATCAACCAGTTCTATTTTTGAGCCTTTTAGACGATATATATGTGGATCGATTTATTCAGTTCAGTCAAAAAGATCAAATCTTAAAACTAAACTCATATCGACAATTTCTTTCAGATGAAAGAAAGGATTCATTAATATATATAATCGATTTCAATGAATATCCTGAAATGATTCAAGTTGGATTTTTTAATCGATTGAATTATTGGGAAGATTAGCATTTGAAAACACAAGAAACATAGATAGACTCTCGTCTAACCTTATACTTCAACTAACAGAAACAAGATGAAATATCTCGAAGTCTCACGAATGCGATATCAATTTGGCATAAGCGAAGAACTACTCCTTTTGCCTTAGTAAATAAGGAATTCTGAAACGTGCCTAATATTTAATAACGCATAAAATCATGATTGGTCCTAAACATCAACACCCGCACTTTTTACCTTTTCCTTTTTACTTTTTACTTCATATATAGCTACTCCAATCACCACCAAATACTCAATCCCAACAAAAGTATAGAACAAGCCTTCACTCATGTTTTCAGCATAGAAATAATAGGAAAGGTAAGCCAGGAAAGACCAGACGACAGGGAATAAATAATTGGTGAACAAACCAACTAAAACCAATACGCCAATATACCAAGGATGCACCGTTGTGCTCATCAACAAATAAATGAAAAAGGCGATCGTCCATAGCTCGAAGCCTTCTAAAAGGGGTTTGTCTTGTTTTTTATAGTACCAAACCAGAATCCCACAAAGGGCCATGAAAGCAAATAAGGGTCCGATATATTGGATGGCATTAAAACCGGCAATGGCTGAAACGATTCCGTTAAAAGCAAAATATAAGCCAGCGTTGAACTCAAACTGTTTGAAGTATAATGAATTGGCTGAATTGTAGCCTTCCCAACCTGCATTCATGAAAAAAGGATAAGCGAAAATCACGGTAAACAAGGCCACGGATCCTATATAAATCAAGCCTTTCTTCCAGTTTCCTTTTCTGAGAAAAAAGGGTAAGAAGATCATAGTCATCATTTTAGTTAAAATCGAAAAGGCAAAGAAGAGTCCACTTAACAACTTGAGCTCCTTCAAATACAACCAAAAGGCGATTAAAAAGAAGCACATCATCACCCCTTCGAAATGAAGATTGGCGGTGAATTCAAGGATGAAAAATGGGTTTAAGACAAAGAATAAAATCTTCTTCAGATCCATTTCTTTCATCTTCAACAAACTCAACCCTACAAAGACAATTCCGATATCTGCCAAAATGGTAAAAATCCGAAGTATCATGACTTTCGCGGATAGAGTCGACCCTAATTTGGCCGCCATGAAAAACAAAAATTCATTGATTGGTGGATAATTGGAATGGTTTCCCGAACTCAATTCACCCATTCCATGATAGAGCGCTCTTAACTCAGCATTTTGAAAGATTTCTGGGCTCGAGCTGATTATTTCATCCGGTGTTTTCACATAGGGTAGCAAACCTAGTTTCATCATCTCTCCATCCCAAATGAATCGATAAAAATCATTGCTTAATTCAGGTGTCACATTGATTAAAAGAAACCGCACAATCAAACCGCCAAAAAGCATAACAAAGAGATCTTTTGCACTGGCATATTTGCAGGACAAGACCATACCGCCAAAACCAACGGTATAGAAGCTAATCAAAGACCAGAAATCAGTTCTTGGCACTTCAAAAACGATGTAAATAGTCGAAAATGCAACTAAAAGTAATCCTGTATATGCGAATATTTTATCTCTCATTTCAAATCAAATCCTTGTTAATTCGTTGCAATTGCATTTTTGTTTTTCAAATTTAATCTTCTCCACAAACTAAATGAAAAAGACCAAATAATTAAGAATCCTGAAGCGACAGCGGCATGAAAAATCGTCATGATGACATCGCCATGAAGAATATCAAAATAGGTCGCCACCAAAAAATACATCCCGAATACGAATTCTAAAAACTCCACGATTCCAACTTCGGCTTTTACATAGGAATTTGTTTCCCACTCGCCTTCCGATCCACGGATATCGAACTTGGGGGTACGAATGAAAGGCGATTGAATTCCAAACCAGCCTTCTATAACGGACAATGTATTGTGGATGGTTAGACCAAATGACAAAAACAAAAACATGAAAAATTTCGGCAGAAAACTGAAAAAAGCAGTCCATTTGACTTGATGCGTTCTCGAATACCCAATCCAATAAACATACAACAACAAGAAATTCACCGCAAGGAAGATCCAGCTGAAATGAAAATAAGCTTGGAGATCAGAATTTTCTCTTGTAATCATGGCAATCGGAAAAGAAGCTACAAGTGCAAACAAAATAAAAACATAAATAGAGGAATTCATGAGATGTAAAAAGCCATGTATTCGATCGGAAAAATTCATGGTTGAATTCGACCAGATTTTTAAAAAGTGTTTTCTTAAATTCTGCGCTCCTCCTTTATTCCATCGAAACTGCTGCTTCTTTAAAGCGAAAATATTCACTGGTAACTCAGAAGGAGTTTCATGTTCCTGAATGTATTTGAATTTCCAACCTTTAAATTGCGATCGATATGAGAGGTCCAAATCTTCCGTCAAAGTATCCGGATTCCAATTACCTCCTTCTAAGATGCATTCTTTCCTCCAAACTCCGCCCGTGCCGTTAAAATTGATAAAATGACCAAATCGATTTCGAGCCGATTGTTCGATAGTAAAATGCGCATCCAATGCCAAGGTTTGTAGATTCGTCAAGATGGAATAATCCCGATTGATGAAACCCCACCTTGTCTGAACAACACCCAATTTTTCATCTTGAAAATAAGGCACTGTTATTTTTAAGAAATCAGGATTCGGTAAGAAATCCGCATCAAAAATGGCAATCAAATCGCCTTGTGCTGATTTTAAACCTTCTTTTAATGCTCCTGCTTTGTAGCCCTGACGATCTTCTCTTCGAATCAGATTAAAATTCACTTCACCTGTATAATTCTTTAGCCAAGTATCAATAATCTCAACAGTTTCATCGTCCGAATCATCTAGTATTTGAACTTCAAATTTATTCTTGGGATAATCCATCAGAGTAAATTGATTCAAAAGTCTTTCTACGACATACTTTTCATTATAGATGGGGAGTTGAATGGTCACAAAAGGCAATTCTGAAACTGTTTCCAAGTCAACTTTTTGATCTTTAGAAAATCGATACAATACCGCCAAATAGAACTGATAAGAAGCATAAATCAGCGCACCAAAAAGCGCCAGGATATAAAGCCATATCAAAACGATCATTTGCGCGCGTATTTTAACAATGTATATAAAATCTTCACTCCTGCCATGAAGGCTCCTTTAACTGTACCCGAAACTTTTGACTCCCCAATTCTTACTTTATAGTCGACCGGAACCTCGCAAAATTTCAATTTATGCTGAGCTGCCTTAATTTGCATTTCAACCGTCCAACCGTAAGTTTTGTCTTGCATTTCAATCTTATTCAAAGCGTCTAGCTTGATCGCTCTAAACGGTCCGAGATCGGTGAATTCAGCATTGTAAAGCAATTTGAGCAACTTTCCGGATAACCAATTTCCAAACCTTTGAGGAAATGTCATGGAGCCTTCTTCCTGCTTACCCAAAGCTCTTGAACCAATTACCATGTCGTAATCCTCATTTAAAATCGGGGCAACAACTTCTTTCATCTGTTCTGGATAATCCGAATAATCGCCATCTAAAAATACAATAATATCAGTTTTTGGATGATGTTGATTCACGTAAGCAATGCCATTCAAACAAGCGTAACCATACCCCATTTGATCCTCATTCAAAACCGTTGCACCATTCTCTTTTGCTACATATTTAGTTTGATCAGATGAACGATTATTGCAAACGATGATTTCCTTAACCAGATCTTTTGGGATATCCTGAATTACCTTCCCTATTGATTGTTCTTCATTGTGTGCCGGTATGATGACTCTAATGATCAATCCTTCAATAAATCAGGTCTTCTTTCCTGTGTATTTTTTAAAGCTTGTTCTTCTCTCCAAGCATCAATTTTCTTTTGATCTCCACTCAACAAAACTTCAGGGACTTTATGGCCTTTAAAATCCGCCGGTCGCGTATAAACTGGTGGTGCTAACAAACCATCTTGAAAAGAATCCGTTAAGGCTGAAGTTTCATCATTAATAACTCCAGGAATCAATCGAACAATGGAATCTACCGTAACAGCAGCTGCCAATTCTCCTCCCGTTAAAACAAAACTACCAATGGAAATTTCTCTTGTGACATACATCTCTCGAATTCGATGATCGATGCCTTTATAATGCCCACAAATAATCATCAGATTTCCTTTCAGAGACAATTCATTGCAATCCTTCTGTTCCAGAATTTTCCCATCTGGTGTCATGTAAATAATTTCATCGTATTTCACGGACTCCTGAAGACTTTCAATGCAATCAGAAAGAGGTTGTGGGGAAAGTACCATCCCGGCACCGCCTCCATATTGATAATCATCTACATTTTTGTTTGAATGCGTCGAATAATCTCGAATATTGTGAATATGAATTTCAACCAATCCTTTATCGGCGGCTCTCTTTAAAATGGATTCCTTAAGCGGACCTTCCAACAATTGAGGAAGAACCGTTAATATATCAATACGCATAGATTAAAAATTAGGGCGTGGACAAAGATACGGGTAATATCTTTCCATTGAAATAATCTCCTCCGTTCAGTGCAAACTGTGTAATGAACTTGGCCATTTCATCAGGAGTAATTGGAGCTTGATATCCTGGAAATGCTTCTTCCAACATTTCCGTCTGAACCGCTCCAAGAGCCAAGCAATTTACTTTGATACCCTCTTCTTTCAATTCTTCGGCTAAGATTTCTGTCAGATTCGCAATTGCCGCTTTTGAGGAGGAATAAGCAGATAAGCCAGGAAACTTCGCACTACCTTGAAAACCTCCCATGGAAGAAATATTTACCACATGACTTCCGGCTTTCATCTTTGGTTTAGCGGCCTGAATTAATAGAAATGGTGCAAATACATTTACTTGATAACTATTCTGGAGATCATTCAAATCAATTTCGGAAAATGGTTTATTGACTAGATAACCTGCATTATTGATGATAATATCAACAGAATCAATTTCTTCGACCAACATATCCACCTTCTCCTTGAAAGTTTCTGAAGTGAAATCCATCGAAAACTGCATAATATTCGTTGCTCCCAATGCCTCTATTTGATCTAAATTTCTTGAAATCGCATAGATTTTATTGTCAAAGTTGGATGAAAGCTTTTTAACGAGCTCAAAGCCAATCCCTCTTCCTGCACCAGTTACAATGATGTTCATTATTCGTCGAAAGTGATTTTCAAATTATCTGAAGTGGCTATGGCCTGACAAGTCAAAATATATCCTTCCGCAACTTCATCATCCGTTAAAGCCAGATTTAATTTCATGTCAGCCGAGCCTTCAATTACTTTAGCCTTGCATGTACAACAAACCCCACCCTTACAAGAAAAAGGAGCTTCGATTCCACTTTTATGAAAACTCTCCAAAAGCATTTTGGATGTATCCACCTCCAAGGAAGTTGTTTCTCCATTTAAGGTCATTTCAACCTGACAAGCATTTGCGCTTGATTTTATTTTCTTTTCTTCAACAGAAACTGGAGTGGTAAAAAGTTCGAATTTGATCTTGTCTTTTGACACACCATTTTCCATTAAATAATCTTTTGTAGAAAAAATCAAACCTTCTGGTCCACACAAATAATAATAATCCGAATTCAGATCTATCTTTCCTTCGAGATTTTTGGCCGTGATTCTTCCCGCCTCAAAACCATCTTTGGTTTCAGCTGAAAGAAAGTAGTTCTTGACAATCTTATCCGAAGTGGAATCAATAGCGGACTTAAATATTTTGGAAGATTCGTTTCTTGATCCGTAAAACAAATCCATGGTCATATTTCCTTCTCTTTCAATTTGCTTTATCATGGACATGATCGGCGTTACTCCAGATCCTGCACAAATCGCAGAAATCTTTTTCGCATTTGAATCCAAAACAAAGTTACCTGTTGGTTTCATGAATTCAATTTCAATTCCAGCTTGGAGTTCGTCATTAATATAGGAACTTACTTTTCCACCGTCAATCTTCTTACAAGCAATTTGAATCCGAGAATTATCAGCTGGATCACTGCAGATCGAATAGGATCTGTGTAGATCACCATGTTTAGTTTTGAAATTTCCTGTGAGGTATTGTCCTGCTTTAAACTGAAAAGTCGTTCTTAGGTCTTGAGGAATATCAAGTGTAATCACAGTTGTTTCATCCGTATCCTTTTCTACAGTGTGAACTGGAAGATTGTAAAAACCTGTGCTTACCTTATCCTCCTTTTTTCCAAATATCTTTTTGAATAATGCCATAATTAATATTCATCAAAGCTTACCACAATATTTTCTGATTCCGGATGCGCCTGACAAGTAAGTATGAATCCTTGTTCTACCTCATCAGGTTCAAGCGCATAGTTTTGTACCATTTTCGCTTTTCCTTCCATCACTTTCGCTTTACAAGTACAACAAACACCTCCTTTACATCCATAAGGTAAATCCGCTCCTGCTTCGGCTCCTGCTTCTAATAGATTTGGACCGTTCTTAGCTAACTCAAATTCAAACTCTTCATCATCTACAATTAAAGTTACCTGAGCAGTTCCTTCTCCTAAATTCGTTTCTTTTGACTCCTCAGATTCTGCTACAAAAAACAATTCAAAGTGAATCTTTTCTTTGGCTACCCCCATAAATTCGAACTCCGCAGAAATATTTTTAACCATTTCTTCTGGTCCACATAAATAGACTCCAGAAATCAGGTTTTGATCAATTTCTTCCGTGACCGTCTGAACGATTTCAGCATTAATTCTTCCTTTCAGACCTTCATAAGAATCGTCTCTAGAAATCACATAATGCATTTTAAATCGATCACCGTAAATATCCATCAATGATTCAATTTCTCCTTTATAAATCACACTATCGATGTTCTTATTCCCGTAAATCAATACAGCCGTTTCATTTGTATTGGAAAGCGTCTCTTTTAGCATAGATAGAACCGGTGTAATTCCTGAACCAGCAGCAACAAAAACCGAAATTTTTCCGTCTTCTTGACCTTTTAAAATGAAGTTTCCAGCTGGTGGCATAACCTCCATCTCAGCGCCTTCGACAAGTTCCTTATTCGCATAAGTAGAAAACTTTCCATTTTGTATTTGCTTTACCGCAACTCTTAAATTTTCATTTTTTGCTGATGAAATGGAGTATGACCTTCTAATATCCTCACCATTGATCAAGGATCTTAAAGTAAGGTATTGACCTGGAGTGAACTTGAATTTTTCAGAAAGGTC